>NZ_CP077095.1:2507500-2859166 GCF_014268885.2 Pseudomonas xantholysinigenes | reverse complement strand
GCTGGCCAGCCCCGAAGTGCCGGCGCAGCGCGTCTGCGCCTACCTCGAACAGACCTTGCGCAGCCTGCTGGCAGCTTTGGCCCAGGGCAGCGCCGGGCAAGTGCGGGCGTTGCCCATGCTGCCAGGCAGCGAGCGCGACGAACTGCTCGAGGGATTCAACCAGACGCCGGGGGGCGCGATCACTCCGGGCACGCTGCATGCGCGCATCGAGGCCCTGGCCCAGGCCCATCCCCAGGCCAACGCCGCCACCTGCCAGGGCCAGGCACTGAGTTACGCCGAGCTGAACGGTCGGGCCAACGCCCTGGCCCACCACCTGATCGACCTGGGCGTACGCCCCGACGACCGGGTCGCGGTGCTGGCCCGGCGCGGGCTGGACACCCTGGTCGGCCTGCTGGCCGTGCTCAAGGCCGGCGCTGGTTATGTGCCGGTCGATCCGGCCCATCCCGATGAGCGCGTGCGCTACCTGCTGGGCGACAGCGCCCCGGTGGCGGTGTTGACCCAGCATGGCTTGCGCCAGCGCCTGGGGCAGCTGGATGTGCCGGTGCTGACCCTCGACCAGCCCGACTGGCCGGCCCGCGCGGACGATCCGCAGGTCGCCGGGCTGAACGCCGAGCACCTGGCCTACGTGATCTACACCTCCGGCTCCACCGGCCAGCCGAAAGGGGTGATGGTCGAACACCGCACCTTGAACAACCTGGTCGACTGGCATTGCCGCGCCTTCGACCTGTGCCTGGGCCGGCACACCTCGAGCCTGGCCGGCTTCGGTTTCGACGCCATGGCCTGGGAAGTGTGGCCGGCGCTGGCCAGCGGCGCGGTGCTGCACCTGGCGCCACCCGGCGAAGGCCATGAAGACCTTGACGCCATGCTCGCCTGGTGGCGTGAACAGCCACTGGACGTGAGCTTCCTGCCGACCCCGGTGGCCGAATATGCCTTCAGCCACCAGCTCGGCCACCCGACCCTGCGCACCCTGTTGATCGGCGGCGACCGCCTGCGCCAGTTCAACCGCACCCAGACCTTTGCCGTGGTCAACAACTACGGCCCGACCGAAACCACCGTGGTGGCCAGCTCCGGCGTGGTCGTGGCCGATGGCGCGCTGCATATCGGCAAACCGGTGGACAACGCCCGGTTGTACGTGCTCGATGCCAACCTGCAACCGGTGGCCCTGGGCGTGCCGGGAGAGCTGTATGTCGGCGGCGCCGGGGTTGCCCGGGGCTACCTGAACCGCCCGCAGCTGACCGCTGAACGGTTCCTGGATGACCCGTTCGCCGGCAGCCCGAGGGCGCGCATGTATCGCACCGGCGACCTGGTGCGCTGGCTGGCCGACGGCACCCTGGACTACCTGGGGCGCAATGACGACCAGGTGAAGATCCGCGGCGTGCGTATCGAGCTGGGCGAGATCGAAAGCCGCCTCGCCAGCCTGCCGGGGATCAACGAAGCGGTGGTGCTGGCCCGTGAGGACCAGCCCGGCCAACCGCGGCTGGTGGCCTACTTCACTCCGCAAGCGGGAATCGAGGCGCCGCAACCCGAGCGACTGCGCGCGCAACTGCTGGCCCACCTGCCGGAGTACATGGTGCCGCTGGCCTTCGTCGTGCTCGAAGCGCTGCCACTGACAGCCAACGGCAAGCTCGACCGCCGCGCGCTGCCGGCCCCCGAACGCTCGGCGCTGTTCGAGCAGGCCTACGTGGCCCCCGAGGGCGAGCTGGAAATCGCCTTGGCCGGGTTGTGGGCGGAGTTGCTGCAGGTGGAGCGGGTAGGGCGCCACGATCATTTCTTTGCCCTGGGCGGGCACTCGCTGCTGGCCATGCGCATGGTCTCCCAGGTGCGCCTGCGCCTGGGCGTGGAGTTGACCCTGGCCGAGCTGTTCGCCAATGCCGAGCTGGCGGCGGTGGCCCAGGTGCTGGCCGGGGCCGGGCGCAGCACGCTGCCGGCGATCGTGCCGGTCGCGCGCGGGACGGCGCTGCCGTTGTCTTTCGCCCAGCAGCGGCTGTGGTTCCTGGCCCAGCTCGAAGGCGGCAACCAGGCCTACAACGTGCCCCTGGCCCTGGGCTTGCGCGGCGAGCTTGACGTCGACGCGCTGGAGCGTGCGCTGCTGCGCATCGTCGCGCGCCATGAAACCCTGCGCAGCCGCTTCGTGCCCAGCGGTGACAGCGCCGAGGTCGAAGTGTTGGCGGCACCACAGCTGGGCTGGCTGCATCGGCAGACCCTGGCGTCTGAAGAACTGGCCGCCTGGTTGCAAGGCGAGGCCATGGCCCCGTTCGACCTGGTTGCCGGCCCGCCAGTACGTGCCAGCCTGTTGCAGTTGGGTGCCCAGCAGCATGTGTTGGTCCTTAGCGTGCACCATATCGCCGCCGATGGCTGGTCCCTCGGCGTGCTGACCCGCGAGCTCGGTGCGTTGTATCCGGCCATGCGCGGCGGCCATGACGACCCGCTGCCGGCGTTGGCCATCCAGTATGGCGACTACGCGGTGTGGCAACGCCGTTGGCTGGCCGGCGAGCAGTTGCAGCGCCAGGCCGACTACTGGCGTGACGCCCTCGACGGCGCGCCGACCCTGCTGAGCCTGCCCAGCGACCGGCCACGCCCGGCGCGCCAGGACTTCAGCGGCGCCAGCCTGGCGCTGCGCCTGGACGAACGCTTGGGCGCAGGTCTGCGCGCCTTGGCCCAGCGGCACCAGGTGACGCTGTACATGGTGCTGCTCGGCGCCTGGGCCGCCACCCTGGCGCGCCTGGCCGGGCAGTCGCAGGTGGTGGTCGGTTGCCCGGTGGCCGGACGCGGCAGCGCCGAACTGGAACCGTTGGTGGGGCTGTTCGTCAATACCCTGGCGGTACGCGTCGATGCCCAGGCCGCCAGCACCGAGGCCTTGCTGGCCCAGGTCAAGGACCGCCTGTTGCAGGCCCAGGCCCACCAGGACCTGCCGTTCGAGCAAGTGGTGGAGATCGTACGCCCGGCGCGCAGCCTGGCCCATACCCCGCTGTTCCAGACCACCCTGAACTGGCAGGCCGGCGCGGGTGCCGCGCTGAACCTGGCAGGCTTGCACCTGGAGCCTGTGGCCCAGACCAACCAGGTGGCCAAGTTCGACCTGTCGCTGAGCCTGGGCGAGCAAGGCGAGGCGCTGGCCGGCAGCCTGGAATACGCCACGGCGTTGTTCGACGAGGCGCGGGTGCGGCGCATGGCCGGCTACTTCGAGACGCTGTTGCAAGCCATGGTGGCCAACGACCAGCAGGTGCTGGCCGAGGTGGCGTTGGTCGGTGAAACCGAGCGTCAGCGCCTGCTGCGTGGCTTCAACAACAGCCGCCGGCTGTTCCCCCAGGGGCAGACCGTGCATGGCCTGATCGAAGCCCAGGCCGCCCGCGCCGCGGACGCTGTCGCCGCGGTGGTGGACGGGCAGGCGTTGAGCTATGGCGAGTTGAATGGCCGGGCCAATGCCCTGGCCCATCACCTGATCGCCCAGGGGGTGCGGCCTGATGACCGGGTGGCGGTGGTCGCCCGGCGTGGCCTGGATACCTTGGTGGCGCTGCTGGCGGTGCTCAAGGCCGGTGCCGGCTACGTGCCAGTGGACCCGGCGCACCCGGACGAGCGCCTGCGCTACCTGCTCGGCGACAGCGCCCCGGTGGTGGTGCTGGCCCAGCAGGCGTTGCTCGAACGCCTGCAAGGCCTGAGCGTGCCGTTGCTGGCCCTGGACCGTCCGGACTGGCCGCTACGGGCCGATAACCCGCAGGTGCCGGGGCTAGGGGTGAGCCACCTGGCCTATGTGATCTACACCTCCGGCTCCACCGGCGAGCCCAAGGGCGTGATGGTCGAGCACCAGAGCCTGGTCAACCTGGTGCACTGGCATTGCAAGGCCTTCGAATTGGGCAGCGGCGACCACACGGCCAGCGTCGCCGGCTTCGGTTTCGACGCCATGGCCTGGGAGCTCTGGCCAGCCCTGTGCGCCGGCGCCGTGCTGCACCTGCCGCCCGCGACGCTGGGTAACGAGCAGCTCGACGCGCTGCTGGCCTGGTGGCTGGAACAGCCACTGAAGGTGGCCTTCCTGCCAACCCCGGTGGCCGAGTACGCCTTTGCCCAGGGCCTGCGCCACCCAACCCTGCGCACCTTGCTGATCGGCGGCGATCGCCTGCGCCAGTTCCACAGCGATCCGGGCTGCGTGGTGGTCAACAACTACGGCCCCACCGAGGCCACGGTGGTCGCCAGCTCTGGGCTGGTGCTGCCCGGTGGCGCGCTGGACATTGGCAGGCCAATCGCCAACGCCCGCCTGTACCTGCTGGATGAAGCGCGCCAGTTGGTGCCGACAGGCAGCACCGGCGAGTTGTACGTGGGCGGCGCCGGCGTTGCGCGGGGCTACCTGAATCGCCCCGCGCTGAGCGCCGAGCGTTTCCTCGACGACCCATTCAGCGAAGCGCCCGGCGCGCGGATGTACCGCACTGGCGACCTGGCCCGCTGGAACGCCGATGGCACCCTGGATTACCAGGGGCGTAACGACGATCAGGTGAAGATCCGTGGCCTGCGTATCGAGCTGGGCGAGATCGAGGCACAGTTGCTGCGCCTGCCGGGCATCGACGAGGCGCTGGTGCTGGCTAGCGAGGAGGTGCCCGGCCAGCCACGGCTGCTGGCCTGGTTCATCGCCCAGGGTGAGGTAGCATCGCCTGCCGAGTTGCGGGCCAGCCTGGCCCAGTGCTTGCCGACGTACATGCTGCCCGCAGCGTTGGTGCGCCTGGACAGCTGGCCATTGACCGCCAATGGCAAGGTCGACCGCCGCGCGCTGCCCCTGCCTGAGCGTGAGGCCCTGGCCAGCCAGGCCCATGAAGCGCCTCAAGGCGAGCTGGAAACCGCCCTGGCAGCGCTTTGGGGGGAACTGCTGCAGGTGGCGCAGGTCGGTCGCCACGACCGCTTCTTCGAGTTGGGGGGCCATTCGCTGCTGGCCATGCGCATGGTTGGCCAGGTGCGCCAGCGCCTGGGCCTGGACCTGTCCCTCGGCCAACTGTTCGCCGACGACCGCCTGCTGGCGCTCGCCGCCGCGCTGCAAGGCGCCGCGCCATCGGCCTTGCCGGCCATCGAGCCAGCACCGCGTGGCCAGTCGCAGCCGCTGTCGTTCGCCCAGCAGCGCCTGTGGTTCCTGGCGCAGATGGACGATGCCAGCGCCGCCTACCATATCCCCCTGGGCCTGGAACTGCGGGGGCCGCTGGACCGCTCGGCACTGGAGCGTGCCTTGGCGCGCATCGTCGAGCGCCACGAGAGCCTGCGCAGCCACTTCGCCCAGGAAGGCGCCGAGGCGCGGGTACGCATCGCGCCGGGCAATGGGGGTTTCAGCCTGAGCTGGCACGACCTGCGCGGCCAGGGCCAGGCGCTGGCCGGGCTGCTGCGCGAGGAAGCGCTGCTGCCGTTCGACCTGGCGCATCAATTGCCGATCCGTGGTCGCTTGCTGTGCCTGGACAGCGAGCGCCATGCGCTGCTGCTGACCCTGCACCATATCGTCGCCGATGGCTGGTCGATGGGGGTGTTCACCGAGGAGCTGGCGGCGCTGTACCAGGCCTTCAGTGCCGGTGCGCTGGACCCGCTGCCGCCGTTGCCGATCCAGTACGGCGACTATGCCATCTGGCAACGCCGCTGGCTGGCCGGGGACGTGCTGCAACGTCAGGGCGAGTACTGGCGCCTGTCCCTGGCCGGCGCCCCCTTGCTGTTGACGCTGCCTACCGACCGACCACGCCCGGCGCGCCAGGACTACCAGGGCGAGCGGGTCGAAGTGCGCCTGGATCAACGCCTGAGCGCCGATCTCAAGGACCTTTGCCAACGCCACGCGATCACGCCATTCATGCTCTTCGCCGCCGCCTGGGCGGTGCTGTTGGCGCGGCTTTCCGGCCAGGCCGAGGTGGTGATCGGCACCCCGGTGGCCAATCGCCGGCAGGCTGAAGTCGAGGGGCTGATCGGCCTGTTCGTCAACTCGCAGGCCTTGCGCATCGACACCGCCGGCACGCCCGATGTGACGACGTTGCTGGAACGGGTCAAAACGTGTGTCAGCCAGGCCCAGGACCATCAGGACATCCCCTTCGAGCAGGTAGTCGAGCTGTTGCAGCCCCCGCGTAGCCTGGCCCACACGCCGCTGTACCAGGTGTCGTTGGCCTGGAATGGCGCGCCCGGCGCGGCATTGCGCCTGGGCGAGCTGCACCTGGCGGCGCTGGGCGCCCCCCAGGCCATCGCCAAGTTCGACCTGACCCTGAGCCTGGGTGAAACGACGGAAGGCTTCGGCGGCGCATTGGAATACGCCACCGCGCTGTTCGACCGCGCCACCATCGAGCGCCATGTCGGTTACCTGGAGCAACTGCTCTGGGCCTTCGCCGGCAGCGACCAGAGCGTACCGGCGCGGGTCGAGCTGCTTGGCGCCGCCGAGCGTCGCCAGGAGCTGGTCAGCTGCAACGCCAGCGAACTGGTGGGCGGCCTGCAACAGCCCCTGCAGGCGCTGTTCGAGGCCCAGGTGGCGCGTGCGCCGCAGGCCATCGCGGTGCAGGCCGAGGACGGCCAGCTGAGCTACCAGCAGCTCAACGAGGCCGCCAACCGCCTGGCCCATGAGCTGATCGCCCAAGGCGTGCAGCCCGACAGCCGAGTGGCGGTATGCCTAGCCCGCGGGCCGCAATTGCTGGTCGGTCTGCTCGCCGTGCTCAAGGCCGGTGGCGCCTATGTACCGCTGGACCCTGGCTATCCGGACGAGCGCCTGGCCTACATGCTTGCCGATAGCGCCCCACTGGCGTTGTTGGTGGATGCCAGCAGCCGAGGGCGTTTCGCCGCCAGCCTGCTGCCACGCCTGGACCTCGACCAGCCGAGTTGGGCCGCTCGCCCGGCGCACAACCCACAGGTCAAGGGCCTGGGCGCACGCCAGTTGGCCTATGTGATCTATACCTCCGGCTCGACCGGCACGCCGAAAGGGGTGATGGTCGAGCACCGCAGCTTGTGCAACCTGGTGCACTGGAGTTCGCGCCTGATCGCGCCGAGCGCCGAAGGCGCGCTGCTGCACAAGACCCCGGTGAGCTTCGACGCCTCGGTGTGGGAGCTGTTCTGGCCGCTGTGCGCCGGCCTGCGCCTGGTGCTGGCGCGGCCCGACGGGCAGCGCGACCCGGCCTACCTGGCCGAGGTCATCCAGCGCCAGCGGGTTGGCGTGGTGCAGTTCGTCCCGGCGCTGTTGCAGCAGTTCCTGGCGCTGGAGGCCAGCGCCGCCTGTGACAGCCTCAGCGATATCGTCTGTGGCGGCGGCGAGCTGACCTCGGCCTTGCTGCGGCAACTGCGCGCGCGCCTGCCCAAGGTGCGCCTGCACAACGTCTATGGGCCGACCGAGGCCACCGTCGATTGCAGCGTCTGGACCCTGGAACCGGGCCAGCCACTGCCTGAGGGCGCGCCGCCGATCGGCCGGCCGATCGCCAATACCCGCCTGTACGTGCTCGACGGCCAGGGCCTGCCGGTGCCCCGTGGCGTGGTCGGCGAGCTGTATATCGCCGGCGTGGGCGTCGCCCGTGGCTACCTCGGCCTGCCCGAACTGGACGCCGAACGCTTCGCCGACAGCCCGTTCGTGGTCGGCGAGCGCATGTACCGCAGCGGCGACCTGGTGCGCCGCCGCGCCGATGGCGAGCTGGAGTTCCTCGGCCGCAACGACTTCCAGGTCAAGCTGCATGGCCTGCGTATCGAACTGGGCGAGATCGAGGCCTGCCTGGCCCGCCATGGCGCCGTGCGCGAGGTGGCGGTGCTGCTGCATGGCGAACGCCTGGTAGCCTGGTTCACCCTGCGTGAAGGCGCGGCCGCGCCTGGTGTCGAGGCGCTGCGCAAGCACGCCCTGGCGCAGCTGCCGGACTACATGGTGCCTTCAGCCTATGTGGCGCTGGCGGCGATGCCGCTGACCGCCAACGGCAAGCTCGACCGCCGGGCCTTGCCCGAGCCGGGCGCCGAGGCGGTGCTCAGCCGTGCCTACGAGGCGCCGCAGGGCGAGGCCGAAATCCAGCTGGCGGCACTGTGGGCCGAATTGCTCAACGTGCCGAGGGTAGGGCGCCACGACCACTTCTTCGAGCTGGGCGGCCATTCGCTGCTGGCGGTGACCTTGATCGCCCGCCTGCGCGCCGCAGGGTTGCAGGCGGATATCCGCGTGCTGTTCGCCGAACCGACCCTGGCCGCCCTGGCCGCGACCCTCGGTCATGACAGCGGGCCGCAGGTACCGGCCAACCGCATCGGCGCCGATTGCCAACGCATCACCCCTGAGCTGTTGCCGTTGGTGCAGTTGTCGCAAGCCGCCATCGACGGCCTGGTCGCCCAGGTGCCCGGTGGCGCCGCCAATGTGCAGGACATCTACCCGCTGGGGCCGCTGCAAGCAGGCATCCTTTACCACCACCTGGCCAGCGAGGGCGATGACCCGTACCTGTTGCAGGCACGTTTCGCCGTGGCTGACCATGGCCGGCTGCTGGCCTTGCACCAAGCGTTGGAGCAGGTGATCGCCCGTCATGACATCCTGCGCAGCTCGCTGGCCTGGGAGGGGCTGGCGCAGCCCGTGCAGGTGGTCTGGCGCCAGGCGTCGTTGCCACTGGTTGAAGTCGCGGGCGATGAGCCCCCGGCCTTGCGCCTGGACCTGGCCTGCGCGCCGCTGCTACGCCTGCTGCACAGCCGGGACCGACAAACCGGTGCGATTACCGCAACCTTGCTGTTCCACCACCTGGTCATGGACCATGTCGCCCAGGATGTGCTGCGCGCGGAGCTGCAAGCGTGCCTGCTCGGCCAGTCGCAGCAGTTGCCCGCGCCGGTGCCTTATCGCAACTACATCGCCCAGGTGCTGCAAGGCGCTGGCGAGGCGGAGCACGAGGTGTTCTTCCGCGAACAGCTGGGTGATATCGACGAACCGACCTTGCCCTACGGCGCCCAGGCACAACCGCACCCGGATGCCGTGGCCGAGGCGCAGCACTGGCTGCCGACCGGCATGGCGCGGCGAGTGCGCGAGCAGGCGCGCTTGCTGGGCGTGGGCGCCGCCAGCCTGATGCACCTGGCCTGGGGCCTGGTGCTGGGGCAACTGTCGGGGCGTGACAGCGTGGTGTTCGGCACCGTGCTGCTGGGGCGCCTGCAAGGCGGCGAAGGGATCGAGCGGGCGCTGGGGGTGTTCATCAACACCTTGCCGCTGCGCCTGGACGTCGGCCTGCTGCCGGTGCGCGAGGCGCTGCTCGACACCCATCGACGGCTGACCGGCTTGCTGGTGCACGAGCATGCCCAGCTG
Organism: Pseudomonas xantholysinigenes; assembly: GCF_014268885.2. Classification (NCBI taxonomy): domain Bacteria; kingdom Pseudomonadati; phylum Pseudomonadota; class Gammaproteobacteria; order Pseudomonadales; family Pseudomonadaceae; genus Pseudomonas; species Pseudomonas xantholysinigenes. The sequence continues at coordinate 2,849,934 of NZ_CP077095.1, read as the reverse complement.
GCCCTGGCCCAGCGTTGCAGCGCATTGCCACCGGGCGCGCCGCTGTTCAGCGCCTTGCTCAACTACCGCCACAGCGCCACCGCGTTGGCGCGTGACGCGGCGGCGGGGCAGGCCTGGGCCGGCATCGAGTTGCTGCATGCCGCAGAGCGCAGCAACTACCCGCTGGCGCTGAGCATCGATGACCTGGGCGAGGCGTTCAGCCTCACCGCGCAGTGCGCGCCGGGCGTGGATGCGCGGCGCCTGTGCGCTTACCTGGAGCAGGCACTGGGCGGGCTGCTCGAGGCGCTGGAGCGCGACCCGGAGCAAGCCATGGCCGGTATCAGCGTCGTCCCGGAGCAGGAGCGCAAGCGCCTGGTCGAGGACTACAACGCCACGGCCCGCGACTATCCGCGCGAGTTGCCGGTGCAGCAGCTGTTCGAACAGTGCGCGGCCCGGCATCCTTTAGCTGTCGCGGCGCGCCACGACGAACGCCAGCTCAGCTACGGCGAGCTCAACGAACAGGCCAACCGCCTGGCCCACTGGCTGATCGGCGAGGGCGTCAAGCCAGGCGAGCACGTGGCGATCCTGCTGCCGCGCTCGTTGCCGTTGCTGGTGGCGCAACTGGCGGTGCTCAAGTGCGCCGCGATCTATGTACCGCTGGACAGCAACGCCCCGGCCGAGCGCCAGGCGTTCATGGCCCAGGACTGCCAGGCCGTGGCGTTGCTGACCCTCGGCGGCATGGCCGGCGATTGTGGCGTACGGCGCATCGACCTCGATTGCCTGGCGCTCGACGACCAGCCAGAGCACAACCCCGGCCTGCGCGTGGACGCAGGCGCAGTGGCCTATGTGATGTACACCTCCGGCTCCACCGGCACGCCGAAAGGCGTGCGCGTGGCGCACCACGGCATTGCCCGGCTGGTGCTGAACAACGGCTACGCCGACTTCAACGCCGATGACCGCCTGGCCTTTGTCGCCAACCCGGCGTTCGACGCCGCCACCATGGATGTCTGGGGCGCGCTGCTCAACGGCGGCCAGGTGCTGGTGATCGACCACCAGACCCTGCTGGAGCCTGCGCGCTTCGGCGCGGCCCTGCGCGATGGCGGTGCCAGCGTGCTGTTCGTCACCACGGCGCTGTTCAACCAGTACGTGCAGCTGATCCCCGAGGCCTTGGCCGGGCTGCGCATCCTGCTGTGCGGCGGCGAGCGCGGCGAGCCTGGCGCGTTCCGCGCGTTGCTTGCGCAGGCGCCGGGGTTGCGCCTGGTGCATTGCTATGGGCCCACCGAGACCACCACCTACGCCACCACCCATGCGGTCACGACCGTGGCCGAGGACGCCGAGCATGTGCCGATCGGCCGGCCCATCGGCAACACCACGGTGTATGTGCTTGATCAACAGGGAAGGGTGGTGCCCGAGGGCGTGACTGGTGAGCTGTATATCGGTGGCGATGGTGTTGCTCTGGGCTACCTCAACCGTCCGCAACTGAGCGCCGAGCGTTTTGTCGACGACCCGTTCGCCACAAGGGCCGGTACCCGCCTGTATCGCACCGGCGACCTGGCCCGCTGGCGCGCCGATGGCTTGCTCGAGTGCCTGGGCCGCAGCGATGACCAGGTCAAGATCCGCGGCTTCCGTATCGAACTGGGCGAGATCGAGCAGCAACTGGCGCAGTGCCCGGGGCTGGACGAGGTGGTAGTGATGGCCTTGCGCCTGGAACAGGGGCCGTTGCGCCTGGTGGCCTGGTTCACCCGCCACGAACCTGGCCTCGACGGCCCGGCGCTGCGTGCCTTCCTGCGCGAGCGCCTGCCGGAATACATGCTGCCGGCGGCCTACGTGGCGTTGCCGGCGCTGCCGTTGACCAACAACGGCAAGGTCGATCGCAAGGCCTTGCCGCTGCCTGGCGCGCAGGACCTGGCGGTGGCCGCCTTCGAGGCACCGCTCGGCGCCCGGGAACAGGCCTTGGCCGGGCTGTGGGCGCAGGTGCTGGAGGTGGAGCGGGTCGGACGCCATGACAGCTTCTTCGAGCTGGGTGGGCATTCGCTGCTGGCGATCCGCCTGGTCAGCGACATGGACCAGGCGGGGCTGCGCACCACCCTGGCGGAGCTGTTCCAGTACCCCAGCGTGGCGGCCTTGGCCGAGCGCCTGGGCCAGCGTGAAGCGCCGGAGCAGGACGATAGCCTGGTCTGCGTGCGTGCCACCGGCAGCGGGCCGGCGCTGTTCCTGGTCCACGAGTTCAGTGGCCTGGACCTGTACTTCCCGGTGCTGGGCCGGCATATCCCGGGGGACTTCCCGATCTACGGCCTGCCCGGCGTGCCGGTCGGCGAGGCGCAGCTGGACACCCTGGAGTGCCTGGCGGCGCGCTTGGCGCGACGGATCCGCGCGGTTCAGCCACAAGGGCCGTACCGCCTGGCCGGCTGGTCGTTCGGCGGGGTGCTGGCCTTTGAAGTGGCCGCCCAGTTGCTGGGCGCCGACCAGCTGGTGGACTTCGTCGGCCTGATCGACACCTATGTGCCGCGCCTGGTCGACCAGGGCAAGGCGCGCTGGCACGGGCCGCACCTGGCCGAGGCGCAATTGCTGCTGCATTGCCGCGAGCACTGGCGCGCCCAGGGCGCGGCGGGGGCAGGGCAGTTGGCCGAGGTCGAGGCGCTGGTGCCGGGGGCGTTGGCGTTCGATGCCTTGCTGGCCCATTGCCGGGCGCGGCAGTTGCTGGTACCGGGCCTGGCCCAGGCCAGCGATGCGCAACTGGGGCATTTCTTTGCCCGCCAGGCGGCCCACGGCCATGCCCTGGCCCATTACCACCTGGCGCCGTTGCCGGTGCCGCTGCACCTGTTCCAGGCCGAGCAGCGTACCGGCGCCATTGCCTGCGACAGCCCGACCCTGGGCTGGGCCGAGGCGTTGCCGGGGCAAGTGTTGCAGTGCCATGGTGTGCCGGGCGATCACCAGAGCATGGTGCAGGAACCCCATGTCGCGGTGCTTGGCCAGGCCATCGCCGACGCCATCGCCGCGACACAGGCCGCGCTTTTGCCGGCGCATCAGCCGTTGCTGGCGATCCAGAGCGGCACCGCGGGGCATGTTCCGCTGTTCTGCGTGCCGGGGGCTGGCGACAGTGTCACCAGCTTCATCGGCCTGGCCGAGGCGCTGGGGCCGGACTGGCCGGTGCTTGGTCTACAGGCCCGTGGCCTGGCCGCGGGCGAGGTGCCGCACAGCCAGGTGGAGGTCGCCGCCGAATGCCATCTGCAGGCCATCGAGGCGTTCCATCCCGAAGGGCCGTTGAACCTGGTCGGGCACTCGTTCGGTGGCTGGGTCGCCCATGCCCTGGCCCTGCGCCTGCAGGCCAAGGGCCGCGAGGTGCGTTCGCTGACCCTGATCGACAGCGAGGCGCCCGACGGTGGGGGCAGTTGCGGCAAGCCGCATACCTTCAGCGCGGCCCTGCAACGGCTGGTGACGTCGTTGCAGCTGTCCACTGGCAAGTCGCTGGGTATCGACGCCCAGGCCTTCGCCGAGGCCGACGACCAGGCACAACTGGCGCAGCTGCACGCGGCGATGGTGCGCGTCGGCCTGATGCCCGCGCGCTCCACGCCGCAGGCCTTGGCCGGGGTCACCCGCACCTTTGCCACGGCGCTGCGCACGGTGTATCGGCCTGAGGCCGGCTTCACCGGCCTGGCGCGTTTGGTGCTGGTGGCCGACCCGACCCTGGACGCCGCCGGCAACCAGCGCGAGCAGGTGGCGATGCAGGAGGGCTGGCGACAGCTGATGCCGCAACTGGAGGTCTGGCGGGGGCCGGGCAACCACTTCAGCATCCTCAAGGTGCCGGATGTGTTCAGCCTGGCGGCCTGGTGGCATGACGGGCAGGCCCTGGCCGCCAAGGCGGGATTGACCTGAGGTCGGGCGAGGGCAGTGCCCTCGAGGATGAATGTCTGTAGGAGCGGCCTTGTGCCGCGAAAGGGCCGCAACGCGGCCCCCCTCTTCGATCAGTAGTAGGCACTCATGAATAACAGCAAGTTTCGCAAGATCACCCTCGGCGCCGCGGTTGCCCTGGTCGCCGGCATCGTGCTGTACGCCGTGCAGGCCCCGGCCAAGGCGCCGCAGTACATCACCGCCAGCGTCGAACGCGGCGATATCGAGAACGCGGTGCTGGCCACCGGCACCCTGGAGGGCATTCGCCAGGTGGACGTCGGCGCCCAGGTGTCCGGGCAGTTGAAGTCGCTCAAGGTCAAGCTGGGCGACAAGGTCAGCGAAGGCCAGTGGCTGGCCGAAATTGACCCGTTGGTGCCGCAGAACACCCTGCGCCAGGCCGAGGTCGATGCCGAGAAGCTGCAGGCCGAACGGCGCTCGGTACAGGCCAAGCTCAAGCAGGCCAAGCGCGTATACGAGCGCTACGACGTGCTCCAGGCCGACGAGTCGATCTCGCGTCAGGACTTCGAGAACGCCGAGTCGGAGTTCGAGGTGCAACAAGCCAACCTGCGCTCGCTGGACGCGCAGATCAAGAGCGCCCAGGTGCAGATCGACACGGCCCGGGTCAACCTCGGCTACACCCGCATCGTCGCGCCAATCGACGGCCATGTGGTGGGTATCGTCACCCAGGAAGGCCAGACGGTGATTTCCAACCAGCTGGCGCCGGTGATCCTCAAGCTGGCCGACCTCGACACCATGACCATCAAGGCCCAGGTGTCGGAGGCCGACGTGATCCATATCAGCCCCGGCCAGCAGGTGTACTTCACCATCCTCGGCGATGACCAGCGCTACTACGCCAAGCTGCGCGGCACGGAACCGGCGCCGCAGAACTACCTGGAGAGCAGCGACAAGAACGGCGGCGCGGCCAAGCAGGCCAGCGCGGTGTTCTACAACGCGCTGTTCGAGGTGCCCAACCCCGAGCATCGCCTGCGCATCTCGATGACCGCCCAGGTGCGTATCGTCCTCGACACCGCCCAGGGTGTGCTGACCGTGCCGGTGGCGGCGCTGGGCCCGCGCGAGGCCGACGGCAGCTTCCCGGTGCGGGTCCTCGACAGCAAGGGCTTCGCCCAGGTGCGCAAGGTCCAGGCGGGGATCAACAACAACGTCAAGGTACAGGTCAAGGCCGGCTTGGCCGAAGGCGACCGGGTGGTGATCGGCGAACCGGTGTCGGGCGAGGCGGGGGCGTGAGCATGAACCTGAATGTCGAACTGTCGCCGCAGCATGCGCGCATGGCAGGCAACCAACAGCCGTTGTTGCGTCTGCAAGGGGTCAGCCGCAGCTTCATGGCCGGCGATCGAGAATTCCTCGCGCTCAAGGACATCGACCTGCAGATCCAGGCCGGTGAGCTGGTAGCGATCATCGGTGCCTCGGGCTCGGGCAAGTCGACCTTGATGAACATCCTCGGCTGCCTGGACCACGCCAGTGCCGGCAGTTACCAGGTCAGCGGCCAGGAGACCCGCGAGCTGGACGACGACGCCCTGGCCGCGCTGCGCCGCGACCACTTCGGTTTCATCTTCCAGCGCTATCACCTGTTGCCGCACCTGGATGCCCTGCGCAACGTGGAAATCCCGGCGGTGTACGCCGGCATGCCCCAGGGCGGGCGTTACCAGCGTGCCCGCGAACTGTTGACGCGCCTGGGCCTGGCCGGCCACCTGGGGCACCGTCCCAGCCAGTTGTCGGGTGGCCAGCAACAACGGGTGAGTATCTGCCGGGCCTTGATGAACGGCGGCGAGGTGATCCTCGCCGACGAGCCCACCGGCGCCCTCGACACCGCCAGCGGCAAGGAAGTGATGAACATCCTGCTGGAGCTGCACGGTGCCGGGCACACGGTGATCCTGGTGACCCACGACCCCAAGGTCGCCGCCCACGCCGAACGCATCATCGAGGTCAGCGACGGGCAGATCGTCAGCGACCGGCGCAGCGTGCGCGAGGTGCCGACGGCTGGCGTCGGGCAAGCGCCCCGCAAGGCTTCGCCACGGCGCCTGGTGGCCAGCCTCGGGCTGTTCCGCGAGGCCTTCAAGATGGCCTGGATCGCCTTGGTCTCGCACCGTATGCGCACCTTGCTGACCATGCTCGGGATCATCATCGGCATTACCTCGGTGGTGTCGATCTCGGCCATCGGCGAAGGCGCCAAGGGCTATGTACTCAAGGACATCCAGGCGATCGGCAGCAACACCATCGACATCTACTCCGGCAACAGCTTCGGCGACAGCCGAGCCAAGGCCATCGAAACCCTGGTGCCGGCCGATGTCACCGCGCTGAACGAACTGTACTACGTCGACAGCGCCACCCCGGTGATCGGCCAGAGCTCGCTGGTGCGCTACCGCAACATCGACGCCGACGTGCAGCTCAACGGCGTCAGCGAACAGTACTTCCAGGTGCGCAACATCCCGCTGGCGGCGGGGATCGTGTTCAGCGCCGAGGATGCCCGGCGCCAGGCGCAGGTGGTGGTGATCGACCACAACACCCGCAAGCGCCTGTTCGGTGCCGGGGTCAACCCGCTGGGCCAGGTGATTTTGGTGGGCAAGTTGCCGTGCACGGTGATCGGCGTGGCCGCCGAGAACAAGAACCTGTTCGTCGCCGGCAACACGCTCAACGTGTGGATGCCCTACGAGACCGCCGCCGGCCGGGTGCTCGGCCAGCGTCACCTGGACAGCATCAGCGTGCGGATCAAGGACGGCATGCCGAGCAAGCGGGTGGAGGAGGAGGTCAACAAGCTGATGCTGCAGCGCCACGGCACCAAGGACTTCTTCACCAACAACCTCGACAGCATCATGCAGACGGTGCAGAAGACCAGCCGCTCGCTGACGTTGCTGCTGTCGCTGATCGCGGTGATTTCCCTGGTGGTGGGCGGGATCGGGGTGATGAACATCATGCTGGTGTCGGTCACCGAGCGGACCCGCGAGATTGGCATTCGCATGGCGGTGGGGGCACGGCAGTCGGACATCCGCCAGCAGTTTTTGGTGGAGGCGGTGATGGTGTGCCTGATGGGCGGGGTGGTCGGGATTGGTTTGTCGTATGGGATCGGCTATCTGTTCGCGTTGTTCGTCAAACAGTGGGAGATGGTGTTTTCACTGGGGTCGATCGTGACCGCGTTTGTCTGTTCGACCCTGATCGGAGTCCTGTTCGGCTTCGTGCCGGCTCGCAATGCGGCGCGGCTTGATCCCATCGAGGCACTGGCACGGGATTAGTTTGTGTGGGGGCGCAAGACCTGCGATCAGCGCGGTCCCTGTGGGAGCGGCTTCAGCCGCGAACACCGGCACAGCCGGTGCCAGGCACCATGTCGCTTGCTTCGCGGGCAAGCCCGCTCCCACAGGTGTGGTGCATGCCCTGAGGTCTAGTGCATGCCCTGAGGCCGGCGCGATCCCTGTGGGAGCGGCTTTAGCCGCGAACACCGGCATAGCCGGTGCCAGGCCACCGCGTCGCTTGCTTCGCGGGCAAGCCCGCTCCCACAGGTGTAGTGCATGCCATGAGGTCGGCGCGGTCCCTGTAGGAGCGGCTTCAGCCGCGAACACCGGCATAGCCGGTGCCAGGCCACCGCGTCGCTTGCTTCGCGGGCAAGCCCGCTCCCACAGGTGTAGTGCATGCCATGAGGTCGGCGCGGTCCCTGTGGGAGCGGCTTCAGCCGCGAACACCGGCATAGCCGGTGCCAGGCCACCGCGTCGCTTGCTTCGCGGGCAAGCCCGCTCCCACAGGTGTAGTGCATGCCATGAGGCCGGCGCGGTCCCTGTGGGAGCGGCTTCAGCCGCGAACACCGGCACAGCCGGTGCCAGGCACCATGTCGCTTGCTTCGCGGGTAAACCCGCTCCCACAGGTGTGGTGCATGTCCTGAGGCCGGCGCGATCCCTGTGGGAGCGGCTTTAGCCGCGAACACCGGCACAGCCGGTGCCAGGCACCGCGTTGCTTGCTTTGCGGCAGTTCGGCGCCCCGATGAACCCGCATCCCAAAAAAAGAACCGCGGCGCCAGGGAGAGACCGACGCCACGGTCCAAGGGGGGAAGGGAATCACTGCTGGGTAACGGTCGCCATGTTGGCATTGCCGTACTGGGTAATGGTGGCGGTCTGGCTGGCTCCACTCTGGTCGACAAAGGCCTGGTTGGCATTGCCGCCCTGGGTCACGTAGGCCAGGTTGACGCCGTCGGTCTGCTTGATGGTGGCCTGGTTACCCTGGCCGTACAGCTGGTAGGTGTAACTCTGGTTGCCACTGCCCGACTGGTCGAGGGTAATGCTGCCGCCATTGCCCGCGGCCAGGCCCTCGGCGTAGTTGGCGGTGCCGCGCTGGTCGGCGACCAGCAGGTTGTCGCTGCCGTTCTGCTCGAAGTACAGCTCGTTGTTGCTGTCGGCCTGGCGGGTCTCCATCTGGTTGCGGTTGCCGTTCTGGTTCAGCCGGGCCAGCTGGCTGCTGCCTTCCTGGGTGATGTTCACGCCGTTGCCGTTGCCCGCCTGGTTGATCACCGCGCTCTGGCTGTTGCCGAACTGCCCGCCGGACTTCGCGCCTTTCCAGTTGCTGGCCATGATCTGGTTGCCATTGCCACGGGTGCTGATGCTCAGGCTGTGGTTATCGCCGGTCTGGTAGGTGAAATGCAGGTTGTTGTTGCCCACCTGCGAGATGCTGGTCACCGACTGGTTGGTTTCGAACTGGTCCGACCAACTGGCGTTGCCGCGCCCGGTCTGGCTCAAGCCGGCGCTGTTGCCCTGGCCGAAGCTCTGGTCGATGTAGCCTTCGTTGTTCTGGCCATTCTGGTACACGCTGGCCTGGCTGGCAGACTGGTTGTCCTGCCACACCTCCAGCGAGTTGCCGCCGCCGTACTGGTTGATGCCGATGCTACCGCCCAGGCCGTCGCGCTGGTCGCCGTAGGCCCAGTTCTGCTGGCCTTCCTGGTAGATGGCGATATCGCCGTCCTGATGGGTCATGTGCTCGGCGGCGGCCTGGTTGCCGGTGCCGCCCTGTTGGATCAGGCTCCTGTTGTTGCTGCCGCCGAACAGCTGCTCGATGGTGGCGTCGTTGCCGTGGCCCGATTGCAGGGTGGTGGCCTGGCTGGTGGTCTGGGTGTCCTGCCAGATCACCGAGCGGTTGCCGCTGCCTTGCTGCAGCTGCAGTGCCTCGTTGTTGACCCCCACCGACTGGCTGGCGAAGGCGTCGTTGGTGTCGCCGCCGGCGTGCTGGGTGATCTGGCTGCCGTTTTCGTACAACTGCTCGGCGTAACCGGCGTTGAACGAGCCGGTGGCGCTCTGCTGGATATGGCTGGTGCTGTTGTCCTGCACGGCCATGTGGTTGTGGTCATGGCCGGTCTGGGTCTGGCTGGCCGAGGCGAACGGCGCCAGCGACTGCTTGACCTCGGCGATGTTCTGGTTGCCCTGCTGGGACTGGGTCGAGCTGCTGTCATCGGCCAGCGCCTGGCCGGCAAGGGCCAGGACAATGGCGGCGCTCAGGGGGGCGAGCTTGTGCATGGTGATGCCTCCAGGTCTGTCTAGCGGTACTGGGTGATGTGGATCTGCTGGCCATTGCCGGCCTGGGTCACGGTGCTGTTCAGGCCCGTGCCGCGTTGGTCGATGGTGGCGCTGTTATGGTTGCCGACCTGCTCGATGGCGGCGCTGTTGCTGCTGCCGCTCTGGCGGATCGACGCGTCGTTGCCATAGCCCTGCTGGTTGATGATCGCGCTGAGGTCGCTGCCTTGCTGCAGGATGTAAGCCTCCTGCGCACCCCCGACCTGGACGATGCGGCCAAGCAGGGCCTGGCCGTTCTGGTCGAGGGCGGCGCGGTTGCCCGCGCCTTGTTGCTCGATCAGCGCCGCTTGACCGGCGCCGGCCGGCAGCAGGCGCACCACCAGCGGGTCACCGAGGTCGCTGCCGGGGGCGAGGTCGGCGTTGTCCAGCAGGTCGTCGGCCTGTGCCTGGCCGGCGAGGGCCAGGCACAGCAACAGCGGATACAGGTGGTTCATGGCATCCTCCGGCGGCTACTGCACGGTCACGTTGACCGTGCGCGTGGTGCCCTGGCTGCTGGTCACGGTGGCCGTCGGCGCGGCGGTCGGGATCGCCGTGGTGCTGTTGCTCACCGCCAGGCGCCAGCGCCCGGTCACCGGCACGGTGGTGGTGCCCAGGGTCTGCACGCCGGTGGTGGTGGTCACCCGCACGGTGATGGTGTTGCCGGTGGTCACCGAGGAGGTGCCGCTGATGTCCCAGTTGTAGCGGTTGTTGGAACGGGCGGTGACCGTCGCCGCGGTGACCGCGAAGGTCTCCTGGGCCGGACGTGGCGACACCTGCACGGTGACCGTGCCGGGCGCGGACAGCGCGCCGAGGGCATCGCGGGCCACGTAGGTGAAGCTGGTGGTGAAAGCCGTGGTGACCGTGGCCGGTGGCGTGTAGGTAATGACACTGCCGTCGGTGCTGACCGTGCCGCGTCCGGCGGTGGTTGGCTGGGTGACGCTGGCGATGCTCAGCGGCAGGTTGCCTTCCGGGTCGGTGTCGTTGGCCAGGGCATTGATGGTCAGCGGCACGCCAAGGGTGGCGGCACTGTCGGCCACGGCGGTCGGCGGCTGGTTCGGCGCGACGTTGACGGTCACCGTGGCCGGCGTCGACTTCAGGCCCTTGGCGTCCATGGCGCGGTAGCTGAAGGTCGCCACCAGTGGCGCGGTGGCGCCAGCCGGTGGGGTGTAGGTGACGGCGGTGGTGCCGTTGAGCACCACGCCGCCCAGGCCAGTGCCGGGTTGGGTGAGGTCGCTGATCGACAGAGGCACATTGCCGTCCGGGTCGCTGTCGTTGGCCAGCAGGTTGAGGGTGATCGGTACGCCGACACTGGTGCTGGCGTTGTCGGCCTGGGCCAGCGGCGGTCGGTTCTCGGCTTGCACCGGGGCGCTGCCGACCACCACCACCGGTTCCACGTCGCTGCCGCCGTGGGCCGACTTGACGGTGATGGTCGCCGGTGGCTGGTTCAGCTCGTTGACCGTGAGGCTCTGCGCCACGCCGGCCTTGGACATGCGCCCGAACCCTTGCACCAGCAGGTCGGGCACCAGCACTTCGTCACTGGAGCGTGCCTCGATCACCAGGCGTTTGCTGGCCCAGTCATAGCGCGCGGTACTGACCTTGACCACGTCGCTGAGCTTGCTCGACAGCGAGGTCGGCCGGGTGGTGCCGGCGGGGCTGCTGGCGGTGACCACCACCAGCGCAGGCGGCACGGCCTGGCTCAGTTGCTGGCTGAAGAACAGCCCGTTGTTGTCGGCGAGCAGGCTGAATTGGCACGGCGAAGGCGGCGTGCCGACCAGCGCCAGGCCATTGCGCAGGCACAGGCTGGCGCTGTTCGGCGCCTTGGCGTAGACCTCGACGCGGGTGCCGGCGGCATTGCGCTGGTAGGTGGCGCGTTCGAGGGTCACCGGGGTCTGCTGGCGCTGGTCGAGGACCTTGCCGGAGACGGTGAAGACGTTGGTCTGGATAGTCCCAGCTGGGCCCTGGATACGCACGAAGTTGGTGTTGTTGGGGCTGCCGGTGACCGCTTCGGTGATGTTCGGGTCGCCGACGAAGGTCTCGGTGGCGCCGGTATCGGGGTTGACCGCGGTATAGGGGCCGCCGACACCGCGCAGGAACGGCCCGAGATCGCCGCTCAGGGCGCCGCTGAAGTTGCCCGCGGCGCCAATGCCGATGTCGCGGGTGATGTTGATCGCCCGGCGACCGACCTGGTTGGCGGCGACGGTGACCGTTTCCACGCCATAGGGGTGGGTGATGGTGTAGGTGCCGGCGCGCGGCACCGAGGCGCGGATGCGAATGCGGGCGAAGCTTTGCTGGTCGCCGTCGACCGGGTTCTCGGCGGCGAACGCCGCTTCCAGGCCCGCGACATAGACTTCCAGCTCGTAGCCGCTGTTGCCCACCGCCGGGATCTCGGTCTCGGCGAGGAACCAGAACATCTCGGGTGGCCAGTTGTCGGGGAACACCAAGGGCAGGGTGTCGTCATACACCCCCGGCTCAGGCAACAGCGTGCACATGTAGGCCGGCGCCCCTGGCGCGCCGGGGGCACGGGTGCTGGTGGCGCGCGACTGGCACAGCTCCAGGGCGAGGTTGGTGGAGTCCCTGTACCACATGGGGTAGCCCCCGGTGGCGAAGGTGTAGGGGCCGGGGTCGACCTCGGTCAGCGCGGCCCAGGCCGCGCTGCTCAGGGTGAGGGTGAAACCGGCGGCGCACAGGGCACGGCGTGACCAAGTGTTCATGCTGCCTCCTTGAGGGCGGGGCCTTTGTCTGTTCATGGCACCAGCACCACGTCTTCGCTGTCGCTGCCACCATTGGCGCTGCTGACCTGCACCCGCGCCGGCGGGATCGGCGAGAGCCCGGTGGTCAGGGTCTTGACCGCGCCATTGCCGCTGAGATTGCCAATCAGCGCGCCATTGCCGGTGTGGGCGGTAAGCGCGGGCGGGCTGGTCTCGTCGCTGCTGCTGGCGACCAGGGTCAGCTGGCCGCTGGCCAGGCTGTATTCGGCGCGGCTGATGGTGACCAGGTCGACCAGCGGCATGGCCGTGGTGGTCGGGGTGCTGGTGGCGATGGCCAGGCTGTTGTCGGCGGTCACCTGCAAGGTCAGCGGCAAGGTCGGGTTGAGCGCCGACTGGGCGTACCAGGCGCCGGTACCGTTGGCCTCGCCCAGGGCCAGGCTTGGGGTCTGGCTGCTCAGGGTCACGGTGGCCGGGGCCGGCGGGGCCATGACGAACACGTCCTGCTGGGCGCGCAGGTCGCCGTTCTCGCTGCGCCGCGAGTAGGTGCTGCGCTGCGGGATCAGCGGGGTCGGGCGGTTGACCGTGGACAGCTTGCCGGACACAGAGAACAGCTCGGTACGCAGGTCGATGCCGTTGGGCCCTTCGATGCGCACGAAGTTGGTGTTGAACGGGCTGCCGGTCACCGCTTCCTCGAGGTTCGGATCGCCGACGAAACGCTCGCTGGCGCCGGTGCCCGGGTTGGTTTCGGTGTAAGGGCCGTTGACGCTGCGCAGGAAGGGCCCGACGTCGCCCTTGAGCGCGCCGCTGAAGTCGCCCGGCGAGCCGATGCCGATGTCGCGGGTCATGTTGATCGCCCGCCGGCCCCCGGCCGGCACATCGAACACGTCGACGCCGTAGGGGTGGGTGACCACGTAGGTGCCGGCCACTGGCACATCGACGCGGATGCGCACCCGGGCAAAGCTCAGCTGGTCGCCGTCCTTGGGTTCCTCGGCGCTGAAGGCCGCCTCGATGGCCGAACCGTAGCTCAGGTCGATGCCCCGGGCGGCGTCGACGATCGCCGCGTCGGCGGTGAACCAGAAGGCTTCGTCGGGGAAGTTGCTGGGGAAGACGATGGGGCGGGTGTCGTCGAACACCCCAGGTGTCGGCAGCAGGGTGCACATGTACGACGGTGCGCCGGGAGCGCCTGCCACGCGTGAACTGACGGCCTTGGACAGGCACAGGTCGAGCACCCGGCCATGGCTGTCCTGGTACCAGGCGGGGAACTTGCCGGTGGGCAGGGCGTAGGGGCCGCTGTCGACCGCGTACAGCGCAGCCTGGGCTGGTAGCTGGAGCAGGCCGGCGAAGATCGCCACGGCCAGCGGGTGAGGTGTCGGTCGGTGCATGAGTTGCTTCCTCCTGCATACGGGCCCATGGGTTGGGGCGTCTGGGGAGGGATCGGCAACTGTTGTGCCAGGTTTGCCTGGATCGGGGCGGGAGGCTCTGGGGCACTGTTTTTGGCGCTGCGCTGGGGCGTCAGGCCCGGAGCCGTGGGGGGCAACAGGCCCCAGGGTTGGGGAATGGGGGAAGGCGATTTGGCAAACGCGTGGCCGCGTGCTTGCCCGCGACATGCACGCCCCTGGTGACGCCAACCCGTTTCTGACGCACACTGCCGAAAAAAACCGATGCCTCGTGCGCACGAGACACCGCTGGAGCATGCAATGGCGCGACACGACACCTCGACCCTCAACGCCAATGACCCCGTGCAGCAATCGCGCCTGGTCCGCTTGAAGCTGGCCAATGAAGGCGAACTGCCCTCGGGCATGCTGCGCGACGAGATCGACGCTTCCTGGCGGCGCAGCCTCAGCCACGGCCTGGACTGCCTGCAAGGCGAGCAGGTGGGCCTGGGCGCGCGCCAGGGCCTGGACCTGCGCACGCTGCTGGAGCACAACCGCCAGCTCATCGACGCGGTCACCCCCGAGCTGGACTACCTGGTCAAGCGCCAGGGCAAGAGCGGCATCGTCATTCTTGGCGACGCCCAGGCCAACGTGCTGGCCATCGAAGGCCAGAAACACGTGCTGGCCCGCGAGGGCCTGCGTGACCTGCACCCGGGCAGTTGCTGGAGCGAGGCGCTGCGCGGCACCAATGCCATCGGCACGGCGGTGGTCGAAGGCCAGCCGACCTTGATCAACTGCGGCGAGCATTACCTCGACCGCCTCAGCCCCTTTTCCTGCACCTCGGTGCCGCTTCGCGACCCGCGCGGCGAAGTGATCGGTGTGCTCGACGTGACCCGCGAAGGCGTCATGGCCCAGCCCCAGGACAGCCTGTCGACGCTGCTGCTGGCTGCCGGGCAGATCGAGAACCGTCTGTTCGGGCTGCAGCATGCCGAGCACCTGGTGCTGGCCTTGCACAGCCGCCCGCAATACCTGGCCAGCGCCTGGCAAGGCTTGTTGGCCTTGAGCCTGGATGGCGAGGTCATGGGCGCCAACGACAATGCCTGCCAACTGCTGCGGGTGAGCCGCCAGGCCCTGCTTGGCCAGCATGCCAGCGACCTGCTTGGCGAACGTTCCCCGGCCTTCATCGCCCGCCTGTGGCAGGGCGGCGTAAGCAGCGTACAGACTGCCCGTGGCGAGTTCTTCTTCCGTGCCCTGCAATTGCCACGGCAAACGGCGCTCAAGGGTGGCGTGACGGTGCCCCGGCCTGCGCCAACGGCCAAGGCCCAGGTCTTGGAAGCGCTGGCCGGTGGCGATGCGCGGCTGGCCCGGGCCTTGCGTATGGCCCGCCAGGGCCTGGCCGGTGGCTTGCCGGTGCTGCTGCTGGGCGAGACCGGCACCGGCAAGGAAGTCACCGCCCGCGCCTTGCACCAAGCCGGCCCGCGCGCCGACAAGCCGTTCGTGGCGGTCAACTGCGCGGCGATCCCCGAAGGGCTGATCGAGTCCGAGCTGTTCGGCTACCGCGACGGTGCTTTCACCGGCGCGCGGCGCGGTGGCATGGTCGGGCGCTTGATGCAGGCCCATGGCGGCACCTTGTTCCTCGACGAGATCGGCGACATGCCCCTGGCCTTGCAGGCGCGCCTGTTGCGGGTGCTGCAGGAGCGCCGGGTGGCGCCGCTGGGCGCCGGCGACGAGCAGGCCATCGATGTGGCGCTGATCTGCGCCACCCACCGCGACCTCAAGCGGCTGGTGGCCGAACAGCGTTTTCGCGAAGACCTGTACTACCGGGTCAACGGTGTGTCGCTGCGCCTGCCGGCATTGCGCGAGCGTGACGACCTGGTGGCGATCGTCCACGGCCTGCTGGACAAGTCCGGCGCCCGTGGCGTGAGTCTCGACCCGCCCTTGGCCGCGCTGCTCGAAGGCTTCGACTGGCCGGGCAATATCCGCCAGCTGGAGATGGTGCTGCGCACCGCCCTGGCCATGCGCGAGGAGGGCGAGACGCTGCTGACCCTCGACCACCTCACCGATTGTCTGCTCGATGAACTGGCCAGCTCCGCGGCGCCCTCGGGCAACCTGCGTGACAACGAACTTGAGCTGATCCGTGCCGCCCTGGCCCGGCACCAGGGCAATGTGTCGGCCGCCGCCGAGGCCCTGGGCATCAGCCGGGCGACCCTGTACCGCAAGCTCAAGCACTTGCGCGGCTGAGCCATGGGGCCTCTGTTCGCGCGGCTGATCGAGTCTGGCGACCCGCAGTTGATGCGCCAAGCGCTGGCCTGGCTGTACAGTTTCGTGCGCCCGCAGCGGCGCGCCATCGGCGTGCTGTTGGGGTTGTCCCTCGGCGCATCGCTGCTGGCCCTGGCCCAGCCCTGGCTGGTCAAGACCTTGATCGACCAGGGTCTGCTGGCCAAGGACTACCAGACCCTGTGGCACATGGCGGCGATCATGATCGTCGCCGGCCTGCTCGGCACGCTGCTGGCCGGGGTCAACCGCTACCTGCACACGCGCCTGTCGGGGCGCATCCTGTTCGCCCTGCGCGATGACCTGTACCGCCACCTGCAACGCTTGTCACCGACGTTCTACGGGCAGCGGCGCACCGGCGATATCCTTTCGCGGCTCGATGGCGATGTCGCCGAGATCCAGCGTTTTGCCGTGGACTCGCTGTTCGCGGCGGTCTCGGCGCTGATCGGCCTGGTCGGCGCGGTGCTGTTGATGCTGATGCTTTCCTGGCAACTGTCATTGCTTCTGGCGCTGCTGGTGCCGCTTGAGGTCCTGTGGCTGCGCTGGATGCGGCGCAAGGTCGAGCGCGAGGTGCGCAGCCTGCGCGAGCGCTCGGCGGATGTCTCGTCGTTCCTGGTCGAGACCCTGCCGGCGATGAAGTTCATCCAGGCCGCCGGCCAGCAAGGCCGGGAAGCCCAGCGCTTGGAGCGCCTGGGGCAGGGCTACATGGGGCAGTTGCTCAAGGTGCAGCTCACCGAGTTCTTCACCCAGGCGGTGCCCGGCACCTTGACCTCGTGGTGCCGGGCCTGTGCCTTCCTGGTCGGCGGCTGGTGGGTGATCCAGGGCACCTGGCAACTCGGCGCGCTGATCGCGTTTTCCACTTACATGGGCATGGCCGTCGGCCCGGTGCAGAGCTTGCTGGGGTTGTATGTGGCCGTGCAGCGCATGGCCGTGAGCCTGGGCCGGGTGATGGAACTCAGGCAGGAAGCCGTGGCGGTGCGCGAAGCCGAGACCCCGCGACCGATGCCGGACGGCCCGGGCGAATTGCGCCTGGAAGCAGTCAGCTTTGCCCATGACGGGCGCCAGGGCGCCTTGCTGGAGCAGGCTGACGCCCATATCCCGGGCGGTCTGAAGGTGGCCCTCAGCGGCGCCTCGGGTGTTGGCAAGTCGACCCTGATCGACCTGCTGCAACGTTTCTACGACCCCGATGGCGGGCGCATCCTGCTCGACGGCGTCGACCTGCGTGAACTTGACCTGGCGGCGCTGCGCCGACGTATCGCGGTGGTCAGCCAGGACATCGTGCTGTTTCGCGGCAGCCTGGCGCAGAATCTGGCCTACAGCACGCCTTGGGCCAGCCGCGCCGAGCTTGAGCAGGTGGTGCGCCTGACCCGCCTGGAGAGCCTGGTCGACAGCCTGCCGCTGGGCCTGGACGGCCTGCTGGGCGAGCGCGGCCAGCAGTTGTCCGGTGGCCAGAAGCAGCGCATCGCCATTGCCCGGGCCTTGTTGCAGCAGCCGGCGATCCTGGTGCTGGACGAAGCCACCTCGGCGGTGGACGAGGCCACCGAGCGCGAAGTGATCGGCGCCATCGACCAGCTGTTTGCCGGGCGCACACGGATTCTCATCAGCCACCGCGCCTCGACCCTGGCCGATGCCGATGTGCACCTGGTATTGCACCTGGGCCGGTTGTACTGCCAGGAACCCGCGCGCCATGGCCACTGAACAGCTGATCGGCGTGGTCGACAGCGGCTGTGCCGACGGCCAGGCGCTGCTGGGCCGACGCTTCTGGCTCGAGGACGGCGTGCTGCAAGAGGGTGAACTGCACCCGGACACCTTGGGGCATGGCAGCGCGGTCGTGGCACGCTTGCATGCCGAGGCCGGGCGCGCGCCATTGCTGATGGCCCAGGTGTTTACCCGGCAGGGCAGCACCAGCGCCTTGCAGGTCGCCGCCGCGCTGTTGTGGCTGGTGGAGCAGGGCGCCAGCCTGATCAACCTGAGCCTGGGGCTGCAACAGGACCGTCCGGTACTACGTCAGGCCTGCGCCGAGGCCCAGGCCGCCGGCGCCTTGTTGTGCGCATCGAGCCCGGCCCGTGGCGCCCCGGTATACCCCGCCAGCTATCCCGGGGTGGTAAGGGTGACCGGGGATGCCCGCTGTGCTCCCGGGCAATGGTCATGGCTGGGCACCGCGCAAGCCGACTTTGGCGCGTCCGTCGGCGCCACGGGGACTGCCGGGGCCAGTTTGGCCTGTGCTGCCTTTACCGGTCGGATCGCCGCCTTGTTGCGCGCGCAACCCGAGCTCGATCCGACCACGGCACTGTTGTGGCTCAAGCGCCACGCGGCGTTTACCGGGCCTGAACGCAAGGGGGCTGGCCATGGCTGAGGCGCGCATCCTGGTACTCGGTGCCGGCCCCGCCGGAGCGGCCACGGCGCTGGGCCTGCGGCGCATGGGCTACGCGGTGACCGTGGTATCGGACTGGCGCCGCTTCGCCGCCGTGGAGGGTGTATCGCAACGCGTGCTGGAGGGTTTGCGCCATGCCGGGCTGGGAGATGCGTTGGCGCAGGCCACCACACCGGCGACCCGCCAGGTGCACTGGAGCGGCGAGCGCTTGCAGTTGAACCAGGAGTGCCTGCTCGATCGGCAACGCTTCGACCAGGCGCTACGCGATGACTTGCGCCGGGCGGGTGTGGAGTTGATCGCAGGCCGGGTGCGTGAAGTGGCACGCCAAAGGCGCTGGCAGGTCAGCCTGGACGACGGCCAGGGGGTAGCGGGGGATTTTCTGGTCGAGGCGCGCGGGCGCCAGGCGCCGTTGGCCGAGGGGCGCCTGCGCGGGCCGGAAACGCTGAGCCTGCTCAATCTGTGGCAGTCCAGCCCCGGGACGCCGATGTCGGCGGTGGAAAGCCTGGACGACGGTTGGGCCTGGATGGCACGCCTGGCCGATGGTCGCTGCTACTGGCAGATCACCCTGGATGCCGCCGCCGCCGAGCTGCCAGGCAAGGCGCAATTGCCCGACTACTGTGCCGAGCGCCGCCGCCAGTCGTCGTTGGTGGCGCAGGTATTCGGCCCCGAGGCCCTTGCACCGGCCCAGGTGCATGCGCGCAGCAGCACGGCGATCCTGGCCGGCAGCTGCGCCGGCGCCGACTGGCTGCGGGTCGGCGATGCGGCGATGGCGGTCGACCCGTTGTCGGGCAACGGAATCTTCCAGTCGCTGTCGTCGGCATTGCAGGCACCGGCGGTGATCAACACCCTGTTGCGTCACCCCGAGCGGGCGGCATTGGCCCAGTATTTTCACCAGACACGTATCGAACAGTTGTTCCTGCGCTTCGCTCGTATCGGACGGGACTTCTATCGACAGGAACAAGGCCGCGCCGGGCAGCCATTCTGGGCACGGCGCCAGGGCTGGCCGGACGCGCAGCCATTGCACCAGGCACCGGACTGGCAAGCGGTGCGGGTGCAACCACAGCCGGTATTGCGCGATGGGCTGGTGAGCGAAGCCGAGGTGGTGGTGACGGCGGACCAGCCGTTGGGAGTCTGGCACCTGCAAGGCGTGGAATTGGCGCCGATAGTACGAGGCCTGCAGGCCGGAGCAGCGCTAGCGCGCCTGGTGGCGCCGGAACAGCAGGCCATGGTGGCGCGCTGGCTGCATGAGCAGGGTTACCGCTGAAGTTGCCAGCAGGCAACTGTCTTGCTCAAATTTCAGAAGCTTGCACTATCGCTGTGGGAGCAACTGTCTTGCTCAACTGCTAAAGCTAGCGCGGTCCCTGTGGGAGCGGCTTCAGCCGCGAACACCGGCACAGCCGGTGCCAGGCACCGCGTTGCTTGCTTCGCGGGTAAACCCGCTCCCACAGGTGTGGTGCATGCCCTGAGGTCGGCGCGGTCCCTGTGGGAGCGGCTTTAGCCGCGAACACCGGCGCAGCCGGTGCCAGGCACCGCGTCGCTTGCTTCGCGGGTAAACCCGCTCCCACAGGTGTGGTGCATGCCCTGAGGTCGGCGCGGTCCCTGTGGGAGCGGCTTCAGCCGCGAACACCGGCGCAGCCGGTGCCAGGCACCGCGTCGCTTGCTTCGCGGGCAAGCCCGCTCCCACAGGTGTGGGGCATGCCCCGAGGTCGGCGCGGTCCCTGTGGGAGCGGCTTCAGCCGCGAACACCGGCGCAGCCGGTGCCAGGCACCGCGTCGCTTGCTTCGCGGGTAAACCCGCTCCCACAGGTGTGGGGCATGCCCCGAGGTCGGCGCGGTCCCTGTGGGAGCGGCTTTAGCCGCGAACACCGGCGCAGCCGGTGCCAGGCACCGCGTCGCTTGCTTCGCGGGCAAGCCCGCTCCCACAGGTGTGGGGCATGCCCCGAGGTCGGCGCGGTCCCTGTGGGAGCGGCTTCAGCCGCGATCACCGGCGCAGCCGGTGCCAGACACCGCGTTGCTTGTTTCGCGGGTAAACCCGCTCCCACAGGTGTGGTGCATGCCCTGAGGTCGGCGCGGTCCCTGTGGGAGCGGCTTCAGCCGCGAACACCGGCGCAGCCGGTGCCAGGCACCGCGTCGCTTGCTTCGCGGGTAAACCCGCTCCCACAGGTGTGATGCATGGCCTGAGGTCGGCGCGGTCGCTGTGGGAGCGGCTTCAGCCGCGAACACCGGCGCAGCCGGTGCCAGGCACTGTGTTGCCAGGTTCGCGAGCGAACCCGCTCCCCCGCATCAGAGCTTCATCATCACCGCCTTGAGCTCGGTGTAGTGCTCGATCGCCGCCGCGCCCATCTCGCGACCAACGCCCGACATCTTGTAACCGCCGAACGGCAGTGCCGGGTCCAGCGCGCTATGGCAGTTGACCCATACCGAGCCGGACTTGATCCGCGGGATCATGCGGTGCACCGCCGCCAGGTCGTTGGACCAGATGCTCGCGCCCAGGCCATAGGGGTTGTCGTTGGCCAGGCGCACCACTTCGTCGAGGTCATCGAAGGGCATGGCCACCAGCACCGGCCCGAAGATTTCTTCCTGCACCAGGCGGTGGCGCTGGTCGACATCCACCAGCACCGTGGGCTTGACGAAGTAGCCCGGGCCAAAACCTTCGCCGCCGCAGGCCAGGGTCGCGCCCAGTTCGCGGCCCAGGTTGATGTAGCCGGTGACCCGGTCCTGCTGCTTGGCCGAGATCAGCGGGCCCATCTGCACCGAAGGATCCAGGCCGTTGCCGAGCTTCATGCCATTGGCAATACCAGCGATATCGGCCACCACGTTGTCGAAGTGCTTGCGGTGCACGTACAGGCGCGAGCCTGCGCAGCACACTTGGCCCTGGTTGAAGAAGATCGCCGAGGCGGCGCCGGCGGCGGCTTCCTGCAGGTTGGCATCGGGCAGGACGATGGTCGGCGACTTGCCGCCCAGCTCGAGGGTGACGCGGGTCATGTTGTCCATCGCCGCCTTGCCGATCAGCTTGCCGACCTCGGTGGAGCCGGTGAAGGTCAGCTTGTCCACGCCAGGGTGGCGGCTGAGGGCAGCGCCGGCATTCAGGCCGGTACCGGTGACCACGTTCAGCACCCCGGCCGGGTAGCCGGCTTCGTCCACCAGCTCGGCGAGCTTGAGCACGCTCAGTGGGGTTTCGTCGGCAGGCTTGAGGACCATGGTGCAGCCAGTGGCCAGGGCCGGGCCGAGCTTCCAGCAGGCCAGCAGCAGGGGGAAGTTCCAGGCGACGATGGCGCCGACCACGCCCACGGCTTCGCGGCGGACGAAGGCGTGGAAGTCACCGTTGGGCATCAGCGGCATCGAGGGTTCGACCGTGCTGCCTTCGATCTTGGTGGCCCAGCCGGCCATGTAGCGCAGGAAATCGATGGCCAACTGCACATCCATCACCTTGGCCACCACGGCGCTCTTGCCGTTGTTCAGGCATTCCAGTTCGGCCAACTGCTGGGCGTCGCGCTCCATCAGCTCGGCCAGGCGCCACAGCAGGTTCTGCCGCTCGCGCGGACGCATGCGGCTCCACGCCGAGTCGTCGAAGGCCTGGCGCGCGGCCTGTACCGCGCGGTCCACGTCCTGGGCCTCGGCCGAGGGCACTTCACCAAGCACTTCCCCGGTGGCCGGGTTGCGGAAGGTCATGGTCTGGCCACTTGCGGCATCCTGCCACTCGGCGCCGATACGCATCTTCAGCTTGCGCGCCAGGAAGGCGCGGGTAGCGGGGAGGATCGGCAATTCGGTATTCATGAGACGGTGCCTCTTGGCTTTTTGGGTGTGGCCAGTGCTTTGGCAAGGCCCGTGCCAAGGCCCGCGAAGCCAGGCAGAGGCCCGCAGGCAAGGGGTTTTGCCGCCATCCGGGCAGCCAGGGCAACGGTCTGGGTGTCGCAGATTGAGACGGCGCGAGACAGGGCGCCTGGCGCGGTAACCCGCAGCCCCCGGAAACGCTGTCTCAAGGTCAGCCCTATTGCCGGGGCTGCAAAGCGACCCCGGCAAATTCAAGTCGGACGTCAATTCACAACACCTTGAAAAGGCGGTGTCTCAAGGTGATACACCCCGTCGCGAAATGGCACGCCCCTCAGTCATCAAGCCGCCGGGAATCGGCACCTGGTCTAGGCTCAAACCATTGACGCAGAAAAGGTTTGGCGCACCTGGCACAGTTCCTGTATTGCCTCTGTCACATGCACCGCGCAGTTCCCAGGCGGGCGAATAACGATAAGAACAATAACCGTGGAGGTCTGACCTTGAAGACGACTCGACTCCGGCGGCAGGCGGGCACACTGGCGCTGGTCGCCACCGCCCTGTTGTCCGCCCAGGCCATGGCGGCCGAGCAGGGCCCGAGCCTGTTGCAGAGCAAGTGCATGGGGTGCCATATCCCCGAGGGCAACGACAGCTACAGTCGCATCAGCCATCAACGCAAGACCCCCGAAGGCTGGCTGATGAGCATTGCCCGCATGCAGGTGATGCATGGCCTTTCGATCAGCGACGACGACCGCCGCACCTTGGTCAAGTACCTGGCCGACAAGCAAGGCCTGGCCCCCAGCGAGACTGACGGTGTGCGCTACGCCATGGAGCGCCGGCTCAACACCGTCGAACATTTCGACGATCAGCTCAGCCAGATGTGCGGGCGCTGTCACTCCGGCGCCCGGGTCGCCCTGCAGCGGCGTCCGGCCCAGGAATGGGAGCATTTGGTCAACTTCCACCTCGGCCAGTGGCCGTCCCTCGAGTACCAGGCCCAGGCCCGTGACCGCGACTGGCTGGACATCGCCCTCAAGCAGATGGTGCCGGACCTGGCCAAGCGCTTCGCCCTAGATAATCCGGCCTGGGCCGAATGGCTCAAGGCGCGGCCCGAGGCCAAGACCCTGGCCGGGCAATGGGCGTTCAGCGGCCATATGCTGGCCAAGGGCGATGTGCGCGGGGTGATGAGCGTCAGCCCGGGGCAGGGCGATACCTTCCAGGTCGAGGTCAAGGGCGCCTACGCCGACGGCACGCCGTTCAACGGCAGTGGTTCGGCGATCCTCTACAACGGCTATGAATGGCGCGGCAACGTCAAGGTGGGCGAGGCCAACCTGCGCCAGGTGTTCGCCGCCATCGACGGGCGCATGCAGGGCCGCATGTTCGAGGCCGAACACGACGAGCGCGGCCTGGACTTCAGCGCCGCCCAGGCCGGCCAGGGGCGCCTGCTGGCGGTGCAGCCGGCGTTCATCAAGGCTGGCAGCGACAGCGAGATCACCTTGGTGGGCAGCGACCTGTCCGGCAAGCCCGACCTCGGCGCGGGCGTCGAGGTGAGCGAGGTGCTGGAGTCGACACCGACGCTGATCCGGGTCAAGGCGCGTGCCGCAAAGGATGCCGCCGCCGGCCTGCGGGAAGTGGCCGTTGGCGCGCTCAAGGGCGCGCAACTGGCGGTGTACGACCAGGTTGACGAGGTCAAGGTGGTGCCGGCGTTCTCCATCGCCCGCATTGGCGAGAACGGCGCCTCGGTGCCCAAGGTCCAGGGCCGCTTCGAGGCCGAGGCCTGGGGCAAGGATGCCAACGGCCAGGCGCTGCGCATCGGCTATTTGCCGGCGACCTGGAAGGTCGAGCCGTTCAACGAACGGGCGGTCGAGGACGAGGACCTCAAGTTCGCCGGCACGATGCAGGCCGATGGCGTGTTCGTGCCCGGCGGCGCCGGGCCCAACCCCGCGCGCAAGATGATGACCAACAATGCCGGCAACCTGAAGGTGATCGCCACCCTGGCCGACGGCGGCCAGCAGGGCGAAGGCCATCTGATCGTCACCGTGCAGCGCTGGAACAACCCGCCGCTGCCATAGGCATCAACCTGACCACTCGCATATCGGGAGCTCGCCATGGGCGCACTACTGAACTTGGTCGAACGCAACCTGCATGAAGTGCAGGTCGATGCCGACCGCATGCTGTTCCATATCCCCAGCAGTTCGCTGTTCGCCGCCGACGCGGTGACCGGCGGCATCATCGACACCCTGCGCCGCCAGGGCTGTTCCGCCGAAGAGCTGATGCAGCACCTCGGCCAGCGGTTCAGCGGGCAGGACATCGAGGAAACCCTGCGCGAACTGATCGCCCTGGAGGTGGTCAGCGACGGCTCGCCACTAACCCCGGAGATCGCGCTCAAGCAGGTCGAGCGTACGGCGCTGAACACCGTGGTGCTCAACGTCAATACTGGCTGCAACCTGAGCTGCACCTATTGCTACAAGGAAGACCTCGACAAGCCCTCGGCCGGGCGCAAGATGAACAGCGCCACCGCCGAGGCCTCGGTGGAGATGCTGCTCAAGGAGTCACCCGATGAAACGCGCTACAGCGTGGTGTTCTTCGGCGGCGAGCCGTTGTCCAACTGGCCGCTGATCGAGCACATGGTGGCCTACTGCGAGCGGCGCTTCGCCGCGGCGGGCAAGCAGGTCGAGTTCATCATGACCACCAACGCCACGCTGCTCACCGAGGAGATCGTCGACTGGCTGGACGCCCACCGATTCGGGCTGTCGGTGAGCATCGACGGGCCCAAGACCGTGCACGACCGCAATCGCATCACCGTGGGCGGGCAGGGCACCTACGACGTGGTGCGGCGCAAGGCCGACATGCTGCTGTCGCGCTACCGCAGCCGACCAGTGGGCGCGCGGGTCACCCTGACCCGTGGCATCACCGATGTCGAGACCATCTGGAACCACCTGTTCAACGAACTGGGCTTCGCCGAGGTAGGCTTTGCCCCGGTGACGTCCGGCGACATGGCCGACTTCAACCTCAGCGGTGACGAACTGGTGCAGGTGTTCGCCAACATGAAGGCCTTGGGCCGGCGCTACCTGGAGGCGGCACTGGAGCACCGCAACATCGGTTTTTCCAACCTGCACCAACTGATCACCGACATCCACGAAGGCCACAAGAAGGCCCTGCCGTGCGGCGCCGGGCTGAAGATGCTGGCGGTGGACCACGAGGGCGAACTGAACCTGTGCCACCGCTTCACCGGCTCCAGCCTGCCGACCTTCGGCAACGTGCACCAGGGCGTCAAGCAGGCGCAGCTCAACGATTTCCTGTCGCAGCGCCTGGACCGCAGCGGCACCGGCTGCGACAGCTGCCGCATCCGCAACCTGTGCTCCGGTGGCTGCTACCACGAGAGCTACGCCCGCTACGGCGACCCGCAGCACCCGACCTACCACTACTGCGAGCTGATGCGCGACTGGGTCGACTTCGGCATCGAGGTCTACAGCCGCATCATGGCCGCCAACCCGGCCTTCATCGACCGCTACATCACTCCCAGGAAGGCGCACTGACATGAAGCACCTCAAACCGCTGAACAACAAGGCGCGCATCCTTGAACAGGCCGCCGCCGAGGACCGCGTCGAAGAAGTGCTGGCGATGAGCGCGGTGGCTGGCTGCACCGCCACCACCGACCCGGGCTGGGAAGTGGACGCCTTCGGTGGCGTGAGCTCGCTGTGCCAGCCGATGGAGGCCGACCTGTATGGCTGCTCCGACCCTTGCTGGTGGCCGGCCCAGGTGCCGGACATGATGAGCACCTACCAGGATTGGAACGCCCAGGCGACCAACTCCGCCGAAGACTGGCGCAACCTCGGCACTGTATT
This sequence comes from Pseudomonas xantholysinigenes, assembly GCF_014268885.2. Classification (NCBI taxonomy): domain Bacteria; kingdom Pseudomonadati; phylum Pseudomonadota; class Gammaproteobacteria; order Pseudomonadales; family Pseudomonadaceae; genus Pseudomonas; species Pseudomonas xantholysinigenes. The sequence goes on along the minus strand of NZ_CP077095.1, from coordinate 2,824,180 downwards.
CCCGAAAGACAAATAGAACGACAAGGGGAAACCGCATGAAACCTGGACTCTGCGCGCAACTCGCGCTTACCGTCGCCGCCACGGCCTGCGCCTGGGCGGCCCAGGCCGATGACGCAGGCAAAGCCCTGCGGGCCGGCCACGAATACCTGATCGCCAGCAACTACCCGAACAACCTGCACGTGGTCGAGGTGGCCAGCGACACCCTGTACAAGACCTGCCGCCTGCCCGATGCGTTTGGCCCGGGCACGGCGATGATGGCGCCGGACAACCGCACCGCCTACGTGCTCAACAACCACTTCGCCGATATCTATGGCATCGACCTGGACAGTTGCAAGACCACCTTCCACGCTAACCTGTCCAGCGTGCCCGGCGAGGTGGCCAAGGCCATGTACTCCTTCGCCATCAGCCCCGACGGCAAGGAGGTGTACGCCACGGTCAACCCGACCCAACGCCTGAACGATCACTATGTGGTCAAGCCGCCACGCCTGGAGGTGTTCCGCACCCGCGACGGGCTGGACGCCAAGCCCGTGCGCAGCTTCCCGATGCCGCGCCAGGTGTACCTGATGCGCGCCGCCGACGACGGCAGCTTGTACGTGGCCGGTCCCGATATCTACAAGATGGACGTCAACACCGGCAAGTACAGCGTCGCGCTGGCGCTGCGCAGCTGGAACCGCCCAGGCTACAGCGCGCCGGACGTCCTGTACTTCTGGCCGCACCAGAGTTCGCTGCATGAGTTCTCGATGCTCTACACCATTGCCAAGTTCAAGGATGCCAAGCAAGACCCGGCCAGCGCCGAGCCGCTGTATGGCTACCTGAGCATCGACCTAAAGACCGGCAAGGCCCACACCCAGGAGTTCGCCGAGCTGACCGAGCTGTACTTCACCGGCCTGCGTTCGCCCAAGGATCCGAACCAGATGTACGGCGTGCTCAACCGCCTGGCGCGCTACGACATCCAGCAAAAGAAACTGGTCAAGGCCGCCAACCTCGACCATACCTACTACTGCGTGGCCTTCGACAAGGCCGGCGACAAGCTGTACCTGGGCGGCACTTTCAATGACCTGGCGGTGTTCGACCCGAACACGCTGGAGAAGGTGCGCAACATCAAGCTGCCCGGGGGCGATATGTCGACCACCACGCCGCAGGTGTTCGTTCGCTAGCGGCCCAGGATTGCACATTCCCCCTGTAGGAGCGGCCTTGCGTCGCGAAAGGGCTGCGCAGCAGCCCCAGGTTTTGAGCGTTGATGCAAAGGTTGTCGGGGCCGCTTTGCGGCCCTTTCCGACCGGTCCGACGCCTCGGCAAGGCCGCTCCTACAGGGGCCGTGCATGCCATAAGAGAGGGCCCATGAGCCAGTCCAGTTACACCCAGGGCAACCCAGACAAACCGCTGCTCACCCAGTGCATCGGCGACGCCTTCGACACCACCGTCGCGCGCTTCCCCGAGCGCGAGGCCCTGGTGGTCCGCCACCAGCAACTGCGCTACACCTGGCGGCAACTGGCCGAGGCGGTCGATCGCCATGCCCGCGCCCTGATGGCCCTGGGCGTACAAGCCGGCGAACGCTTGGGGATCTGGGCGCCGAACTGCGCCGAGTGGTGCATCACCCAGTTCGCCAGTGCCAAGGTCGGCGCGATCCTGGTCAATATCAACCCGGCCTACCGCAGCAGCGAACTGGAATACGCCCTCAGCCAGTCGGGTTGCAAGTGGCTGGTCTGCGCCGATGCCTTCAAAACCTGCGACTACCACGCCATGCTGCTGGAGCTGGTGCCCACGCTTGTCGACAGCAGTTGCGGTGAACTGGCCTGCGAGCGCCTGCCTGAGTTGCGTGGGGTGGTAAGCCTGGCCGCCGCGCCGCCCAAGGGCTTCCTGGCCTGGAACGCGCTGCAAGCGCGGGCCGATGGCGTTTCAGCGCAGGCCCTGGCCGTGCGCCAGGCCAGCCTGCACCAAGACGAACCGATCAACATCCAGTACACCTCCGGTACCACCGGTTTTCCCAAGGGCGCCACGCTCAGCCACCACAACATCCTCAACAACGGCTACATGGTCGGCGAGAGCCTGGGCCTCACCGAGCACGATCGCCTGGTGGTGCCGGTGCCGCTGTATCACTGTTTCGGCATGGTCATGGCCAACCTCGGCTGCATGACCCACGGCAGCACGCTGATCTACCCCAACGACGCGTTCGATCCGCTGCTGACCTTGCAGGCGGTGGCCGAGGAGCGGGCCACCGCGTTGTATGGCGTGCCAACCATGTTCATCGCCGAGCTGGACCACCCGCGCCGTGGCGAATTCGACCTGTCGACCCTGCGCACCGGGATCATGGCCGGTGCCACCTGCCCGATCGAGGTGATGCGCCGGGTGATCGAGCAGATGCACATGGCCGAGGTGCAGATCGCCTACGGCATGACCGAGACCAGCCCGGTGTCGCTGCAGACCGGCGCCAGTGATGACCTGGAGCGTCGGGTTAGCAGCGTCGGCCGCACCCAGCCCAGGCTGGAGAACAAAATCATCGACAGCCAGGGACAAACCGTGGCCCGTGGCGAGATCGGTGAGCTGTGCACCCGTGGCTACAGCGTCATGCTCGGCTACTGGAACAACCCCAAGGCCAGCGCCGAGAGCATCGACGCCGACGGCTGGATGCGCACCGGCGATCTGGCGGTGATGGACGAGCAGGGCTATGTGCGCATCGTCGGGCGCAGCAAGGACATGATCATTCGCGGTGGCGAGAACATCTACCCACGCGAGCTGGAGGAGTTCTTCTTCACCCACCCGGCTGTGGCCGACGTGCAGGTCATCGGCATCCCCTGCAACAAGTACGGCGAGGAGATCGTCGCCTGGATCCGCCTGCACCCGGGGCACAGCCTGGGCGAGGATGAGTTGCGCGACTGGGCGCGGGCGCGCATCGCGCACTTCAAGGTGCCGCGTTACTGGCGCTTCGTCGACGCATTCCCCATGACGGTGACCGGCAAGGTGCAGAAATTCCGCATGCGCGAGATCAGCATCGCGGCCTTGGCCGGTTCGCCCATGGACCGCTAGGGTTGCGCGGCCAGCGCTCCTTGCAGGAACAGCTGCTCCAGGGTCTGGGCGGTATTGGCGCTGGCGGCGCGGCCACGGCGCTCGGCGTCGACCATGCCGTAGATCATGGTCATGAACATTTCGCTGAACACCGCCGCGCTGATGTCGATACGCAGCACCCCCAGTTGCTGGGCGCGCAGGAAGAACGCATCCATGGCCTGGGTGTAGGCCAGCCAGCGGCGGTCCTCGGCGTTGTTGAGCAAGGTGTCGGGGCGATACTGGAACATTAGAAACACCAGCATTTCCCGATGCTTGAGGTGTTCGGCGATCAGGTGGCGAATACCGGCCAGGGGCTCGGCCTGCTTGAGGTCGGCCTCATGGATGACCTGGTTGAGCACCTGTTCGCCATGGTCCTCGAGCATGGTCACCAGGTTTTCCCGGGTGCCGCAGAAGCGGTGCAGGGTGGCCTTGCTGACGCCGGCGGTTTCCGCCAGGTCCTTCAAGGTGGCACGGGGTTGGACCACGATGGCGTGGGCCAGCGCCTTGAGCAGGCGCTCTTCTTGGAGAGTAATGCGCATAAATCGGCCTCGAGTAGGTGTCTGGCGCTGCCAAAGAGTCCCGAGTGTATCATATGAGACGAAAAAGGCTCGTCCCGATGCATACACCATCGGGACGAGCCTGGGCTCAATGCGGTGCGCGCGGGATGGTCTTGAGCAAGTCTTCCGGGCTGATGTGCCCGACCACCTGGGCCACCGCGCTGCCCGGGGTCGGCAGGTCGATGATGTGGCTCTTCATCTTGCCGATCACATGCATCTCGCACGGCTTGCAGTCGAACTTCAGGGTCAGCACTTCATCGCCCTGGATCAGTTGCATCGGCGCTACCTTGGTGCGCACGCCGGTGACGCCCTTGGCCTGCTTGGGGCACAGGTTGAACGAGAAACGCAGGCAGTGCTTGGTGATCATCACCGGCACTTCGCCGTGTTCCTCGTGGGCTTCGTAGGCGGCGTCGATCAGCTGCACGCCGTGGCGGTGGTAGAAGTCACGGGCTTTCTGGTTGTAGACGTTGGCCAGGAACGACAGGTGCGACTCCGGATATACCGGCGGCGGCGTGGTCTCGGCCTTGCGCGCGCCGCGCGGGTGGGCCTTGACCCGGGCTTCGGTCAGCGCCTCGATGGCTTCGCGGCGCAGGGCCTTGAGCTGCGAGTTAGGGATGAAGTAGGCCTGCGGCGCATCCAGCTCGATGGCGTTGGCGTGGTACATCGTGGTGCCCAGCTGGCCGAGCAGGTCGTGCAGCTGGTCCAGTGCCTGTTGCGGCTTGTTGGCCGCGCCGAACGGGCCATCCAGCGCCACTTGCACGCTGACACCTTCCTCGCTGCTGACGGTCAGCATCAGGCGCTGTTCGGTCAGCACCGCGTGCCATTCCACGCCCACCCGGCGCTCGGCCGAGGTGCGCTGCAGGGCCTGCTGCCAGTTGTGGTCGAGGTTGCGCGACAGCGGGTGGTTGGGGCGCAGCTTGTACAGGCCCTCGGGCATTTCGTTGGGCTCGACCCGATAGCGGTAACGCTTCTGGCCGTCTTCGTCGAACTCGCCACGGGGCTCGGCGATGTTGGCGCGGAAGCCCACCACCTCACGCTTGACCTGCACGTTGAGGCCGTCGCCGTTGCTCAGCGGCACTTCGGTGACCACTTGCAAGTCACGCTTGCCGACTTTCTCGACCACGCCCACCGGCAGGCCGGTGAAGGTCGGCGAGTCGAAGGCGCCGATGTCGACCTTGCGGTCGGTGACGAAGTAGTCGGTGCTGCCACGGTGGAAGGTCTTGTCCGGGTCGGGCACGAAAAAATGCTCGGTACGGCCGCTGGAGGCGCGGGCCAGCTCCGGGCGGCCTTCGAGGATGGCGTCGAGTTCCTTGCGGTAGTGGGCGGTGATGTTCTTCACATAGCCCACGTCCTTGTAGCGGCCCTCGATCTTGAACGAGCGCACGCCGGCATCGACCAGGTCGGCCAGGTTGGCGGTCTGGTTGTTGTCCTTCATCGACAGCAGGTGCTTCTCGAAGGCGACCACGCGGCCCTGGTCGTCCTTGAGGGTGTACGGCAGGCGGCAGGCCTGGGAGCAGTCGCCACGGTTGGCGCTGCGCCCGGTCTGGGCGTGGGAGATGTTGCACTGGCCGGAAAACGCCACGCACAGCGCGCCGTGGATGAAGAACTCGATGGCCGCGTCGGTTTCGCCGGCGATCGCGCGGATCTGCTGCAGGTTCAGCTCACGGGCCAGCACCAGCTGGGAGAAGCCGGCCTGGTCGAGGAACTTGGCCCGCTCCAGGGTGCGGATGTCGGTCTGGGTGCTCGCGTGCAGCTCGATCGGCGGGATATCCAGCTCCATCACTCCCAGGTCCTGCACGATCAGCGCGTCGACGCCGGCGTCGTAGAGCTGGTGGATCAGCTTGCGCGCCGGTTCCAGCTCGTTGTCGTGGAGGATGGTGTTGATGGTGGTGAACACCCGGGCGTGATAGCGGCGGGCGAACTCGACCAAGCCGGCGATATCGCTGACGTCGTTGCAGGCGTTGTGGCGCGCGCCGAAGCTCGGGCCGCCGATGTAGATGGCATCAGCGCCGTGCAGGATCGCCTCGCGGGCGATGCTCACGTCACGGGCAGGGCTGAGCAGTTCCAGGTGATTCTTTGGAAGGGACATGTCGTTATAGGTTCGGGCGGTCACGGTTTAGGGCGGCATTGTAGCGGGGAACGGGGCGGGTGGCACCCTTGGCTGCCAAGAGGAGTGGTGGCAGGGCTGGCCTCTTCGCGGGCAAGCCCGCTCCCACAGGTGTGGTGCATGCCCTGAGGTCGGCGCGATCCCTGTGGGAGCGGCTTCAGCCGCAAACACCGGCACAGCCGGTGCAAAACACCGCGCCGCTTGCTTCGCGGGTAAACCCGCTCCCACAGGTGTGGTGCATGCCCTGAGGCCGGCGCGGTCGCTGTGGGAGCGGCTTCAGCCGCGAACACCGGGGCAGCCGGTGCCAGGCACCGCGTCGTCTTCTTCGCGGGCAAGCCCACTCCCACCGGGATATTGGGTATCTGCGCGACTGCGCAGCCGCACAAGCGGATGCGCTGATCAGGCCTTGGCGGCCATGGCGGTGACTTCCACGCGCATTTCAGGGTAGGCCAGCGCCGCCACGCCCACGGCGGCACGCACCGGCCATGGCTTGCTGAAGAAGCGCTGGTAGACCTCGTTGAATGCCGGGCGGTCGGCCATGTCGGTGAGGTAGATGGTCAGGTGCATGACCCGGTCCATGCCGCTACCGGCCTTTTCCAGCGCGTCCTTGAGCGCCTGCAGGGTGCTTTCGCTCTGCTGCACGATGTCGCCGTCAAGATCGGCCGGGATCTGCGTGGTGACCAGGATGCCGTTGTATTCGGCGACGTCGGAGGAAATGGACTCGGCATCGGAGTCCGGGGTGAAGACGAGGTTTGTCATGAGGGTCTGCCTTGCTACGGAAGGAAAGGCGCAAGCCTACGCGAGCGTGACCCAGGGGTCGAGCCAAAGGCCGCCGCCTGGCTTGCACGCATTGTAATGACGCGCCATGGCCGTCAGAATCGCCGCCGATTGTTGAGCAAGGGGCTTGAGTTGAACGAACACACATTGTCCATGCGCCTGGAACGCGTGGCGGCCCACGTGCCGGCGGGCGCGCGGCTGGCCGATATCGGCTCGGACCATGGCTACCTGCCGGTGGCCCTGGCGCGGCGCGGGGCGATCAGCGCCGCGGTGGCGGGCGAGGTGGCGTTGACGCCGTTCCTGTCGGCCCAGCGCACCGTACGTGACAACGGCCTCGAGGCGCAGGTCAGCGTGCGCCACGCCGATGGCCTGGCGGCAATCGAGCCAGGGGACGGGATTACCGCCGTCAGTGTCTGCGGCATGGGCGGCGAGACCATCCGCGCCATCCTCGAGGCGGGCAAGGCGTACCTCAGCGGCCAGGAACGCCTGATCCTGCAACCCAACGGCGGCGAGCAGCCGCTGCGTCAGTGGTTGATGGACAACGGTTATCGGATCCTGGTCGAGGAAGTGCTGCGCGAGAACCGCTTCGACTACGAGATCATCGTTGCCGAGCGCTGCGAGGCGGTGAGCTACAGCGCCGAGCAGCTGTACTTCGGCCCGTTGCTGATGGCGGCGCGCAGCCCTGCGTTTCTGGTCAAGTGGCGGCGCATGCTGCGGCAGAAGCAGCAGACCCTGGACAACTTCGCCCGGGCGCGGCAGGCGGTACCAGAGGAAAAGGTGCGCGAGATGACCCGCCAGGCGCGCTGGATCAGCGAGCTGCTGGGCTGATAGCGCGCGGTGCCTGGCAAGCTGGCTCCCATGGAACAAACTGTTAACTCTGTGGGAGCGGGTTTATCGGGGCGCCGAACCGCCGCGAAGCAGGCGACGCGGTGCCTGGCACCGGCTATGCCGGTGTTCGCGGCTGAAGCCGCTCCCACAGGGATCGCGCTAGCTTTAGTAGTTGAGCAAGACAGTTGCTTCCACAGGGCATGACAGCACGGCGCTCAGCGCGGATCCGCCACCGCCGCCGGCACCTTGAGCACCAGCAACCCTCCCAGCACGATCGCCACCGCCAACACCTGCAGGGCCAACCCTGGGCTGCCGGCGGTATCACGCATCCAGCCGATCAGGTAGGGCGCCAGGAACGCCGCGACGCTGCCGAACGAGCTGATCATGGCAATCCCGGTGGCCTGCAGGCTCCCTGCCAGAAAGGCCGGCGGCAACTGCCAGAACATCGGCAGCGCCGCACTGGCGCCCATGCCGGCGAGCACCAGGCCCGCCATCACCAGTGCCGCGTTATCCGGCACCAGGCCAGCCAGGGCAATACCGGCGCCAGCCATCAGCAGCGGCACGCACAGGTGCCAGCGGCGCTCGCGAAAACGGTCCGACGAACGCCCGCAGCCAAGCATGAACAGGCAGCCGGCCAGGTAGGGGATGGCACTGAGCAGGCCGACCTGGCCGTCACTGCCGATACCAGCGCCATGGATCAGGCTGGGCATCCAGAACGCCAGGGTATTGACGGCCAGCATCACCGCGAAATACACCGCCACCAGCAACCACACATGGCCGTCGCGGAGCAATCCACGCCAGGAGGTGACCGGCTTGCGCCGCTCCTCGCCAGCCATTTCCGTGCGCAGGGCGTGTTTTTGCGTGTCGCTCAGCCAAGCCACCTGCTCGAAGCTGTCCGGCAGTGCCTTGAGCACCACCAGGCCAAGCAGCACCACCGGCAAGCCCTCGATCAGGAACATCCATTGCCAGCCACGCAGTGCGCCGTGGTCATGGAAAGCCTGGAGGATTCCGCCGGACAACGGCCCGCCAAGCACTCCGGCCAGCGGCACGGCTATGGCGAACAACGCGGTGACCTGGGCCCGGCGCCTGGCCGGGTACCAGCGATTGAGCACCACCAGGATGCCGGGGAAGAAGCCGGCTTCGGCCACCCCTAGCAAAAAACGCAGGGCATAGAACCCGGCGGCGTTCTCGACGCCCATCATGGCGCTGGACAACAACCCCCAGGTGACCATCAGCGTGGCGATCCAGCGCCGCGGCCCGACCCGCTCCAGGGCCAGGTTGCTGGGCACGCCGAACAACGCGTAGGCGATGAAGAACAGCCCGGCACCAAGGCCGTAGACCGTATCGGAAAAGCCCAGGTCGGCGCTCATCTGCATCTTCGCGAAGCCGATGTTGATGCGATCCAGGTGGGCGAACAGGTAGCACACCAGCAGCAGCGGCATCAGGCGCCAGGTGATGCGTACATGGGTGTCATGCAAGGCGGGCGCGCAGGGCGCGGCGGGGGTATCGATCGGGTTCATGGTCCGGGCTGTTCTTGTTGTTGTCCCGGAAGATCATGCGGCGCGGCGAGGGCAGGGCAAATGCACTTTCAGCACGTTGGCTGGTATTTTTCCCACGCTTTACAGCTGTGAGCAGTTGCCCATTTCGCGGTAGTCGACTTCGCGGGTCTGGCCCTGGCGGTCGACATAGACCATGTGCGCGGTGCCGATCTGGCAGTCGGCGGCGTTGCTGGCCGGGGTGATCGAAATGACCTTGGCCACATCGAGCGGCATGCCGTATTCGTAGGTTTGCGTCTCAGACGCGGCAAGGGCGCCGAACGACGCGAGCGAGGTGCAAAGGGCGATGACAGCGAGTGAAGATTTCATGGGGCAGCTCCTATTTGTGAAACATGCCTCATGATCCATTCATTTACGTTTCACAATAAATGGGCTATCCCGTGATAGATTCATGCCCATTACGTATGAATGAGTCATTCAGCCCATGGATATGCTGCATGCAATGCGAACGTTCGCCCGGGTCGTGGAGTGCGGCAGCTTTGCCGCGGCGGCTGCCGCCCTGGATATTTCGGCGGCGCAGGTCTCGCGGATCGTCGCCGAGCTGGAGAACCAACTGCAGACCCGCTTGCTGCACCGCACTACCCGGCGCCTGCGCATGAGCGAAGCGGGCGAGCGTTTTCTGGAGCGGGCGCGGCAGATCATGCTGCTGACCGAAGAGGCCATGGACGAGGCGCGCGGCGCCCACCTGACCCCGCGCGGTCACTTGCGTATCCACTGCACCCATGGCCTGGGGTTGCTGATGATGCCGCTGGTGGCGCGGTACAACGCGACTTGCCCGGAAGTGGTGATCGAGCTGACGCTGTCGCAGCGCAATCCTGACCCGTTGGCCGAAGGGCATGACGTGGTGATCGCCATCGGCCATGGCCTGCCGGACTCGCAGTTGATCGCCATCCCGCTGGGCAGCATCCACAGCATTCTCTGCGCCTCGCCCGACTACCTCGAGCGCCATGGCGTGCCACAGCGACCCGAGGAGCTGCATGGGCACGTGTGCCTGCGCACGGTCGACCCGCTGTTCGAAGAGGACTGGTCGTTCGAAGGCAGCCCGGAAAATTGCGTGATCGTGCCGCAGGATACCTTCCTGACCAATGTCGCCGACGCGATGCTCAAGGCCACGGAGCTAGGCATGGGGATCGGGCTGCTGCCGTACTACTCGGCCAGCCTGGCCATGCAGGAAGGGCGCCTGCGGCGTTTGCTGGCGCCGCACCGGCTGCGCCAGCGGGAGATCTATGCGATCTATCCGTCGCGCCACTATCTGGATGCCAAGGTGCGTACCTGGCTGGATTTTCTCAAGGCGCAACTGCCGCTGTTGTTCGTCGAGCATGAGCGGGTGGTGGAGCAGGCGCGGTATTGGCGTTGAGTAGCGCGCCTGCTGGTAGGTGCCTGGCACCGGCTACGCCGGTGTTCGCGGGCAAGCCCGCTCTCACAGGGGGGCAAGCCTTGCCTTAGCGGCTGTCCTGGTCCTCGGCGGTGCCACCCGACGCGCCGGCACCGCTGCCGGTTGCCTCGCCAGTACTGTTCGAGCCACCAGTGGCGCCGTCGGCGGCATCCGAGTCGCTGCCGGTATCGCTGCTGTCGTTACCCCGGCTGCCGCCAGGGTCGTTCACGCTGCTGCCTTCACCGGCCGTCTTGCCCTTGGGCTGATCCGCCGATGAATGCTCACCGTGGCGGGTTCCGCCCTGCATGTCGGTAGCGGCGAAACTGGCGGTGGATGCCAGGCCCAAGGTCAGGGCCAGGAGGACGGCTAGGGGACGATTACGGACCATGATGCATCTCCTGTCGGATGAACTGTCATGGCTTTGGCCGGTAATCTCGCACCGGGGTGCCCACGGCGCGACGACCGGTCATGAACAGGGGCCGCGATGCGGCCCCTGGGGTTTTCAGCTGGCGTCGGGGCGCGGCGTCGGCGCTTCCATCGCATCCAGGGTCGGATGCTCCTGGGCGGCGTGCATCAAGTCTTCGGTCACCCGTAGTTCCGCGCCGGTCGGCGAGAAGGTCGTGGTCGCGGCGAACGGCGCCGGGTGCTCAGGGGCCGGGCGCTTGCCGCGACGCCACAGGAAGAAGCCGACCATGGCCAGGTTGATCACCGCGAAGGCCCAGAACAGCCCGACTTCACCGTAGGCGGTCATCATCGGCGAAATGGCCAGCGGGGCCAGGGCCGAGCCCAGCGAGTTGATCAGCAGCAGCCCCTGGATCATCGGCACCAGCGCGTCGGCCGGGGCGCGGTCGGCGGCGCTGCTGACCGCCACCGGATACAGCGCGAACACGCCGCCACCGAGCAGGAACAACAGGGCCGGCAGCAGCGCCGTGTCGGTCGGCAGCAGCACGATCAGCACCGACAGCACGGTGCACAGCGCGGCCAGGGCGATCAGCACGGTCTGCCGGTCCTTGCGGTCGGACCAGCGGCCCACCGGGTATTGCAGGAGCATGGCGCCGAGGATGACCCAGGCCATCATGCCGCCGACCTCGCCCACGTCCATGCCGGTACGCTGCAGGTACAGCGGCAGCAGGGTATAGATGGCCGCGATGGCCACGCCGGAGCCGAAGCAGCCGACCAGCCCGGTCGGCGCCACGCCCAGCAACTGGCGCGGCTTGAGCGGCTCGACCTGGTCCAGCAGCGGCGACACCCGTGGCAGGATCACGATCGGCAGCACCGACAGTGTCGCCAGCATGCCGGCGAGCATGAACGGCGCGGTGTCGCCCAGACTGGTGATCTCGCCCAGGGCAGCCTGGGCGATGACCCCGGCGCCGTAGAAGGCGATCATGTACAGCGCCAGCAGGCGACCCCGGATCTTGGCGTCGCCGGCCAGCAGCAACCAGCTTTCAATCACCAGGAACACGCCCACCGCGGCCCAGCCATTGATCAGGCGCAGCACCGACCACCAGGTGGTGTCGTAGAACAGGCCCTGCAGCAGGATGGTCGCGCCGATCAGCGCGGCGAAGCTGCTGTAGGCGCGGATATGGCCGATGCGCAGGATCAACCGATCATTGAACACCGCGCCCAGGGTCAGGCCGATGAAATACGCCGAGGACACCACGCCGATGGTGGTCGCCGATTCGCCGGCGGCGCCCAGGCGCAGGGTGGTCAGTGAAGACAGGAAGCCATTGCCCAGGGCAATGATGAACAAACCGAGCAGGGGTGCCAGCGCCATCGCCAGCAAACGCGGGGACATACATACCTCAAGGTTGGAAATCGCGGGTGCGCGCTGGTTGGACGCGCGAGCGCTGCGCCTGGGCAGGATGCGACCTTGGCAAGATTCAACCGCGGGGCCTGTATTGGAAAGGCCGGGCGGGGGCGGTTGAGCCTGTGGCACATGCGCGATGTGGTAAGGCACGGACGCGGTCTTTGCGGCGGTTGCCACCGGCTAGGGCGACGCAAAAGGAGGCGGGATTTTACGGGCTGTGCAGAATTTGCCAAGGGGGTGAGCCCTGCGGCGATAGGCCGCAGGGTTGTCGGGGCCGGGTTTCAAGCGGTTTGCTTGGCTACCAGGGTCAGGATGTCGTAGCTGGCGACCAGCTCGCCCAACTGGTTGGTCACCTCCACATCCCAGGCCACCACGCCTTGCGCTTGCCCCAGCGGGCTGGCCTTGCCCTGGTCGATCTTGCGCTTGCAGGTCAGCCGCGCCTGGATGGTGTCGCCAATGCCCACCGGGGTGATGAAACGCAGGGTGTCCAGCCCGTAGTTGGCCAGCACCGGGCCTTCCCCGGGCGAGACGAACAGCCCGGCGGCCGCTGACAGCACGAAGTAGCCGTGGGCGATACGCTTGCCGAACTGCGACTGGCGCGCGGCGATGTCGTCGAAGTGCATGTAGAAGTGGTCGCCCGACAGGCACCCGAAATTGACCAGGTCGGCCTCGGTCACCGTGCGTCGGTGGGTGAGCAGCGATTCGCCGATGCGCAGCTCGTCGAAGTAGCGGCGGAACGGGTGTCCACCGTGCTCGATGACCTCGGCGCCGCGCACATACTCGCCGGTGACCGCCGTCAGCATGCTCGGCGAGCCCTGCACCGCGGCGCGCTGCAGGTAATGCTTCACTGCGCGCAGGCCGCCCAGTTCCTCGCCGCCCCCGGCGCGACCGGGGCCACCATGTTTGAGTTGCGGCAGCGGCGAGCCGTGGCCGGTGGACTCCTTGGCCGCCTCGCGGTCAAGCACCAGCAGTCGGCCGTGCCAGGCCGCGGCCTGGGGGATGGCCTTGGCCGCCACGGCGCGGTCGGCGGTGACCAAGGTCGCCACCAGGCTGCCCTTGCCGCGGGCCGCCAGGGCCAGGGCCTCGTCGAGGTCGTCGTAGGCCATCAGCGTGCTCACCGGGCCGAAGGCCTCGATATCATGGGCGCCGCCCTCGGCGTGGGGATCGCGGGCACGCAGCAGGGTCGGGGCGAAGAAGGCGCCCTCGGCCACGCCGCCACCCAGCGGGGCGAAGCCGTCGCTGGCACCGAGCAGTTGCTCGCAGCTGCCCAGCAACTGGCGCACCCGCTCGCCGACATCGCGTTGCTGCTCATGGGAAGCCAGGGCGCCCATGCGCACCCCCGCGACCGCGGGGTCGCCCACCACCACCTGGCGCAACTGCTCGCGCAGGCGCGTGGCCACGGCATCCAGGTGCCTGGCCGGGACGATGAGGCGGCGAATCGCCGTGCACTTCTGCCCGGCCTTGGTGGTCATTTCCCGGGCCACCTCATTGATGTACAGGGCGAACTCTTCGCTGTCAGGGCTGACATCCGGGCCGAGGATCGCGCAGTTGAGCGAGTCGGCTTCGGCGTTGAAGGGCACCGAGTGGCGGATCAGGTTGGGCGTGACGCGCAGCTTGGCGGCGGTATCGGCGGAACCGGTGAAGGTCACCAGGTCCTGGCCCTGGAGGCGTTCGAGCAGGTCGCCGGTGCCGCCAATCACCAGTTGCAGGCTGCCGGCCGGCAGCAACCCGGATGCATCCATCAGCCGCACCACGGCTTCGGTCAGGTAGCTGGTGGCGGTGGCCGGCTTGACGATGCACGGCATGCCGGCGAGGAAGGTCGGGGCGAACTTCTCCAGCAGGCCCCAGATCGGGAAGTTGAAGGCGTTGATATGCACCGCCACGCCGCTGCGCGGCACCAGGATATGGCTGCCGGCGAAATGGCCGTGCTTGCCCAGGGGGATCGCCGGGCCTTCGTGCACCAGGTTGCCTGAAGGCAGTTCGCGCCGGCCCAGGCTGGCATAGGTGAACAGCGTGGCGTTGCCGCCCTCGATGTCGATCCAGCTGTCGGCACGGGTGGCGCCGGAATGATGGGAGAGGGCGTAGAGCTGCTCCTTGCGCTCGGCCAGGTACAACGCCAGGGCCTTGAGCCGGGCGGCGCGCTGCTGGAAGTCCAGAGCCAGCAGTTGCTGGAGGCCTTGGCCACGGGCGAAGGCCACGGCTTCGGCGAAGTCCGGGCGTTCTTCGTGACTGTAGGCCAGGGTATGGCCATCGAGGGCGCTGCGCAGGGCCTGGGCGCCGTGCCGGCCAAGCCAGCGGCCGGCAATGAAGCTTTGCAGGGTAGGGGCGTCGGACATGCTGTTCTCCTCTTGGGGCAATTACCAAAGGGCCAAGGTGTAGCCGATGATCAGGCGGTTCTCGTCCACGGCGCTGGTCAGGCCGTTGCCGGAGCGAAAGGTGACGTTGCGCCAGCGCAGGCTGACGTCCTTGAACGGGCCGCTCTGGATGACGTAGGTGAGGTCGGTGTCACGCTCGCGTTCGCGCCCGTTGTCCAGCGTCGCGGTCTGGGCGTGGCGGCCGTCGGTGTAGCGGGTCATGAAGCTCAGGCCGGGAATGCCCAGGGCGACGAAATCGTAGTCGTAGCGCAGTTGCCAGGAGTCGAGCCCGGCGCGGGTGAAGGTGTTCCAGGTGACCAGGTTGACGGTGTAGGGGTCGCCGCCATTGAGGAACGGAAACGCGCTGTCGCCAGACATCTGCTGCCAGGTGGCGGTGAACTTGTGGGCCTTCACCCCCAGGGTGAACATGGCGTTGAAGTTGCGGTTGTCGATGCGCCCGGCGCGCTCGGCGCCATCGCCGCGGCTGTCGAAGTAACGCAGGTCGCCGCGCAGGCTGACACCTTCGGCCAGGGGTTGGCTGTGCAGCAAACCGAAGTATTGCTGGCGATAGATGTCCTCGAGCTTGGCGTAGTAGTAGCTGACGCTGGTCTGCGCGGTGAGTGCGTAACTGCCGCCGGCGAAGTCGAAGTGGTCGCTGACGGCGGCGCCATAGCCGATGTCGTCGCGCCCCGAGGAATCGCGCAGGTTGGCCTTGGTCAGGCGCCCGCCGTTGACGGTCAGGCCGTCGAGCTCCTGGCTGGTCAGCAGGCCGCCCTGGAAAGTCGAGGCCAGCAGGCGCGTGTCGTTGTACACCACCACCGGCAGAATCGGTTGCAAGGTGCCCAGGCGCAGGGTGCTTTTCGATACCCGCAGCTTGCCGGTCAGGCCCAGCTCGCTGTAGTCGTCCACCGGTTCCAGGCTGCGTGGGCCGTAGGGCAACAGGCCGGTATTGCGCCGGTCGCGGCTGGAGTCGAGCTTGATGCCCAGTTGGCCCATGGCGTCCAGGCCGAAGCCGACCGGGCCTTCGCTGAAGCCCGACTCCAGGCGCGCGGTAAAGCCCTGGCCCCATTCCTCGGCCTTGCTCTGCGCCGCGCCCGGCTGGCGGAAGTCGCGGTTGATGTAGTGGTTGCGCAGGTCGATGCGCGCATGGCTGTCTGCGATGAAGTCCGCCATGGCTGGCATAGGCAGGGCGAGCGCCGCCAGCCACACGGCTGGCGAGAGGTGCGTGCGGTTCATTGTTGTTGTACCCGACGTGGTGGTTTTTATCAGTGCTTGCTGGCGCTCGCGGCGCCGATACCGGTCATGGAGCGGATGAACTGGGCCAAATAGCGCCCACGCTCGGCCTGGGCGCGCTCGGAACCATCGGTGACCGAGCCGAGCCAGGCGGCGAAGAACGCCAGCGACATGGAGAACAGCGCCGGGTTGCTGTACGGGAACACCGCCTGCTCGTGGTGCAGCACGTTGACCCACACCGCCGGGCCCAGCACCACCAGCGCGATCGCCGAGACCAGCCCGGCCAGGCTGCCGCACACCGCGCCGCGGGTGGTCAGGCCTTGCCAGAACATCGAGAGCAGCAATACCGGGAAATTCACCGAGGCCGCCACGGCCAACACCAGGCCGGAGAGGAAGGCGATGTTCTGCGCCTCGAACGCCAGGCCCAGCACTACCGCCAGCAGGCCGATCACCAGGGTGGCCAGGCGCGATACGCGCATTTCCTCCTGTTCACTGGCCTGGCCCTGGCGCACCACGCAGGCGTACAGGTCGTGGGACACCGCCGAGGCGGCGGACAGCGCCAGGCCCGCGACCACGGCGAGGATGGTGGCGAAGGCCACCGCCGAGATGAAACCGAGGAACAGGTTGCCGCCCACCGCCTGGGCCAGGTGCACCGCGACCATGTTGCCGCCGCCGATGATCGCGCCGCTGGCGTCGCGGTAGGCAGGCTCGGTACCGACCATGACGATGGCGCCGAAGCCGATGACGATCAGCAGCAGGTAGAAGTAGCCGATGAAGCCGGTGGCGTAGAACACGCTCTTGCGTGCCTCGCGGGCATCGCTGACGGTGAAGAAACGCATGAGGATATGCGGCAGCCCGGCGGTGCCGAACATCATCCCCAGGCCCAGCGAAATGGCATCCACCGGGTTGGCCAGCAGCGCCCCCGGGGCCATGATCGCCTGGCCCTTGGCATGCACGGCCACGGCACTGGCGAACAACGTCTCGGTACTGAAACCGAAGTGCCTCAGCACCATGAAGGCCATGAAGCTGGTCCCCGCCAGCAGCATCACCGCCTTGATGATCTGCACCCAGGTGGTGGCGAGCATGCCGCCGAAGGTCACGTACAGCACCATCAGCACGCCCACCAGCATCACCGCATAGAGGTAGCTGATGCCGAACAACAGCTCGATCAGCTTGCCGGCACCGACCATCTGCGCCACCAGGTACATCAGCGCCACGGCCAGGGTGCCGAAGGCCGAGGTCAGCCGCACCGGAGCCTGGGCCAGGCGATAGGAGACCACGTCGGCGAAAGTGTACTTGCCCAGGTTGCGCAGACGCTCGGCGATCAGGAACAGGATGATCGGCCAGCCGGCCAGCACGCCCAGGGCATACAGCAGGCCGTCGTAGCCGTTGAGGAACATCATGGCCGAAATGCCCAGGAACGAGGCCGCGCTGATCATGTCACCGGCGATCGCCAGGCCGTTCTGCATGCCGCTCAAGCCGCCGCCGGCAGTGTAGAAATCGCTGGCCGAACGGGTGCGCAGGGCGGCCCAGCGGGTCACCAGCAGGGTGAAGCAGACGAACACCAGGAACATCGAGATGGCCGGCCAGTTCATTGCGCACACTCCTGGCGGAGCTTGTCGTTGAGCGGGTCGAGCACGCTGTTGGCGCGGTGGGTGTAAAGGCCGGTCAGCAGGAAGGACAGCAACACCATCAGCACGCCGACCAGCATGCCGACGCTGGTCACCCCGCCATTGAGCGACTGGCCAAGCACGCCGGGGGCGAAAGCCACCAGCAGGACGAAGCCGTAGTAGGCCACGAGCATGACCAGGGTCAGGCTGCCGTTGAGGCGGCGCTTGCGGCGGATCAGTTGCTGGAAATCGGGGTGGTTACTGATGGACGCGATGCGTTCAGGGGTCATGGGAGCGTTCTCTCTGGTTGTTGTAATTGTTTTTCAGGTCACGCGGGTGTTGCGGGTTTCGGTGCTGGCCTCTTCGCGGGCAAGCCCGCTCCCACAGGCCTGTCGGTGCCTTTTGGGCCGGTGCTGCTCCTGAAGACCTGGGGCAGCACTAGTCCTGTGGGAGCGGGTTTGCCCGCGAAAGAGGCAGCGCGGTATCAAAGCTGGTCGAAGTCGAGCACCACCTTGTCGCTGATCGGGAAGCTCTGGCACGACAGCACATAGCCGGCCGCCACTTCGTAGTCTTCCAGGGCATGGTTGCTGTCCATCTCGACCTCGCCCTCGATCACCTTGCACTTGCAGGTCGAGCACACCCCGGCCTTGCACGAGTAAGGCAGTTCGGCGCCAATCGCATTGCCGGCATCGAGCACGCTGACGGTATTGCGTGGCAGGTCGAACGCCAGGGCGCGGCCATCGCTGATCACGGTGATCTGGCTGCTGCTGGCGTCGAGCTGGCGCGCCGCCTCGCGGGCTTCACGGCGGGCCTCGCCACCGGCGGCGGCGAACAGCTCGAAGTGGATGCGCGCCTTGTCCATGCCATTGGCCTGCAGGCTGTCGCGTACGGTCTCGGTCATGGCCTGGGGGCCGCAGATGAAGGCCGCGTCGAGGCTCGGCACATCCAGCCAGCGGGAGAACAGCTGGCCGCACTTGTCGGCGTCGATACGGCCGTTGTAGAGGTCGACGTCCTGTTGCTCGCGGCTGAACACGAAGATCAGGTTCAGGCGCTCCAGGTATTGGTTCTTCAGGTCTTCCAGGCGGTCGCGGAACAACGCGCTGCCACTGGCGCGGTTGCCGTACAGCAGGGTGAAACGGCTATGCGGCTCGTGGGCCAGGGTGGTGGCGATCAACGACAGGATCGGGGTAATGCCACTGCCGGCGGCAACGCCCAGGTAATGCCCCTGGCGCGCCGGATCCAGCGGCACGAAGAAACTGCCCGATGGCGGCATTACCTCCAGTTGCTGGCCGGCCTTGAGCACATCGTTGGCAAACGCCGAGAAGCGCCCGCCAGGCACGCGCTTGACGGCCACGCGCAGCTCGCCGTCGTGCACCGCGCTGCAGATCGAGTAGGAACGGCGGACTTCCTCATCGTCCAGCTGGGTGCGCATGACCAGGTACTGGCCCTGGGTGAAGCGGAAATCGTCCTGCAGGTGGCTTGGCACGTCGAAGGCAATGGACACGGCATCGCGTGTTTCCTGACGCACTTGCTTGATGGTCAGGCGGTGAAACTGGCTCATGGTGATCTCCACGGCTCATAGGCATTTGAAATAGTCGAACGGTTCCAGGCAGGCGCGGCAGCGGTACAGGGCCTTGCAGGCGGTGGAGCCAAACTCGCTGAGCAACTCGGTATCGCCACTGGCGCATTGCGGGCAGCACACCACGGGGCTGTGCCCGTGCAGGCTGGCGCCGCCCTCGGGCGGGGCGATGCCATAGGCGAGCAGGCGTTCACGGCCCAGGGTGCTGATCCAGTCGGTGCTCCAGGCCGGGGTCAGCCGGCGCTCCACGGCCGGGGCCGGAAACCCGGCATGCTCCAGGGCCTGGCGGATATCGCCCTCGATCACCTCGGTGGCCGGGCAGCCGGAGTAGGTCGGGGTCACCACCAGGTGCAGGTGCCCGGCGCGCCAGTCGAGGTCGCGGACGATCCCCAGGTCGACCACGCTGACCACTGGTACTTCCGGGTCCATCACCTCGGCCAGCACCGCCCAGGCCCGCGCCAGGTCGCCCGGCTGCTGGGCCCGGGCGCCGCGGTCGCCGACGATCAGCTCACCAGGTCGCATCGGGGTAGGCCCGTGGCAAGAATTGCATTTCAGCCAGCAGCAGGCCCAGGTGCTCGGTATGCAGGCCCTGGCGGCCGTCCAGGTAGAAGTGGCTGGCGGCCTTGGGCAGCGGCAGCTCGACCGAGGCGAACAGCGCACTGACCGTGGCCTGCCAGCGCCGCGCCACGTGCGCGGGGTCGGCGGCGATGCCGGCCTGGGCCAATTGCACTTCATGGTCGTTGGCGGCGGTCAGCTCGACAGTGAAGCGCCACAGAACGGGAATGGCGTCGAGCATGCGCCGGCGGCTTTCCTCGGTGCCATCGCCCAGGCGCTGTACCCACTCGCCGGAGCGACGCAGGTGATAGCTGACTTCCTTGAGGCCCTTGGCGGCGATACCGGCAATACGCTCGTCAGCTGAAGCGGCAAGCCCTTCGAGCACGGCATGGTGCCAGGCGTCGTAGAGGAACTGCTTGAGCATGGTCACGGCAAAGTCGCCATTGGGCTGCTCGACCAGCAGCAGGTTGCGGAAGGCGCGCTCGTCGCGGCGAAATGCCAGGGCATCGGCGTCACGACCGTCGTCCAGCAGCTCGGTGGCATACTCCAGCCAGTTGCGGGCCTGGCCGACCAGGTCGAGGCCGACGTTCATCAACGCCAGCTCTTCTTCCAGGGCCGGGGCCTTGCCACACCACTCGCACAGGCGCTGGCCCTGGATCAGGGCGCTGTCGCCGAGCAGCAGCAGGTAGGGGATCAGTGCTTGCTTGTGCATGGCGCGCCTCACATATGGCCGACTTCGGCCGGCAGCTCGTAGAAGCTGGCGTGCCGGTAGACCTTGTCGTCCGCCGGGGCGAACAACGGGTCTTTTTCGTCGGGCGAGGAGGCGATGATCAGCGCCGAAGGCACCACCCACAGGCTGACGCCTTCGCTGCGGCGGGTGTAGAGCTCACGGGCGTTTTCGATGGCCATGGCGGCATCGGCGGCATGCACGCTGCCGACGTGCTTGTGGTTCAGGCCGTGCTTGCTGCGCACGAAGACTTCGTAAAGGGTCCAGGTGGACATGGTGGTTCCTCAGTATCGCGGGCCGCCTCAGGCGGCGTTCTTGTTCTGTTGCTTGCGGGCATAAGCCACGGCGGCTTCGCGCACCCAGGCGCCGCCTTCGATGGCATTGCGGCGTTTGGCCAGGCGCTCCTGGTTGCACGGCCCGTTGCCTTTGATCACTTCGTAGAACTCGTCCCACTGGATCTCGCCGAAGTCGTAGTGACCACGTTCTTCGTTCCACTTCAGGGCCGGGTCCGGCGCGGTGCAGCCGAGCAGCTCGAGCTGCGGCACGGTCTGGTCGATGAAGCGCTGGCGCAGTTCATCGTTGGTCTGGCGCTTGATCTTCCAGGCCATGGACTGGGCACTGTTGGGCGAGTGCTCGTCGCTGGGTCCGAACATCATCAGCGATGGCCACCACAGGCGGTTGATGGCGTCCTGGACCATGTCCTTCTGCGCCTGGGTGCCGTGGCGCATCATGGTCAGCAGCAGTTCGTAGCCCTGGCGCTGGTGGAAGCTTTCTTCCTTGCAGATGCGGATCATGGCGCGGGAGTAGGGGCCATAGGAGGTACGTTGCAGCACCACCTGGTTGACGATGGCGGCGCCATCGACCAACCAGCCCACCGCGCCCATGTCGGCCCAGGTCAGGGTCGGGTAGTTGAAGATGCTCGAATACTTGGCCTTGCCGCTGTGCAGCTTGGCGATCTCCTCGTCGCGGTCGGCGCCGAGGGTTTCCATGGCGCTGTACAGGTACAGGCCATGGCCGGCTTCGTCCTGGATCTTGGCCATCAGTTGCAGCTTGCGCTTGAGCGATGGGGCGCGGGTGACCCAGTTGCCTTCGGGCAGCATGCCGACGATTTCCGAGTGGGCGTGCTGGGAGATCTGACGGATAAGGGTCTGACGGTAGGCGTCTGGCATCCAGTTCTTGGCTTCGATCTTGATCTCGGCGTCGATCTTTTCCTGGAAGGCGCGTTCTTCGGGGGACATCTCTTCCAGCGTCTTGAGGCGTTTGACGCCGGTTTCCACTAGCTGTGCGTACATGTTCGGGGCTCCCGGTCGAGGGCGGCTTGAGGCGTGGGGTATTTATATGCGATACAAAACACAACATCAAACAGTATTTGATGTATCTAATAAGAATTGTGTATCGCTTTTAGATTTCTGCCGCAAAGCGCCCCGGCGTTCTTGCAGGCAAAAAAAGCCCCGGACCGTGCCGGGGCTTTTGTCAGACCGCATCCATCAGCTGGCCAAACGCTTGTCATACACATGACAAGCCTTGCCCTCCGAGCGTTTCAGCGTGCCGCAAGGCTGCAAACGGATCTGCGTGCTGATGCCGATATAGGTCTTGATCTGGCGCATCAGTTCAGCCACCACCTGCTGGCGCTGGTCGTGGTCCAGGTACTGGCTGTCGTTGCGCAGCTCCACATGCACCTCCACGCTATCGAGATTGCCATTGCGATACAGATGAATCTCATATAGCTCGGAAAGCTGTCGTATTTTCAGCACCTGTTCTTCGATCTGCGTGGGAAACACATTGACCCCACGGATGATCAACATGTCGTCGCTGCGCCCGGTGATCTTGCCGATGCGTCGCATCGGCCGCGCCGTGCCGGGCAGCAGGCGGGTCAGGTCGCGGGTGCGGTAGCGCACCATTGGCAGCGCCTCCTTGCTCAGCGAGGTGAACACCAGTTCGCCCAGTTGCCCGTCGGGTAACACCGCGCCGCTTACCGGGTCGATGATCTCGGGGTAGAAGTGGTCTTCCCAGAGGGTCGGCCCGTCCTTGGTTTCCAGGCACTCCATGGCCACCCCGGGGCCCATGATTTCCGACAGGCCATAGATGTCCAGGGCCTGGATGCCCAGGCGCTGCTCGAGGGACTGGCGCAATTCATCGGTCCACGGCTCGGCGCCGAAGATCCCCAGGCGCAGCTTCAGGTCCTGCGGGTCGATGCCCTGGCGTTCGATCTCGTCGGCCAGGTTGAGCATGTAGGACGGCGTGACCATGATGATGTCCGGCTGGAAGTCGCGGATCAGCTGGACCTGCTTCTCGGTCTGGCCGCCGGACATCGGGATCACCGTGCAGCCCAGGCGTTCGGCGCCGTAGTGCGCGCCCAGGCCGCCGGTGAACAGGCCGTAGCCGTACGACACATGCACCTTGTCGCCACGCCGCCCGCCGGCGGCGCGGATCGAGCGGGCCACCAGGTTGGCCCAGGTGTCGATGTCGTTCTGCGTGTAGCCGACCACGGTGGGCTTGCCGGTGGTGCCGCTGGAGGCGTGCAGGCGCACCACCTGGTCCTGGGGCACGGCGAACATGCCGTAGGGGTAGTTGTCGCGCAGATCGTTCTTGCCGGTGAAGGGGAACTTCGCCAGGTCGTCGAGGCTGTTCAAGTCGTCGGGGTGGGCGCCGCAGGCATCGAAGCGCTGGCGATACAGCGGGACCTGGGCGTAGGCGTGGTGCAGGCTCCAGCGCAGGCGCTGCAACTGGTGCTGGCGCAAGGCGTCGAGGCTGGCGGTTTCCATCGGGTCGAGCGGGGCGCGTTCGGCATCGGGGTAGCGGTTCATGGTTTCACTCGAATTGTTATTGTGCCGGGCCAGGGCCCGTGAGTGTCATGGGGACAGCATACTGTTCGCTTCGCGGGGCGTCCTTGCCGGCGGATCAGAGGCGCTCGATCACCAGGGCGATGCCCTGGCCGACGCCGATGCACATGGTGCACAGGGCGTAGCGGCCTCCTTGTTGTTCCAGCTGGTGCAGCGCGGTGGTCACCAGGCGCGCGCCGCTCATGCCCAGCGGGTGACCCAGGGCAATGGCGCCACCGTTGGGGTTGACCCTGGGGTCGTCATCGGCCAGGCCCAGCTCGCGCAGTACGGCCAGCCCTTGGGCGGCGAAGGCTTCGTTGAGTTCGATCACGTCCAGCTCGGCCAGGCTCAGGCCGGTCAGGGCCAGCACCTTGCGTGTCGCCGGCACCGGGCCGATGCCCATGAGCCGAGGCTCGACGCCGGCCACCGCCAGGCCGAGCACCCGGCCGCGCGGCTTGAGCCCATGGCGTTGCGCGGCCTGCGGGCTGGCCAGCAAGAGGGCGCAGGCGCCATCGTTGAGGCCGGAGGCGTTGCCTGCGGTGACCGTGCCATGTTCACGAAAGGGCGTGCCCAGCCGTGCCAGTTGCTCCAGGGAGGTGTCGCCCCGGGGGGGTTCATCCTGCTCGACCCGTCGCGGCGGGCCTTTGCGCTGGGCGATCTCCACGGCGACGATCTCCTGGGCCAGGCGGCCATTGGCCTGGGCCGCCGCAGCCTTGCGCTGGCTGCGCAGGGCAAAGGCATCCTGGTCTTCGCGGCTGATGCCGTAGTGCTCAGCAACGTTCTCGGCGGTCTCGGGCATCGAGTCGATGCCGTACTGCGCCTGCATTTGCGCATTGACGAAACGCCAGCCCAGGGTGGTGTCGTGCAGTTCGGCGCTGCGGCCGAAAGCCTGCTCGGCCTTGCCCATCACAAACGGCGCCCGCGACATCGACTCGACGCCACCGGCCAGCATCAGCCCGGCCTCACCGCAGCGCAGGGCGCGGGCCGCCGCGCCAATGGCATCGAGCCCCGAGCCGCACAGGCGGTTGAGCGTGGTGCCAGGCACCTCCACCGGCAGCCCGGCCAGCAGGCTGGCCATGCGCGCGACATTGCGATTGTCTTCACCGGCCTGGTTGGCGCAGCCGAGGATTACGTCGTCCAGCTGGCGCCAGTCCAGCCCGGGGTGGCGGGCCATCAGCGCCTTGACCGGCACCGCGGCGAGATCGTCGGCGCGCACGCTGGCGAGCGCGCCACCATACCGGCCGATGGGCGTGCGTACGGCATCGATGATCAGCGCATGGGGCATCAGGGTTTCAGTCATGGGCGGTCTCCGGCGCGAGCACGCTGCCGCGCACTTTGTAGGACTTGCCGTGGAACAGGGCGATCAGCTCGCCGTGCTGGTTCTCGATACGCACGTCGTAGTTGCCGGTGCGGCCCTTGCGGCTTTGCTCGCTGGCCTGGGCCACCAACTGGTCGCCGCGCCTGGCCGGCGCCACGTAGTCGATATTGCAGCCCAGGGCCACGGCGGCTTCGTCATAGCTGTTGCAGGCGAAGGCGAAGGCCGAGTCGGCCAGGGCGAACAGATAACCGCCATGGCAGGTGCCATGGCCTTGGATCATGTCCGCGCGCACGGTCATGCCCAGGCGAGCGCTGCCGGGGCCTGCGTCTAGCAGTTCGATGCCCAGCCCCTGGCTGGCGGCGTCGCGGGCGAGCATGGCTTGGGCGCAGGCCAGGGCCAGGGCTTCGGGGGTATGTTCAGGCATGCAGGCGGCCTCCTTCGGCGTGGCTGCGGCGCAACAGCAGGGAAGGGCGGTAGCGTGCCTCGCCGTAGCTGCGCTGCAGGTTGTCGAGCACTCGCAGGGTGTAGCCGACGCCCAAGTGATCGGCCCAGGCCAGCGGGCCGCACGGGTAGTTGACCCCGGCGCGCATGGCCAGGTCGATGTCGGCGGCGCTGGCGACGCCTTGCAGCACCGCATCGGCGGCTTCGCTGGCAAGGCAGGCCACGGTGCGCAGCACCAGCAGGCCCGGCAGATCGGCCAGCAGGCTGACCCGCAGGCCGGCCTGGCGCAGCAGCGCCACGGCCTGGTCGCGGGCCTGCGCCGTGCAGTCGGCGGACAGGCTGATGGCAATGCGCGTGGCGCTGGCATAGTCCAGCGCCAGGTCGAGCAGCACCAGGTTGCGCAGGCCATCTTCACGGGCGCGCTGGCTGGCCAAGCGACCATCGGACAACGCCAGGGTGGCGTCGCCGACACTCAGCACACCGGCGCCGGCCCGCTCGCTGACGCCGATACCCTGTTTGCGCAGGCGTTCGACCAGAGGCTGCATCACGCCGAGGTGGCCTTCGACGACACAGCGTTCCACCTGGGCCTGGCTTTGCAGCTCGGCGGGGATAGGTCGCTCACTGTTTTCGGCGTAGCTATAGAAGCCTTGCCCACGCTTGCGGCCCAGGTGGCCGGCGTCGACCAGCGCCTTCTGGATCAGCGAGGGTTGGAAGCGACTGTCACCGTAAAAGGCCTCGAACACCGAGCAGGTCACGGCATAGTTGACGTCATGGCCAATCAGGTCGGTCAGTTCGAAGGCGCCCATGGCAAAGCCGCCGGCCTCGCGCAGTACGGCATCGAGGGTGGCGCAGTCGGCGGCGCCTTCCTGCAACAGGCGCAGGCTTTCGGCATAGAACGGCCGGGCCACGCGGTTGACGATAAAACCGGGGGTCGAGCGGGCATGCACCGGTTGCTTGCCCCAGGCCTTGGCCGTGGCGTACAGCGTTGCGGCCAGTTGCGGGTCGCTGGCCAGGCCCGATACCACCTCCACCAACGGCATCCGTGGCGCCGGGTTGAAGAAATGCAGGCCGAGCACTCGCTGCGGCCGTCGCAGGCCGGCGGCAAGGCTGGTGATCGACAGCGACGAGGTGTTGCTGGCCAGGATGCAGTCGTCGTCACACAGCGCTTCGAGCTGGCGCAGCAGCGCTTGCTTGACGGCAAGCTGCTCGACGATGGCTTCTATCACCAGGCGCGCCTCGGCCAAGGCTTCGAGGTTATCGACCGGCAGCAGCCGCTGGCGGATGGCCGCATGGCTGCTGGCAGTCAGCCGGCCTTTCTCCACCAGGCGCGCCAGTTGCCGATCGATACCTTGCACGGCCTCGGCCGCCGCGCCGGGACGGTTGTCGTAGAGGCGCACCGGGTGGCCGGCCTGGGCCGCGACCTGGGCGATGCCCGCGCCCATGGCCCCGGCGCCGATCACCGCGACCAGGGCCGCGCTGTCGAGGGCAGCCATGCTCAGCGCCCCTTGAACACGGGCGTGCGCTTGTCCATGAAGGCGCCGACGCCTTCGCGATAGTCTTCGCTGCGCCCGGCCAGGCGTTGCAGGTCACGCTCCAGCTCCAGTTGCTGGTCGAAACCGTTGTCGAAGCTCTGGTTGAGGGCGCGCTTGATCAGCGCCAGGCCGTAGGTGGGCTGGGTGGCCAATTGACGGGCCAGGGCCAGGGCCTCGTCGCGCAATGCGGCATCGTCCACCACCTGGTGGATCAGCCCCCACTGCTGGGCTTGTTCGGCGCTCAGGCGGGTGCCAAGCATGGCCAACGCCTTGGCCCGGGCCATGCCGATCAGGCGTGGCAGCTGCCAGGTGCCGCCCGAGTCCGGCACCAGGCCGATCTTGCAGAACGCCTGGATGAAGCTGGCCGAACGCGCCGCCAGCACCAGGTCGCAGGCCAGTGGCAGGTTGGCGCCGGCGCCGGCGGCCACGCCATTGACCGCGCAGATCACCGGCAGCGGCAGGTCGCGCAGGCTGCGCACCAGGGGGTTGTAGAAGGCATCGATGGACTCGCCCAGGTCGGGCATTTCCGCGCCCGGCGCCACGCTGCGGTCGGACAGGTCCTGTCCGGCGCAGAAGCCGCGGCCTTCGGCGGTCAGCAGCAAGACCCGGGCATGCTCGCTCTGGCGCACCTGGCGCAGCGCTTCACGGACCTCTAGATGCATGGCGGTATTGAAGCTGTTCAATTGCTCGGGCCGGTTCAGCGAGAGCAGGGCTACGCCGTCGGCGTCGATGGAAAACAGGATGTGTTCGAAAGGCATGGCTGACTCGCTTAGGTGGATCGGTGAGAGGGTGTGCACTACGAGCCCTGGAATTGGGCCGGGCGTTTTTCCTGGAAGGCACGGATGCCTTCGTCGCGGTCCTGGGTGCCGGCCAGCAGGGTGAAGGCGTGGCGCTCGAAACGCAGGCCGCTGGCAAGGTCGGTGTCCTGGGCCTTGAGCAGTGCCTCCTTGGCCAGGCGTACCGCCAGGGGCGCCTTGCCGGCGATGGCGCGCGCCACTTGCAAGGCGCGCTCGACGGCCAGTTCCGGCTGGGTGATTTCGCTGATGAGCCCGGCCCGTAGCGCTCGCTGGGCGTCGATGGCCTCGCCGCTGAGCACCATCTGCATGGCCAGCGGCTTGCCGACCAGGCGCAACAGGCGCTGGGTGCCACCGGCGCCGGGCATGATGCCGAGGTTGATCTCTGGCTGGCCGAAGCGCGCATCGCTGCCGGCGATGACGATATCGGCGCACATCACCAGTTCGCAGCCGCCGCCCAGGGCGAAGCCGTTGACAGCGGCGATCAGGGGTTTGCTGAAATTGCCGATGCGTTGCCAGTGCGCGACGCGTGGGTCGTTGAGGATGCCCACCAGGTCGCGCTCGGCCATTTCATTGATGTCGGCCCCGGCGGCGAAGGCCTTGCGGTTACCGGTGATGACCACGACGCGGGTGTGCTCATCGCGTTCGGCACTGTCCAGTTCGGCGGCCAGTTCCGCCAGCAGTTCGGTGTTCAGGGCGTTGAGGGCTTGCGGGCGGTGCAGGGTCAGCAGGCGGACGCCGTCTGCCACGGGTTGCACGACGAGGTTGCTGGGCATGGTGGTACCTCGGGCTGCACGTTTGGCGCCGGTCGGGGGCCGGCTGTTCTTGGAATGAGTGGGATGGAGTATAGATCCAATACGATACGCAAATACAACATTAAAATATAACTACGTATCTAAACTATCTCTTGTTCTGGCGATGATGGCTAGTCCTTAGCAGGTATCTCAACGCTTTAATCCTGGATTTTCGGCGCCAAACACTAGGGCATTTGCCAATGCCAGCCTCCCGAAAATATGATACCCAAAGCAACACAATTGACTCGAATGGAGGAACTGATACATCCTCCATCCACCCTTCAAAGCAGATCGAGCCTCACCCCATGCCTTGCTATCGCCTCGACGGCCTTACCCCGGTGATTCATCCCAGCGCCTACGTGCACCCCAGCGCTGTCCTGATCGGCGATGTGATCATCGGCGCCAACTGCTATGTCGGCCCGCTGGCTGCGCTGCGCGGCGACTTGGGGCGCATCGTCATGGAGGAGGGCGCCAACCTGCAGGACACTTGCGTGATGCACGGTTTCCCAGGTGGCGACACGGTGATCGAACGCAATGGCCATATCGGCCACGGCGCGGTGATCCATGGCTGCCGGATCGGCGAGGATGCCTTGGTTGGCATGAATGCGGTGGTGATGGATGGCGCCCACATTGCTCCGCGCTCCATCGTCGCTGCCACCGCGTTCGTCAAGGCCGGCTTCCAATGCCCCGAGCAGAGCCTGGTGGTCGGCGCCCCGGCCGTGGTCAAGCGCCCACTCAGCGACGAGGAACTGGCCTGGAAACGGCGCGGCACTGCGGAATACCACCGCCTGACGCAACGCTGCATGGCCGGTTTGGTGGAGTGCGCGCCCTTGTCTGCTGCCGAGCCGCAGCGCCCGCGAATGGGCGACTCCGGCGTGCGCCCCAAGGCCGAGGGCGGCGCATGAGCCTTGCGCGGTCGCGGCAGGCAGGTATAGTCGAGGCTTTAACCGCGCCTCGTCCCCTCATGAGCAGCCTTGCCCCTCTGAATCACCTGATTTCCCGTTTCCAGGAACAGACGCCGATCCGCGCCAGTTCGTTGATCATCACCCTGTATGGCGATGCCATCGAACCCCATGGCGGCACGGTGTGGCTGGGCAGCCTGATCAACCTGCTGGAGCCCATGGGCATCAACGAACGGTTGATCCGCACCTCGATCTTCCGCCTGACCAAGGAAGGCTGGCTGAGCGCCGAGAAGGTTGGCCGGCGCAGTTACTACAGCCTGACCGGTACTGGCCGACGGCGTTTCGAAAAGGCCTTCAAGCGTGTCTACAGCGCCAACCTGCCGGCGTGGAACGGCGCCTGGACGCTGGTCCTGCTGAGCCAGTTGGAGGCCAGCAAGCGCAAGGCGGTGCGCGAGGAACTGGAGTGGCAGGGCTTCGGCGCCATGGGCCCGAACCTGCTGGGTTGTCCGCGCAGCGATCGCGCCGACCTTGCCGCCACGCTGCGCGAGCAGGGCGTTGAGGACGACAGTATCGTGTTCGAAACGCGCGCCCAGGAAGTCCTGGCTTCCAAGGCGCTGCGCGCCCAGGTGCGGGACAGCTGGAACATCGATGAGCTGGGGCAACACTACAGCGAGTTCATTCGCTTGTTCAGGCCGCTCTGGCAAGCCATGAAAGATCAAGAGGCGCTCGCTGCGCAGGACTGTTTTCTGGCGCGCCTGCTGTTGATCCATGAATACCGCCGCTTGCTGCTTCGCGATCCACAGCTGCCGGACGAACTGTTGCCCGGCGACTGGGAAGGGCGCTCCGCGCGGCAGTTGTGCCGCAACCTGTACCGGCTGGTGCAGGGCAGGGCAGAGGAATACCTCGCCAATGCGCTGGAGACGGCGGATGGGCCGCTAC
Source organism: Pseudomonas xantholysinigenes (assembly GCF_014268885.2). NCBI lineage: Bacteria > Pseudomonadati > Pseudomonadota > Gammaproteobacteria > Pseudomonadales > Pseudomonadaceae > Pseudomonas > Pseudomonas xantholysinigenes. The sequence continues at coordinate 2,794,528 of NZ_CP077095.1, read as the reverse complement.
CGGATGCCAATGAAAGTTACTACCGCAGATTCGGCGGACTAGAACCGTGAGCCGGCCTGGCTGCATGGGCGGCTAGTCGGAACCCTTGCCGCACCTGTCAAAAAATGCCAGGTGCGGCCCAGCACGCGGATCAGCCGCGACGATCGAAGAAGTGCCCCATCAACTGCAGCAGGGGGCGTCGACGATTTTCCCGGGCAAATGCCCATTCATGGACCTGCGAAGGCTCATGCCCGACCTCCTGTTCATGCAGCAACCTGTTGACCTCAGGCAGACGGTACCAAGGCACGGAAGGGAAGGCATGGTGCACGATGTGCAGGTTGAAGTTGAGGATGACGAACCGCGACCACACCGGCAGGCTCTTGCAGTCATGGGATACCTGGTCCTGCTCCCAGAACTGCAGGCGCTCGGCATCCTTGGCTAGCAGCGGGGCTTCGGCATGGTGTGGCAGGTTGAGCAGTTCGACCATGAAGAACAGGAACACCCAGACAATCAGGTAGAACAGCAGCAGATCCAGCAAATGGCCCTGGCTCCAGGCCACCGCGGCAAGCGCCAGATAACCCAGCAGGTACAACCGGGCGAAACGTATTTCCTTGAGCAGGCGCGGTGAATCATCACCCTTGGCCCGCGCGATGAAAGGTGCGCGCCAGTTCAGCAGGAAGTGATTGGCAGCGATCATCGGGATCCAGTGCTTCCATATGAACTCCAGGGTGCGTTCCTGCTTCTTGGTCATCACCGAAAACTTCTCGATCATGCCGCGGTTCTCGGGATCGTTCAGCGGGTGCGCGGTCCAGGTGTGGTGCGCCATGTGGAAGCGCCGGCGGACGAGAAACGGCAAGGCGATCAGCCAACCGCTGCAGTGGCCGATGAAGTCGTTGAGTCGGCGGTTCTGCGCAGCAGCTCCGTGTAGCGCCTCGTGCAGGATCAGGTAGATCTGTACCGTGGCGAAACCCGCCAGCAGCAAGCCCGGTACTTTGAGCACAAGGCTGTCGGCCAGCCACAGGTTCCAGGCGAGGGTCAGCAAGAGCAAGTCGGCCAGCCAGAGCATGGCGGTCCACGGCTCCTTGGCGCCATCGGGGATCTGCTGGCGAGCGGCCAGCCATTGGTCTTTTGTCATTATCTGGATTCCGTCATGGGAGGGGCGTCAGGCGTGAGCCTGGGCAAGGCGCAGGCCGCACAGACGCTTGGCCAACTGGGCATAGGCCAGGTCGAAGAACGTTACCTGGTCATCGAAGCCGTGACTGCGCGGGCGACTGCTGAAGGTCTGCAACACCAGTTGGATGCAGTCATAGCGCGCGCCATCCTCGAGGTGCCAGGCAGGCAGATAGGCAGTGATCGTGAAGCCGAGGCCGAGCAGGCCAGCGAGCAGTTCGAGCTTGTCGGCGAGAATCTGTACGCAGACGTACTGCAGCTCTGGGGACTGCTGCAGCAGGCCGATGATATCGGCGAGCGCACGGGGCTGCGGCAAGTAGCCAGCGGTTTGCCCCGACAGTGTCAACGTACGGTTTAATGGATCATGGGCGTACAGCAGTTGGCCGTGGGAATTCTGGCTCGCCGGGCCACTTAGGCAGGTGGTCGGGTAGGCGCCTGGCTTGCCTTCAAAACCTAGCGCTTGATACAGATGCCGGCTGATCATTTCCACGCCCGGCGAGCGCACATACCACGGCGCGATATGGCGCAAGCCGGCCACGGGTTGAGGGAGCAGGGCGGTCAGGTGGTATTCGCGGATACCGTCCACGGTATCGGGGCCACCATCGTGACCCACCAGCACGCCGGGCTGGAGCTTGAGCATCAAGGTATGGCTGGCGATGTTGCGGGTGACATAAAAGCCCAGTTCCATCGCCTGGGGGCGATGACTGTCGAGACTGAGCTTGACCAGGTTGGAAATGACGCCGGTCCTGCGCGCGGCGGGATGGACCACGCCATGGCAGATCTCCCAGGACTGGTTCCATGGGCGCCGGGCAATGCAACCGCAGCCCATGAGGATCGAATCAAGCTCTACCACATACCATATCTGTAACCCTGATATCAGCGAGTCGCGTATATAAGAAGGGTTTTGACAGGGGTGAGTGGTAGTTCCATAAACCGTCTGAAAAAGTTCGGCCAGGCGAGCGCAGTCTTTCAGCACTGCCGGGCGGTAACTGAATGAATCATTATGTTTGACTGTATCCACGCAAGGGGATACAGCGTTGCGCGCATAGCGTCTTGCAGTCATGGCACACCTCTATATTTGTATTGTCGGAAACGCCAGCGCGGTGACGACTGCAAGGCAGGTCACAGGCAGGCCAGGCGGTGCCGAACGGGTGCAGGTCTCAGTTGCGCCTTGATCGGCGTGAACCTTGGGCTAGAGCGGTCCCATCGAGCGTAGAGGGTGGTGAGGCGTGGGTTTTCCGATAACACATTTGTGCAGCGTCCTTGTGCGTGAACATCCTGTAAGTCCTGTTGTTACGTACTGGTCTTGAATAGGCCTTGGGAATCCTTCCGCAGGCCACGTCCGACTATAGAACGTCATGGGGCACTGTCAAATACGCTAATTACGAGTAATCCAAAAGGAGGTTTACTCAACTAAATGAATATTTAGTTGAGTTATATTTATACGAAACATGGCATGTAGCGAAGGGCAGGTGCTTAAACGTTTATGATTAGCCAGCAATCTTCAAGGAAGCTGATTATGCAAAATCGTCACTACCCAAAAAATCCGCCATCTGTAGGATCGATCATCCTGACGTCGTATGGCGCATTCGCTCACGAAAATGAGATCCCTAAAGCACGTGCTGCCGATGCTGTCCGCATTGGCAAGGAGATCGCTGACAGCTATGAGACCAATGAGGAGCATTTGATAGCCATGATGCTGCTGCTGTCTGATATTCCAGTTGATCCATTGCTGAAAGCTTCGGCAGCACAGAAAGGTTCGGTCTTGGGCCTTGCCTCGTTGGGCTATTTGTTATCACGTCATGCCACTGGTGACACGGTTCGTCAGGTTCTTAACCAAGCGGGTGGCGTCTTCTTGGTCAATCTGATTGGCGACCATGAAGATCCGTCTGTCGACGTGAAGGTGTTCAACTCGTGGCTTGAGTACCAGAGCTACCTTGAGCCGATTCTGAGCAACGGACATTTCACAGCTCAAAAGACGTCTTCATTCTCATAGCAGTCATTTTGAGCGGTCGGTCATTGGTCGTCTAAACATGTATTCAGATGACCAATGACCAGCGCCGCCGTTGTGTATCAGGGCAACTGTTGGTGCTGGCCAAGCAGGCCATTTTTTCGCGCCCGCGAAAATCTCACTGCGATCTGGCTTCCAATCTGGCCAACCCACGGCCAGGCAGCTCCATACGAATATGCGCATAATGTATATTATGTTAAATCAAGTATGAGGAATCCTGCGTCAGTGTTCAATTCCTCTGCTCATTGCTGATTCGCCCCCAGGCGTTTCCAATGTTCTTCTTTCTCGAAATCCATCGCCGTTCGGTTCCTCCCTGCCGCCTTGGCCCGATACAACTGTTTGTCGGCGGCCTCCAAACGTAACGCTATCGCGATATCCGCAGTCGCCAGCGTCAACCCCACGCTGACGGTAACGGGCCTCACCAGCTCCACATCCATGTGCAGCCGCTCGATCGCAAGCCGAACGCATTCGGCGGCGCGCCACAAATTCTGCGCGTTGGTGCATGGCAAAATCGCCAGGAACTCCTCGCCACCGTGGCGCCCCAGTGCGCCTGCGTGCTCCACAACCACCTTCGATGCGGCCTGGGCCACGGCCTGCAGGCACACATCACCTGCAGCATGGCCAAAGTCGTCGTTAAAGGCCTTGAAATGATCAATATCGAAGATGATCACACCGTGCACATCCACTTGCTCCGAGAGCATTGCCATCATGCGCCGGCGGTTCCACAACCCGGTCAGAAAATCTGTATCGCTCATTGCCTGAAGCTGAGTATTGGCCTCTTGCAGCGCCCGAGCCTGTACGCCCAATTCAGCTGCCAGGCGTTCGTTGTGAGTGGACAGGTCGACAATACGGCCAAAAATAACCGACAACCTGTGCCCGATCACCACGCAGGCCAGGCACAGCGCCAGACAGGCGATGGCAAGCAGCCGGTGTGTCGGGTTGCCGGTCGACAGGTAGCCCAAGGCCGTGAACAGGAAAATGGGAATGTGGAAAGCCAGATGCGCCGGCCACCAGGCGATATAGCCCGACACAGCCAGAATGGCGCCAAGGGCGAAGCAACAGTACAGCAGCGCACTTTCGGCACTTCCTGCACCTACCAGCGTGAACCCTGCGATACCCCAGACAATCCCGGCCAGCCCCACCAGCCCCGTGGCAGCCCAGCCCCAGCGCACCAACCGGCCCTTGGCGATGGTCTGGGCCCGATAACGTCGGGTAAGTACCAGGCGGACCAAGAGCAATACGAACAGCGCACCGACGAAACCCAGCAGAAAAACCGGTGAAACCACAGTCCAATAGGCGATACACAACAGCGTTGCTGCAACACAGCCCATGACCCCGGCGGGTATCACGCTGCCATAGAGCATCGCTACACGATTGCGCAACAGTGACTCATCCTGGTGTTCATCGGCGTGAAGCAGTTGCAGGAAGGACCTCCCGAACACACCGATGCTGGCTATTACCCTGGCCAATAGGTTCACGTCCAAGTTGCTACAGGTATGTCTCGAAGGTTAGTCACCGCGCCCGACAACCGCCATTGCAACACGCCACGACAGCAATCACTGAACAACCGCATGAATATGCGAGACAACCTGCATCGTTGCCTCCTCAAGCGTTGCCTCGTTGCGGCACAGCACCCACCCGTGCTCAGCAATTGCACGCTCAAAGGCTTCGGTACTTGCGACATGCTCTTCCAGTTCATGCATCACGGTACTGCTCAGCCCTCGTGAACGCGCCGCTGCCCTCGCCCACGAAACCTTCGGCGCGGTAACCACCCCCACATGCAAATCGGGGATTCGCACGTTGCGCTCCATGTTCAACTCCAGGATTTGCGCGAATGGCACCAGCCGGCGAAACGCCGCCTCCGATGGGTACCAGCGGTCGATCAGGATGATGCAGTCGGTGGGCTGCTTGGCCAGCACATGCTGAGTGATCCAGGCGCGGCTGTCGGCAAGACGCTGGCACACCTGCAACTCCAGGAGCCGACAGGGATTACGGACGAACTGGTTGACCAGCGCCATGGTTTCGCTACGGTAGGGATCGCGGTTTTTCTCGCTGATGCGGATAACCTTCCTGCCCTCTGCCCTCAACACCTGGGTGACGGACTCCAGCAGCGTAGTCTTGCCTGTGCCCTTGGGCCCATCCAGCGAAATGAACAGCGATCGACTCTGCGCTTGGGCAGGCATGGGCAAACACTCAAGGAAAAGGTGGCGCCGCTACATCAGGCAATAGTACTCACTGACCTCTGCGACGATCTGGCGCGACGCATTGTACAGCCTGGCCTCTGGAGTGAGGGCCATGGAACGTGCCTGAAGCAGGTAACGCTGGCCGGCCTGGAAATCCGCGTAGCGCAGGGTCAGGTAGCACTGGCGCACGGTTGTGCCGCCCATCAGGCTCATGCCGCCACCACCGTTTGCCTCGTAATCGAAGCGCACGACCAATTCGTGGCTGCCGGGGCTGACCTGAAAGAAGCGCCCTTCGCTCAGGCGCTGGCGATCCAGGCGTTCGGCCAGCAGCACGCGGTCGTTGGGAAATGGCATCGACAAGTCGACCCAGGCCATCTGCGGATCGGCGGCTGGCATTGGCCCCTGGCAAGCGGGGATCGCGGTGATTGCAAGCAACAACAGCATTGACCAGCGCATGGTAACCCCCCGTGGTCGGGTCGCACAGCTCAACTACACCTTCAGTCTAGTTGAGCCATGTCCGCCCTCTTCTTTACGCCTTCGACTTGCGCCGGCGCAGCCACAGCCAGGCAAGCCCGGCCAAGATAGCCAGGCCCGCTGGCAGTACCTGGGCCTTGTACGGCCGCAGCGTTGCCCGCACCTTGTCCAGCGACTCGGTCAGGTAGCGCAGGTTGGCCTGGTCGAACCTGGGTTGCTCGCATTGCTTGCCGAAATCCTCGGCCCACATCACGAACGGCCCTTGCTGGACATAACGCTTGTAGAGGGCGATTTCCTGGTCGCTGCCCGCCACCCAGCCCGCCGCCGTGCACAATACCGCGGCGAACGCCTGGCTGCTGTGGGGCAACTGGTCGGCGGCCTGGTTGGCCAGGTCGGCGGCGACATAGCGATAGTGATAGCGCTGGTCGGGCTTGGCCACACTTGCCAATTGACGCTGCACCTCACCGGCGCCGATGAATGGCCCGGGCTGCAGTTCGGCGTTGCCAAGGCTGTAGCTGCCGCCCAGCCAGGCGTAGTCCGGCGCCATTTCGTAGCCGAGGATCTCCATGCCGGAGGTACGCGCCAAACTGGCCGCGGCATACAGCGCCTCGGCCCGGCCGGTGGCGGTCCAGCGCGAGAGCGCATCCTGGCGGTTCTGGCCATACGCCTTGGCGTCGGCTTGCAACTGTGGCGTGGCGAAATACGCAGGGGCCTCGTCGTAACGGCCTTCACGCAGCAAGCGCCGGCCCAGCAGTTCCCGCAGCTGGGTCGCCACTGGCCGGGGAACGTAGCCACCCTCCTCGGCTTGCGCCACCGGCGCGGCCGGCACCTGGGCATCGACATAGCCCTTGAGTTCGTCGAGGGTCAGTACCCGCTCGGCAACGTTCGCCGCGTCCTGCCAGTAGATGTCCTGGCTGCGGTACAACAGGTCGAAAGCTTGCAGGTAGTCGCCACGCTCCAGGGCGAGGATCGCGCCCTCGCCCTCGACCCGGCACCCAGGCTTGAGGCTTTCGTAGTCCCAATCCGGCGTTTGCCGCGAGCCCCAGGATTCCTCGCGGGGAAATGCCGCGGCGGCCTTGGCATAGGCGGCGGCTGCTTGGGCCTTGTCGCCGTCGCGCAACGCCAGCTTGGCGCGCAACCACCAGGCAAGGCCGGTATCGCCTGCCTGCTTCAGGTAGCCCTGGGCCGTGGCGAAGTCCCCCTGCTGGTAGCTCAGGGCCGCCAAGCGGTCGGCATCGTCCAGCTGCTCGCCCAGGCTTGCCCGCAGCAAGGCAGGCAAGCGTTGCTCCTGGGCAGGTTGCTGGCTGTCGTAGTCCCAGCCGATATGGCTGAGCAGGTAGGCAGTGAGCAATTTGCGCGGCAACGGTTGCTGCAACTGGCGCTGCAATTGCTCATCCGGCATGGCCACCAGTTCGTCGGCAAGCTGCCTCAGCGAGCTGTAGCCATTGCCTGAGCCCAGGCGGCTCTGGCTGGCATACAGTTGCACGGCACTGTTCCAGTCACCGGCCAGCTTGGCCAGCCGCGCCTCCTCGCCGAGACTGGCGACGCCCAGCTCCAGCGGATCGCTGAAGCCATCGGCGCTGAGCGTCCTGGCCAGCTGGAATGCTTGCCGTGCCTGGGCTTGCAGGGCCGGCGCAGCGTCGCTGGATTGCTGGCTCAGGGCGGCCAGGGCGCGGCCCTGGGAATAGGCCGCCCAGGTGCTGCGCAACTTGCGTTGTTCGGCGGGAAGCGCAAGCACCTGGGCGAAATAATCCGCCGCAACGGCATGCTCGCCATTGTCGAAGGCCACTGCGCCGGCAAGGTACAGACGCAGCTCATCGGGCAGATCGGCGCCCTGCTCCTCTACCTGCCTTGGATCCTGCAGGTTACGCAATTGCGCAACTTTCTCCTGCAGCGCTGCCGGCAGTTCGCTGGCCTCGGCCTGGCTGCGCTGCTCGCGGTACGGCCGGGCGTTGTCGTCGCTGTCCCAGTACGGCGTCAGGGTGATATCGGTGGTGGGTTTGAGGCCGGCGATCTGCTGGCCCAGACGATTCACCTCGAAGGCAAAATTGCCTTCGGGCAATTCGGCCAGGGCCTGTGCCCGGTCGCCCAGCAGTTGCATCGGGAAATCCGGGCCACAGGCCAGCGCCGGGCCGAACGGCACGCTCAGGGACAGGCACAGCAGGCGCCGGGGCCAGTTAGGGATAGACATTCCATGCTCCTTGATCGATTCCTTGGCAACGTGCCCAGCCGAGCACGCGCCGGCCACCCGCGGCGACGCGCGCGCTGGACTGGCGGTTGAAAACGAGGTGTTGTGAGGATTGCTGCAGGCGGTAGCCGTTGAGCCCATCGGCGCCTTCGCAAGCGCCGGTGCTCAGCTCGACTCGGGCAGGTAAAGGCAGGTCGAGATTGCCGACGTTGACCAGGCTGATGTCGTAGTGCCCCGCCTGCCCTGAACGCTCGACCTGCCAGTGGCTGGCGAGCGTATCGCCACGTGCCACCGCGTTCAAGGTGGTCAGGCTCCAGGCCCGGCGATCGCCAGGCAATGGCAGGCGAAACCAGATCAGCCCGGCAAGGTGCGCGGGTGGTTGCTGGCGCAACTGCCGGCTGAGGTCCGCCAGCTGTTGTGGATCGGCCAGCAGTTCGCGGCGTACACCGATGCGGTCCAAGGGGGCCTCGCTCTCCACCACCGGGGCGCCCCCGCTATCGGGCAGCAGCGCGACGCCATAGGCGGGCAAGGCCAGGTAGAACGGTTTGTTGCTGATGCGACTCCAGCGCTCGGCCCATTGCTTGGCCTGAACCGGGTCGAACAGACCGCGACGCGGATCGCTGACCGCATGTACCTGCAGCACGCTGCTGTCCACGGCTTGCAACAACGCTGGCAGATGCGGGCTGTCGAGCCAGGCGGGCAAGGCGGTGATGCTCAGTTTCACGCCCGGCGGCAGTTGCTCGCGCAGGCTCAGCAGGAAGGCGGTATAGCCCGGCAAGCGGGCGTTGCCGCTGTCATGGTCGATTTCCAGGCCAAACGGAGTCATGCCGGCGGCTTGCCAGTCCGCCAGCAGCCGGGCTATTTGGGTTTGCGCGACCTGCAGGTCGAGCGCAGGGAGCTGGCCGTCCAGGCGCACCACCGCGATCACCGGGCGACCATCAGCCTTGAGTTGGGGCAGGTCGACCAGCGCCCTGCTCCACCCCACCTTGGGCTGGGCCTGTAGCGCCAGTACCCGCAGGGTCGAGAAATCCGCGCGGCTCTCGGCCAGGGCCTGGGCGTGGTCCGGCCGCCATTGGCGCTGCCAGATGTAGAGTTGCTGGTCCAGGGGTGGCAAGGGATCCGGCCGGCAGCCGGCGAGCGCGGCGAGAGCGGTGCAGACTAGCAGGTGGCGCAGAGGCGACTTGGCGGGCATACAGTCCTTTGTCCGGCGCGGCTGGGGGCGTGCGAGGTGGCGATAGTACCTCAATGCAGCACCTGGCGAACACGTCGGCCAGCGTCACCGATGGCAACCTAGCCTCATGCCGGCTCTTGGAGAAAGGTACTTTCGCCTTCGCTTGCAGGGTACCGCAGGCCAACTTGCCTGACGGCACCCTGTGCGACAACCTCGATAGCCGCTGCTCCTGCACAGGATCGGCTCGTACCTAGCTCCTGGCGCATACCTGCGCCGCGTCGAGCAAGCGACCATGGTCATACCAGGCATCGCGCTGATACGCGGAGTACGGATGACGAGCACTATTCCCGCTGACCTTGACCAGGCCATCGGCCTTGTTCGGGTCGGTACTGGCAACGTACAGCTCCAGTGCGTCCGCGCTTTGCACCATGAAAGTCTGCACCGAGCTCGGCAGTTCACCCTTGACGCAGTTCAGGTAGTCCGCTGGGCTATTCGCCGTGGCGCCGAAGGTGTTGTCGTGGCCCGCGCGAATATCCGGGTCATGCGCGCAGCCGGCCAGCAGCGCGCTGGCGGTCAGCGCCAGAAACATCATAAAGCGTTTCATGCAACCTCCGATCCCCCTCGACAGTGCTGGACCGATATCAGCCTTTTTAATAGTCAGCTTACGATTGCCAAGCTTAGCTGCAATGCGCGAAGTCTGTTAGGCCGCTTGGCTATGGCTGAGCGATCTCCTACAGGAAAAAAGCCAAGAGGGCCGCATAGCGGCCCTCTTGGTGACATCGACACTTAGTGATAGGCATCCCCCGGCTGCACCTTGCCGCGGAACACGTGGTAGCTCCAGAAGGTGTAGGCCAGGATGATCGGGATGATGAACAGCGCGCCGATCAGCGCGAACAGCTGGCTGGTCAATGGCGCCGCCGCCTGCCACAGGGTCAGCGTCGGCGGCACGATGTTCGGCCAGATGCTGATCGCCAGCCCCAGGTAACCGAGGAACACCAGCCCCACCACCGCGATGAACGGCAGGTGCGAGTGGCGCTTGCGCAGCGCTTTCTGGATCATCACCACCGCCACCACGGCCAGCACCGCGATCAGTGCCGAGCGCAGCCCGTGGCTGGCACCGAACCAGCGTTGGGCGATGTCGTCATGCAGCCAGGCGGTCCAGGCGCAGATCACCACGATCACCGCGGCCAGCGCGTAGGTCAGTGGCCGGCTGTAGTGGCGCATGCGCGCCTCGAGCATGCCGTCGGTCTTGATCAGCAGCCAGGTGCTGCCCAGCAGTGCATAGGTCAGCAGCAGGCCGACACCGCAGAACAGCGGGAACGGCGCCAGCCAATCCCAACCGGAGCCGGCGAACTGACGGTCGACCACCGGGATACCGGAAATGTAGGTGCCGATGGCCACGCCCTGGAAGAAAGTCGCCAGCACCGAACCACCGATGAACGCCTTGTCCCACAGGTGACGCTTGTGCGCCTCGGCCTTGAAGCGGAACTCGAAGGCCACGCCGCGGAAGATCAGCCCGGCCAGCACCAGCACCAGGGGCAGGTAGAGCGCCTCGAGAATCACCGAATAGGCCAGCGGGAAGGCGCCGTAGAGCGCCGCCGCGCCGAGCACCGCCCAGGTTTCGTTACCGTCCCAGACCGGCGCCACGGTGTTCATCATCACATCGCGCTCGCGCGAGTCGCTGATCAGCGGGAAGAGAATCCCCAGGCCCAGGTCGAAACCGTCCATGATCACGTACATCATCAGGCCAAAAGCGATGATCACGCCCCAGATGACCGACAGGTCGATACCTTGAATCGTCATAGTTCAGCTCCTTCTCAGTCGGCGACGGACAGCGGGCGACGCGCGGTGGCCAGCGATTCCGGTTGTTCGGGGCTCGGCAGTTGCTCGTGGGCGACCGGGCCCTTGCGCACCAGGCGCATCATGTAGCCGATCCCCACGGTGAACACCGAGAAGTAGATGAGCACGAACAACGCCAGGGTCAGGCTCATCTGCGCGGCGCTGTGGTTGGACGCCGCGTTGGTGGTGCGCAGCATGCCGTAGACCACCCAGGGCTGGCGGCCCACTTCGGTGGTGAACCAGCCGGCCAGCAGCGCGATCAGCCCCGACGGGCCCATCAGCAGGGCGAACCAGAGGAACAGGCGGTTGCGGTACAGCGCGCCGTTGCGACGCAGCACCAGGGCCAGCAGCGCACAGGCGAGCATCAGCGTGCCCAGGCCAGCCATCACGCGGAAGCTCCAGAACACGATGGTCGAGTTGGGCCGGTCTTCCTTGGCGAAGCTCTTGAGCGCCGGGATCTGCTTGTCCAGGCTGTGGGTCAGGATCAGGCTGCCCAGGTATGGCACTTCCAGGCTGTAGCGGGTGGTTTCGGCGTCCATGTCCGGCAGGCCGAACAGCACCAGCGGCGACGCTTCGCCCGGCTTGTTCTCCCAGTGCCCTTCGATGGCGGCGATCTTCGCCGGCTGGTGCTCCAGGGTGTTCAGGCCATGGGCATCGCCCACCACCACCTGTACCGGGGTGGCGACCAGGATCATCCACATGCCCATCGACAGCATCTTGCGGATCTGCGGCGTGTTACGCCCGCGCAGCAGGTGCCAGGCGGCGGACGCCGAGACGAAGAACGCGGTGGACAGGAACGCGGCCAGGGCCATGTGCGCCAGGCGGAACGGGAACGATGGGTTGAAGACGATCTTGAACCAGTCCAGCGGCACCACCCGGCCATCGACGATCTCGATGCCCTGCGGCGTCTGCATCCAGCTGTTCGAGGAGAGAATCCAGAACATCGAGATCAGCGTGCCGATGGCCACCATCACCGTGGCGAAGAAGTGCAGCTTACGCCCGACCCGGTCCCAGCCGAACAGCATCACGCCGAGGAAACCGGCCTCGAGGAAGAACGCGGTGAGCACCTCGTAGGTGAGCAGTGGCCCGGTGACGCTGCCGGCGAAATCGGAGAAGCGCGCCCAGTTGGTGCCGAACTCGTAGGCCATGACCAGGCCCGAGACCACGCCCATGCCGAAGTTGACGGCGAAGATCTTCGACCAGAACTTGTACAGGTCCTTGTACACCGCGTTGTGGGTTTTCAGCCAGCAACCCTCGAGCACGGCCAGGAAACTGGCCAGGCCGATGGTGATGGCCGGGAAAATGATGTGGAACGAGACCGTGAAGGCAAATTGAATCCGCGCCAGGTCCAGCGCAGCCAGATTCGACATGACAATATCCTTTTGGAACGGCGGCTCCCGCGGGCATGGCTCGCCCGGGGAAGCGCAGTCGATGAATGAAGGAAGAGAAACTCAGCCAGCGACGGTATGGATCAGGCCATCGGCCTGCGCCTTGGCCAGCTTGATCGCGACGAACTTGGACGTTGGCGTGAAGGTGCGGTCGCCATAGCTCTCCAGCGGCACCAACGGGTTGGTCTCTGGGTAGTAGGCCGCGGCCTGGCCTTCGGGGATGTCGTAGGCCACCAGGGTGAAGCCGTTGACCCGCCGTTCCAGGCCGTCTTCCCACAGCGACACCAGGTCGACCTTCTCGCCGGGCTCGAAGCCCAGGCGGCGGATGTCCGCTTCGTTGGCGAACACCACTTCGCGCAGGCCGAACACCCCGCGGTAGCGGTCGTCCAGGCCATACAGGGTGGTGTTGTACTGGTCGTGGGAACGCAGGGTCTGCAGGATCAGGTCAGGCTTGTCGCCCCGCGCCAGCACGGCTTCGTTGACCAGTTGCGCCGGCAGCTCGCTGGCACTGAACTGGGCCTTGCCACTGGCGGTGTTCCACTCGCGCTCAGCGGCGGCGTTGCCCAGGTGGAAGCCACCCGGATGGTTCAGGCGCGCGTTGAAGTCGGTGAAGCCCGGGATGGTGTCGGCGATCAGGTCGCGGATGCGCCCGTAGTCGGCCACGGTCCATTCCCAGTCGATCGGCCGGTCGCCCAGGGTAGCCTTGGCCAGCCCGGCGATGATCGCAGGCTCCGAGCGCAGCAACGGCGAGCGTGGCTTCAGCTGGCCGTGGGAGATGTGCACCATGCTGAAGGTGTCCTCCACGGTGATGCCCTGCGGGCCTTCGGCCTGGATGTCGATCTCGGTACGGCCCAGGCACGGCAGGATCAGCGCGTCACGACCGGTAACCAGGTGCGAGCGGTTGAGCTTGGTCGAGATGTGCACGGTCAAGTCGCAGTTGCGCAGCGCCGCATGGGTACGTGGGGTGTCCGGGGTGGCCTGGGCGAAGTTGCCGCCCAGGGCGATGAACACCTTGGCGCGTTTTTCTTCCATGGCCTGGATCGCCAGCACGGCGTTGTGGCCGTGACCGCGCGGCGCGTCGATGGCGAAGCGCTTCTCGAGGTTGTCCAGCAGCCAGGTCGGCGGCTTCTCGTCGATGCCCATGGTGCGGTCGCCCTGCACGTTGCTGTGGCCACGCACCGGCGACAGCCCGGCGCCCGGGCGGCCGACGTTGCCGCGCAGCAATTGCAGGTTGACGATTTCCTGCACGGTCGGCACCGAATGGCGATGCTGGGTGACGCCCATGGCCCAGCACATGATCACCCGTTCGGCCTTGCGGTACATGCGCGCGGCCAGCTCGATCTCGGCCAGGCTCAGCCCGGATTGCTCGACGATATGCTCCCAGGAAGTGGCGTCGACTTCGGCCAGGTAGGCCTCCAGGCCATGGGTGTGGGCCTTGAGGAAGGCATGGTCGAACACCGCCGGCATGCCGTTGGCCTGGGCTTCGCGCTCCCACTGCAGAAGGAACTTGGCCATGCCGCGCAGCACCGCCATGTCACCGCCCAGGGCCGGACGGAAGTAGGCGGTGTTGGTCGGTTCGGAACCGTTGCTGAGCATCTCGAACGGGTGTTGCGGGTGCTGGAAGCGCTCCAGGCCACGCTCTTTGAGCGGGTTGAAGCAGACCACCTGGGCGCCCCGCTCCACCGCCTCGCGCAGCGGTTCGAGCATGCGCGGGTGGTTGGTGCCAGGGTTCTGGCCAATGACGAAGATCGCATCGGCTTCTTCCAGGTCATGGAACACCACGGTGCCCTTGCCAACGCCGAGGGTGTCGCCCATGCCCAGGCCACTGGCCTCATGGCACATGTTCGAGCAGTCGGGGAAGTTGTTGGTGCCGAAGCTGCGCACGAACAACTGGTACAGGTAGGCGGCCTCGTTGCTGGCCCGGCCCGAGGTGTAGAACTCGGCCTGATCGGGCGACTCGAGGGCGTTCAGGTGCCGGGCGACCAGGGCGAAGGCTTCGTCCCAGCTGATCTCGACATAGTGGTCGGTGCTGGCGTCATAGCGCATCGGGTGGGTCAGGCGGCCCTGGTATTCGAGCCAGTAGTCGCTCTGCTCGAGCAGGGCGCTGACGCTGTAGCGGGCGAAGAAGTCCGGATCGACCGAGCGGCCGGTGGCCTCCCAGTTCACCGCCTTGGCGCCGTTCTCGCAGAACTTGACCATGCCGTTCTCGGGCGACTCGCCCCAGGCGCAGCCGGGGCAATCGAAGCCGCTGTCCTGGTTGGTCTTGAGCATCATGCGGATGTTCTTGACCGCGTTCTCGCTGCCCAGCCAGGCCTTGGTCACGCTCTTGAGCGCGCCCCAGCCGGCGGCCGGGCCGTTGTAACTTTTGATATGTTCTTCTTCGTTCATCAGGGTCACCCTTGATCGCGACAGGCGGAATAACAAGTGCGAAGTTTGAATAACCAAAGAGCAACTTCGACACTGTTGACCGCTGCAGGCTATTTTTGCCCCGCACTATCGTCAAATCAAAAGTAATGACGGGTTGATCAGTCTGCTCTATCACTGCTGAGTGATAGAAAATGCCGATCAACTGGTCATTTATTGCAATTGGACGATGCTACCGCATCCCTCTAGGCTGCTAGCGCTCTGAACTTCCAGTGGGCCGAAACATATGCAAGTCCTGGAATCGCCATGATCGTTCATCCGCAACCCAACCTGCTCAACGTGCTGATCACGCTCAAGGGCTCGATCGCCCGCCGCGTCGTGCGTCGCACCCTGATGGTCAGCGTGCTGGCCTCCTTGATCGTGCTGGTGGAAACCCTGCACCCGGCGTTCTACTCGCGGGTCAACGCGACCCCGTTCACCCTGCTGGGGCTGTCGCTGTCGATCTTCATGAGTTTTCGCAACAACGCCTGCTATGACCGCTGGTGGGAAGGTCGCAAGGCCTGGGGCCAGGTGGTCATCGAGATCCGCTCGTTCGTGCGCGCCAGCGCTGTGATCGCCGACCCGCAGCAGCGCCGGCAACTGCTCCAGGGCCTGTGCGGCTTTGCCCACGCGCTCAATGCCCGGCTGCGCGGTGGCGACGAGTACAAGGCCGCCGCGGCCTGGGTCGCCGACGCCGCCAGCCTGCCACAACACAATCTCAGCGACGGTATCCTGCAGGCGCTCGGCGCGCGCATCTCGCGCCTGGCGCAGTATCAGCAGATCAGCGAATGGCGCTACGTGAACCTTGAGCAGCGGCTGACCGGGCTATCCCAGGCCCAGGCGGCCTGCGAGCGCATCAAGAACACGCCGCTGCCCTTCCCCTACACCTTGCTGCTGCACCGCACCATCTTCCTGTTCTGCGTGTTGCTGCCGTTTGCCATGGCCGAGCCGCTGGGCTGGCTGGCACCGCTGTTCACCGCCATCGTCAGCTACACCTTCTTTGGCCTGGACGCCATCAGCAACGAACTGGAAGACCCCTTCGGTCGCGACGAAAACGACCTGCCCCTGGACGCCATCGTGCGTACCGTCGAGCGTGATGTGCTGGCGGCGCTGGGCAGTACCGAACTGCCGCCGGCGCTGCAGCCGATCGATCACATCCTCAGCTGAACCCCTGCCGAACCTCTTGCCTGCCCCGACCAGCCCGCTGGTCGGCGGGCTGCGCCTGCGCGCGACCTGATCACCACAACGGAGCAGCAACCATGCAACGCAGCACACTGTCCGTGGCCGTGTCCCTGGCCACCCTGGCCGGCCTCGCGCCGCTCTGCGCCCATGCCGGCGGATTCATCGAAGACAGCAAGGCCAGCCTGACCCTGCGCAACTTCTACATCGACACCGACAACCGCAGCGGCAACGCGGCGCCCAGCAAGCAGAACGAATGGGGCCAGGGTTTCATGCTCAACTACAGCTCGGGCTATACCCAGGGCACGGTCGGTTTCGGCGTCGATGCCCTGGGCCTGCTGGGGGTGCGCCTGGACGGCGGCGGCAAGGCCGGCAAGGCCAACGCCGAGCGCCAGCCCGGCACGATCTTCCCGCTGCAACACGATGGCTCCGCGGTCGATGAGTTCAGCAGCCTCGGCCTGACCGCGAAGATGCGCATCGCCCGCAGCGAACTGCGCTACGGCACCCTGCAGCCCAAGTTGCCGGTGGTGGTGTCCAACGATGCCCGCCTGCTACCGCTGACCTACGAAGGGGCCCAGCTGACCTCCAACGATTTCAGCAACCTCACCCTGACCGCTGGCCAGCTCGAACACACCCGCGGGCGCAACTCCACCGACCTGCGTGCCCTGAGCATCGCCGGCGCCAACGGCAGCGGCGCGAAGAGCCGCGACAGCAACCACTTCTATTTCGCCGGGGCCGATTACAAGGCCAGCAAACAACTGTTGCTGCAGTACTACTACGGTGAACTGGATGATTTCTACCAGCAGCATTTCCTTGGCCTGGTGCACAACCTGGCGCTGGGCCCCGGCATCTTGAAGAGCGACCTGCGGGTATTCCTCAGTGACAGCGATGGCAAGAACGCCAGCCGCGCCGGACGCCAGGACAACTACCTGAGCAGCGGCTACTACGGTGGTGGGGTGACCAAGGGTGAAGTGGACAACCAGGTGTACAGCGGCATGTTCACCTACAGCCTCGGTGGCCACAGCCTCGGCGCGGGCTACCAGGTGCTGACCGGCGCCAGCGACTTCCCCTACCTGAACCGCGGCGATGGCGAAGGCACCAGCACCTATCTGATCAGCGACGCGCAGCTGCTTAAGTTCAACCGGGCCGGGGAACGCACCTGGCTGACGCGCTACACCTACGACTTCGCCGCCGCTGGCGTGCCTGGGCTGAACTTCAGCGTGCTGTACCTCAATGCCGAGGCGATTGCCACTGCCCACGCCGATCGCGGCGAATGGGAGCGCGACATTGCCTTGAGCTACGTCACCCCTTCCGGGCCGTTCAAGGGCCTGGGGCTGGCCTGGAAGAACGCCAGCCTGCGCAGCGGCCTGCCGAGCAGCGCTACGCCGGGGTATGCCAGCCAGCGTGATCAGGACGAAAACCGCCTGATCGTCAGCTACACCCTGCCGCTGCTGTAGCGCCAGGGGCTTCGACCGCCGCGCGATGGCGCGGCGGTCGAAGGCGTTTCAACGGGTGCCGAACAGGCCGGCAAAGGCGATGAAGTCCAGCACGTCGCCGGGCTCGAAGGTTTCTCCTGCCGGGACCTCGAGCAAGCCATCGGCAATCACCGCGCTGAGCAAGGTGGCCGAGCTCTGGTTCTCCAGCAGGCGCGCCCGCCCACCCTCGAGCCGCACCCGCAGGTATTCCTGGCGCTTGCCCGCCTTCGGCCAGGCGAAACCGGCCACCACCGGCAGGCGCATGGGCGCCACCAGGGCGACGCCCATGCGCGCCAGCAAGTAGGGTCGCGCCAGCAACAGGAAGGTGACCAGCGCCGAGCCTGGATTGCCCGGCAGGCCAAGAAACGGCACATGGTCGATTTGCCCAAAGGTAAAGGGCTTGCCGGGCTTGATCGCGAGCTTCCACAAGCGTACCTCGCCAGACTCGCGCAGTAAGGCGCCGATGCAGTCGGCATCCCCCACCGAGACCCCGGCACTGCTGACGATCAAGTCGGCGTCCACGGCTTGCGCCAGTGCCGCGCGAATGCGCGGCGGGTCGTCCGGCAGGCACCCCAGGTCGAGCACCTCGCACCCCAGGCGCGTGAGCAGCGCGGTCAATACCGCCCGGTTACTGTCGTGGATCTGCCCTGGCGCCAGGGGCGCGCCTGCGGCGGCCAGTTCGTCACCACTGGACAGCAAGGCTACGCGCGGCCGACGACGCACGGCCACCTGGGTGATCCCCTGGGAGGCCAGCACGCCCAGAGCGACCGGATCCAGCAGCGTGCCGGCCGCCAGCAACGTGGCTCCAGCGCGGATCTCGTTGCCCTGGGGACGTATGTTGTCGCCACGGCGCAGGGGCGTCAGCGAACGCACCCGCCCCTGCTCGTCCACCTCGCAGTTTTCCTGCAACTGCACGCAATCGGCGCCGGCGGGTAGCGGCGCCCCGGTGAACACGCGGGCACAGCTGCCCGGGCGCAGCGGCGCCGGTGCCTGCCCGGCGAACACGGTCTGCGTCACCGGCAGCGGGCCTGCCGCCAGGTCGTCGAGGCGCATGGCATAGCCATCCATGGCACTGTTGGCCCAGGGCGGCAGGTCGATTGCGGCCTGTAGCGCTTCAGCCAGCACGCGGCCATCGGCCTGTGCCAGCGGCAGTTGCTCCACGCCGGTGAACGGCGTCGCCCTGGCCAGCGCCAGCAGCTGTGCCAGGGCGTCGTCGACCGCCATCAGGCCACTCATGGTCGTGGTCCGCAGAGCGGCGCGGCCTTCAGGTGCGGGACGAAGTTGCAAGGCCGGTGGCGAGCGTCCAGTTGCTCGACCAGGATACCTTCCCAGGCGGTCCGGCAAGCACCGGTGGAGCCCGGCAGGCAGCACACCAGGGTGCCGTTGGCGAGCCCGGCCAACGCCCGGCTCTGCACGGTCGAGGTGCCGATGTCGAGGATGGACAGGGCGCGGAACAGTTCGCCGAAGCCGTCGATCTGCTTGTCCAGCAGGCAACTGACCGCCTCTGGCGTGCTGTCGCGCCCGGTGAAGCCGGTGCCGCCGGTGATCAACACCACCTGCACCTGCTCGTCAGCGATCCAGTTCGCCACCTGCGCGCGGATCTTGTACAGGTCGTCCTTGAGCAGCGCCCGGGCGACCAGGCGGTGGCCCATGTCCACCGCGCGTGTCGCCAGCAGCTCACCGGAGGTATCGGTTTCGTAGGTGCGGGTGTCGCTGACCGTCAGCACGGCGACATTCAGCGGGACAAATACGGCATCGGCTTTGACACTCATGTTCTGGACACTCTGCAAGTTGAAATAACACCAACCTGCAAACTAGAGCGATGAAGTAAGGCGTGTCCAATCGATAATCCA
The DNA here is from genome assembly GCF_014268885.2 of Pseudomonas xantholysinigenes. NCBI lineage: Bacteria > Pseudomonadati > Pseudomonadota > Gammaproteobacteria > Pseudomonadales > Pseudomonadaceae > Pseudomonas > Pseudomonas xantholysinigenes. Next base: position 2,775,215 of record NZ_CP077095.1, on the reverse strand, counting down.
CAACGTGTCATAAGCACGCTCTATGAAACTTCATCATCAGCACGCTCTATCAGCTCTTCGTTATTTCCCATTGGACGCCATTTACTCTTCACTTTACTTTTCGCTGCCTTGCAACATGGCATTCGTGCCCTGTTCCCGATCGCCACTTACCGGCAAGGCGCACCATGGATATCAAACAACTCAAGTTCCTGATCGCGCTGGACCAGACCCGTCACTTCGGGCAGGCCGCCGCGTTGTGTCATATCACCCAGCCAACCCTCTCCATGCGCTTGCGCAACCTGGAGGAAGAGCTGGGCCTGGTGCTGGTCACCCGTGGCCAGCGCTTCGAAGGATTCACCGAGGCCGGCGAACGCATCCTGGCCTGGACCCGTACCTTGCTGGCGGCCTACGACGGCTTGCAGGCCGAGGCCGTCAACTGCCGTGGGCGCCTGGTCGGCAGCCTGCGCATCGGCATGGTGCCGTTGTCGAGCTTCAACCTGATGGGCCTGCTCAAGCCGCTGATCGCGTGCTACCCGCAATTGCAGGTGCAATTGACCTCGCTGAGTTCGGAGCAAGTCACCGATGGCCTGAGCCGTAACCAGTTGGACCTGGGCATCTGCTACCTGGACCGGATCAACCGCAGCTATTTCGACATCATCGAGTTGGGCGCCACGCGCATGGGCCTGCTCTACGATACCCGGCACTTTCACTTCGCCACCCCGAGCCTGGGCTGGGAGGCGCTGGAGCCGCTGCCGTTAGGGTTGTTGTCGCAAGGCATGCACTACCGCCAGTCGATCGACCTGAGCTTTCGCAGTCGCGGCCTGCATCCGCGCTCCCTGCTCGAGAGCGACTCGACCTACCAACTGGTCCAGGGGGTCAGTGCCGGCCTGTGCTGCGCGATCATGCCCCTGGACCATGGCCTGGAGGGTCTGAGCGAGCACATCCGGATCCTGCCGATCAGCAGCGCCGCGATCCATGCGCCAGTCGGCCTGTTGCTGCGGCGCAGCGAGCCGCGCTCGGCCCTGGCCGAGCAATGCTTCGCCGAAGCCCGCGCCCTGCTGAGCGCGGACACCGTCCCTAGCCGTCTCCTGGAGGTCCCATGAACGACACCCCTGCCCTGCCCGGTCCGCTGACCCACCTGGACAATCGCGGCCACGCGCACATGGTCGATGTCACCGACAAGGCCGACACCCGACGCGAGGCCATCGCCGAGGCCTGGGTGCGGATGAAGCCCGAGACCCTGGCGCTGATCAGTGCCGGTGGACACCCCAAGGGCGATGTCTTCGCGGTGTCGCGCATCGCCGGGATCATGGCCGCCAAGCGCACTCACGAGCTGATCCCGCTGTGCCACCCGCTGCTGTTGACGGCGGTGACGGTCGAGCTCAAGGCGGTGCCGCCGGACTCGGTGCGCATCATCGCCAGCTGTACCCTCAAGGGCGCCACGGGTGTGGAGATGGAGGCCCTGACCGCCGCCAGCGTGGCGGCACTGACCCTGTACGACATGTGCAAGGCTGCCGACCGCAGCTTGCAGATCGACTGGCTGCGTCTGTTGCGCAAGTCCGGTGGGCGTTCGGGGTTGTACCAGCTGGAGGATGCCTGATGATCCAGGTGAACTACTTTGCCCGCTACCGCGAGCTGTTGGGCAGTGACGGCGAGGCGCTGGCGTGGACGCCGGCCCTGCGTACCCTGCGCGAGCTGCGCCAGTTGCTGGTCGAGCGCGGCGAGCCCTGGGCCCAGGTCCTGGGCCAGGCCAACCTGATGTGCGCGCGTAACCAGGCATTGTGCAACCTGGACGAGCCATTGGCCGACGGCGACGATATTGCGTTCTTTCCACCGGTCACCGGCGGTTAGCGCACACCGTTGAGCGCGCCCTGTCGCAGGCTGTCGACACTGTTGCCCAAAGCGTCCCGGGCTTGGCGATCGGCGCCGCGGGCGGTCAGCGCCTGGAGTAGCTCGTCACGTTTGAACAGCGCCGCGTACATTGCCGCAGTCTGGCCATTGGCATTGCGCTGGTCAGGGTTGCACGGGGCATCGAGCAGGCGCCGGGCGATGCCCAGTTCGCCCTTGAAGATCGCCCCCATCAGCGCCGTGTTGCCGCGCAGGTCCTGGGCGCAAGGGTTGGCGCCGGCGGCCAGCAGTTGTTCCACCGCCTGGACCTGGCCGTGGTAGGCGGCGAGGATCAGGCCGGTGTAGCCCTTGGTGTCCTGGGTGTCGAGGTCGTAACCGGCCTGGATGAATTGCCCGAGCACCGCCTGGTCGCCCTGGCGTGCCGCTTCGAAATAGTAGTCGCGCAGGCGTTGTTCGACTTGGCCTGCGTCCTCGGCGTGAACCGTGGCAGCCAGCAGGCCAAGCAACGCCGCGAGTATGCATCGGTACATGGCAGCCTCCTGGGCAGGAGCCAGCCTTGCTGGCTCCTGCATGACAAGGTCAGTCCTGCAGCTGCGCCGCCAGTTGCTGGACGCGCTTCAGATCGGCCTTGGCCACCTTGGCCAGGCCTGTGCCGTAGTCACTGTCGGCCTTGTAGAAGAACGACAGCATGATGTAGCGGCTCTGCTCGTCAGTGATCGCCAGCGCCCCGCCGAGGCTGTTGATCAGGTCGGCCTGCTCCTTCTTGCTGTACGAGCGGAACAGCTCGCCGGTCTGCTTGAAGTTCTGCTCGCGCTGGATCTTCGCCTGCTGGGTGGTGCCGCTCAACGGCGTTTGCGAATAGCGCGCGCTGGCCTGTTCGTCACGCGGTTGCAGACGGCTCGGCTGGTAGTTGACGCCGCTGCTGGTGTGGCCGTTGTTCGCCGCGCCGTCCTGGTTGACGGTGTTCACCTCGTTGCGTGGACGGTTGACTGGCAGGCCCAGGCCATTGGCGCCGACCCGGTACATTTGGGTGTCGGCATAGGCGAACAGCCGGCCCTGGAGCAGACGGTCCTCGGAAGGCTCGATGCCCGGCACCAGGTTCGATGGCGCCATGGCCACCTGCTCGGTTTCCTGGAAGAAGTTGTCGACGTTGCGGTCCAGGACCATCTGGCCGATCTTGCGCTCCGGCACATTGGGCCAGATCTTGGTGGCGTCCAGCGGATCGAAGTCGAAGCTGGCCAGCTGTTCAGGCTTGAGCACCTGGATGTACAGGTCCCATTTCGGGAAGTTGCCCTTGTTGATCGCCGTGACCAGATCGTGGGTCATGTGGCTGTAGTCGCGGCCCTGGACCTGCTCGACCTGTTTCGGGTCGAGGTTCTTCTGCCCTTGCAGGCTCTTCCAGTGGAACTTCACGTAGTGCACTTCGCCCTTGGCGTTGACCAGCTTGTAGGCGTGCACGCTGTTGCCGTCCATCTCGCGGTAGCTGGCCGGGGTCCCTTCGTTGGAATACAGCAAGGTCAGGGTGCGGGTGGCTTCCGGTACATGGGAGAAGAAGTCGAAGCGGCGCGCGTCGTCGTCCAGGTTGGTGCGCGGGTCGGGCTTGAAGGCGTGGACCATGTCCGGGAACTTGATGGCATCGCGAATGAAGAAGGTCGGGAAGTTATTGCCGACCAGGTCCCAGTTGCCATCGGCGGTATAGAACTTGGTGGCGAAGCCGCGCGGGTCACGCAGGGTTTCCGGCGAGTGGGTGCCGTGCACCACGGCCGAGAAGCGCACGAACACCGGGGTTTTCTCGCCTGGGCGGAACACCTTGGCCATGCTCAGTTCGCTGATGTCGGCGCTGGCGGTGAACTGGCCATGGGCGCCAGTACCACGGGCGTGCACCACGCGCTCGGGAATGCGCTCACGGTCGAAACGCTGCAGCTTTTGCAGCAGCTGCACATCCTGCAGCAGGACCGAACCGTTGGGGCCGGCGGTCTGCGAGTTCTGGTTGTCGCCCACCGGCGCGCCGTTGTCGCGGGTCAGCGTGGCGGCCTGCACCGACAGCGACAGCAGGCTGGCGGCCAGGGCGCTGGCCACCAGCAGGCGACCGGGCTGGAACAGTTTGAACGGGATCATGATGTACTCCTAAAGGCTCTATACAGGCGTCTTGATGCGCCTGGAAAAGGGTAAGGAGCCCACGCCCGATCGCTAAATTGATCCTGCCCATCAGTGCTATTGGTAATTTTAATCCTGCTGCTTATATGCAGATGCTATAGACTCGCGCCCTCATTGAAGGGAGTCGAAACGATGATCGTGGTGGTCGAGGGGATCAGCGCCAGTGGCAAGACCACCTGGTGCGCCGAGCAGGGCGGCGCGCATGTGGTCGCCGAGCACGGGCGCTTCGCCGATACGCCGGATCGCGGGCGCGAGCCTCATGACGCCGCCGCGTTCTGGGCCGAGCGCAACGTCGATCGCTGGCAGGCGGCATTGCAACTGCAAGCTCGCAGTGGCTGGGCGGTCTGTGACAGCGATCCGCTGAAACTTCACTACGTCTGGAGTCTGTGGCGGATCGGCGAGGCCAGCGAGCAGGACTGGCGCCTGGAGCTGGACGCCACGCGCGCCACCGTTGCCCAGGGCCGCATCGGCTTTGCCGACTACTACCTGGTCGCGCGCATAGACCCGCAACTGGCGCGCCAACGCGCCAGGGCGGATCTCACCCGCCGGCGTTCGAATTTCGAGCTGCATGTGCGCCTACAGCCGGCGCTGCTGGACTGGTACGCGGCCCTGGAGTCAGCGCTGCCCGGGCGGGTACGCTTCGACCTGCCCGCCGCGCTGCCTGCGCTGGAGCGCCAGGACAGTCCCTGCGCCCTGGCGGCGTTCGAGCGGATGATCGCCGCGCTGCCGCGTGCCTAGAACTCCACCTTGCCCCGCCCCGCCTTGATTGTGCCGCGCCTGCTCTTGGACTCCAGGCGCCGGGTCTTCGAGCCCAGGGTCGGCTTGGTCGGCCGGCGTTTCTTTTCGACTTTGATGGCGCTCTGGATCAATTCGGCCAGGCGCAGCAAAGCATCGGCGCGGTTCTGCTCCTGGGTACGGTACTGCTGGGCCTTGAGGACCAGCACCCCCTCGGCGGTAATGCGGCTGTCGCGCAAGGCCAGCAGCCGTTCCTTGTAGAACGCCGGCAGCGACGAGGCGCGAATGTCAAAGCGCAGGTGCACGGCGCTGGAAACCTTGTTGACGTTCTGCCCTCCGGCGCCCTGGGCGCGGATGTAGGTCAGCTCGATTTCAGCATCCGGCAGATGCACGGTGTTGGAGAGGGTCAGCATGCTCAAGCCCTGGTGAAAACGCGGCCATTATCACACCTTCTGGCCGCGCCGGGGCGTTATTGCCGTGCCATGCGCCGGCGATACTGCCGTGTCCGCGCGGCATCGGCCCATTGCTGGCGCAGCAGCGCCCACCACGGCGCCACCTGTGGGTCGGGCGCCTTGGCCTCGCTCAACTGGCGCAACTGGAACTTGACCATGGCCATGTTGCCCAGCGATGCCAGGGCCTTGTTCTTCCAGGTGATCGCTCGCAGTTGTGGTACCGCGTCCCTGCCCGCCTGCCAGTCACGCGGCAAGGCTGGGTCGATGGCCAGGGCAGTACCGATACCGACCATCTCCACGCCGCTGTGCAGCACCTGCTCGGCAATCGGTCGACGGCGAATACCGCCGGTGAGCATCACTGGCATGTTCGCCACGGCGCGGATATCGCGGGCGAACTCGAGGAAATACGCCTCGCGTGCCAGTGTCCGGCCATCCCGGGCCTGGCCTTGCATCGCCGGTGCCTCGTAGCTGCCCCCCGACAGCTCCACCAGGTCGACCGGCAGCGCGTTGAGCAAGCCCACCACCTGCTTGGCGTCGTCGGCGCTGAAGCCGCCGCGCTGGAAGTCCGCCGAATTGAGCTTGACCGCCACGGCAAACTCCGCCGACACCACCGCACGCACGGCCTTGACGATGTCCAGCAGCAGGCGCGCGCGGTTCTCCAGCGAGCCACCCCATTGGTCGGTGCGCTGGTTGCTCAGCGGCGACAGGAACTGACTGAGCAGATAACCATGCGCCGCATGGATTTCAACCCCGGTGAAACCTGCCTGCTCCGCCAGCCGCGCGGTATTGGCGAAGCGGCGGACCACCTCGGCGATCACCTCGGGCGTCATCGCCTGGGGCGTGGCGAAATGCCTGGACATCGTGCCCAGCTCCAGCGCCACGGCCGATGGCGCCCAGGTCACCTGTCCCAGGTTGGCGCGCATCTGCCGGCCGGGGTGGTTGATCTGCAACCAGAACTGCGCCCCGTTGGCACGCCCGGTCGCGGCCCACTGGCGAAAGCGCGCCAGGTGCCGGTCATCCTCCAGCACCACGCCGCCGGGGCCGGTCATGGCGCGGTTGTCGACCATGACATTGCCACTGATGATCAGCCCGGCGCCGCCTTCGGCCCAAGCCTGGTACAGGCGCATCAGCTGCGCCGAGGGCGCATGCTCGGCATCGGCCATGTTTTCTTCCATGGCGGCCTTGGCGATGCGGTTGGGAATGACCGAGCCATTGGGCAGAGTCAGGGGGGAGAACAGGTCCATCGGCGGTACCTCAGCGAGTTGGTAGCGCCGACGTTAGCTTTAAAGTCAACTTTAAGGTCAAGCCCTGAACTACATCCGGTTTGGCCATTGACTCTCAAGTTGGGTTCAACGTTAGGGTGAAACGGCAATGTCGTCCTTACCCTTTCCTCAAGCACGCCCTGGAGCACCGTAACGTGAAACTTGCACCTGTCGCCGCCCTCGCCGGCGCCCTGCTGGCCCCCCTTGCCGATGCCGCCAACGGTATACCCGACCACGCCGAAACCAGGTTGATCGACATTGCCGGCCACCCCGTACCGGTCGTCAAGGGCGGGCTGTATGACCGCTACCGCTCCAATCCACCGCTGGCGGTGATCCAGGCCGAGGCGCCGGGGCTGGACCTGGGCTGGTTCAAAGGGCTGGAGAAGACCCAGGTCGACATGGGCTTCGCCTCGTATTCGCCGAACTTCTATTACCAGAACAGCCGCATCACCGCGGTCTACACCGCGGATCTCGAGCGCCTGCGCGCCTTGATGCCCACCGCCGTGCTGGCCCGGACACAACCGTTGCAGGTATGGCCAGGCCGGGGCCTGGTGGCGCTCACGGCCTATACCTATGACTATTGCGACAACGACAGCTACAACGAAATCGCCCTGTCGATCATCACCAACAAACCAGGCACCTCGAACTTCGGGCCGTTGACCCTGGCCGGGCAATCGCTGTCGAAGGACTTCTGGGGCTATGTGCTCAAGCTGCCAGTGAACACCGAGCTGGCCCGTGTGCGTGGCGTGGTGGGTTACAACCTGCCCAAGTGGCTGACCCCAATCAACCGCCGTGAAGAAGCCGACGCGGTGAGCTACGACATTGTCGACGCGCAGACCGGCAAGGTCGATGTGGTGATGCGCGGACGCAAGCTCGAGGGCCTGTCCCATGAGCCGGAGCTGGTGACCAACAGCTTCACCAATTTGGATCACCTGGGGCGCTTGGCCTATGGCTACGCCACGTCGCGACAGACTGCCCATGCTGCCAGCCTGAAGACTGACTCGATGGTACTGGTACTGGGCGATGGCAGCCTGTCGCGCTATATCCGCGAGCTGCAATTGGGGCGGATGGTGAAATACGAATATGTGCCGGCGTTCCAGAGCGCGTTGTATGCGCCCAAGCCGTTGTGAATCTGCCTATCGCGGCGGTGCGGCGGTCCGGCAAGCCGCATTGCGCAAAATCTCAAGCTTGTGCTGTACCTGTGGGAGCGGGCTCGCCCGCGAACACCGGCACAGCCGGTGCCAAGCAGCGTGTTGCGAGCTGCGCGGCGGGCGCTCCTCCAGCGAGCCCTCAGCCTCAATGGCCTGCCTTGCCCGTGGCCAGCTCTTCACGCAGGCGCTCCAGCACCCGCTGCGAGTTGTCCACGCAGGCCATGCCCTCCGGCTTGCTCTCGATACCTTCGATCACCAGCAGCAACTGCGCCTTGTTGCGCGCCAGGCGCGCTTGCAGCCGGTCGATTTCCTCGACCTTGCGCCTGAGCCCGCCAAGCAATTCATCATGCTGCCAGCCCTTGGCCTTGGCCGGCAGCAACTGGCGGATTTCCTCCAGCGAAAAACCGGCGGCCTGGGCATTGGTGATCATCTCCAGCACCCACACCGCGTCGGCGTCGTAGGCCCGGTAGCCATTGGCCTTGCGCTCCACCGGCTGGATCAGACCACTGGCCTCGTAGAAACGAATGCGCGAAGGGGCAAGGCCGGTGACCTTGGCCAGTTCTCCTATTCTCATGCGGCACCTGTGAAATGCATTGACCTTGAAGCGCACTTTAATCCTATCGTTAACCGGCGGCCAGCGATGGCCCGCCCTCATGAGCAGCACCCCTCGAAAACAGGAGACGCGAAATGGGATATGTCACGACTAGCGAAGGTGTCGACCTCTTCTACAAGGACTGGGGCCCGCGCGATGCCCAGGTGGTCTTTTTCCACCACGGCTGGCCGCTCAGCGCCGACGACTGGGACGCGCAGATGCTCTACTTCGTCGCCCAGGGCTACCGCGTGGTTGCCCACGACCGCCGTGGCCACGGGCGCTCCAGCCAGGTCTGGGACGGCCATGACATGGACCACTACGCCGACGATGTCGCCGCCGTGGTCAAGCACCTGGGCGTGCAGGGCGCGATCCATGTGGGCCACTCCACCGGCGGCGGCGAGGTGATCCACTACCTGGCTCGCCACCCCGACGACCCAGTACCCAAGGCGGCCATCATCGCTGCGGTACCGCCGCTGATGGTCAAGACCGAGAGTAACCCCGGCGGCTTGCCCAAGGCCGTCTTCGACGACTTGCAAGCGCAGCTCAAGGCCAACCGCGCGCAGTTCTACCACGATATCCCGGCCGGGCCGTTCTACGGCTACAACCGCCCCGGCGCCAAGGCCGACCAGGGCGTGATCCTCAACTGGTGGCGCCAAGGCATGATGGGCTGCGCCCAGGCCCACTACGACGGTATCGTCGCCTTCTCCCAGACCGACTTCAGCGAATCGCTCAAGCAGGTGAAGGTGCCCGTGCTGGTGATGCACGGCGATGACGACCAGATCGTGCCTTACGCCAACTCAGGGCCGCTGTCGGCCAAGCTGCTGCCCAAGGGCACCCTGAAGACCTACGCCGGCTTCCCCCATGGCATGCCGACCACCCATGCCGAGGTGATCAACGCCGACCTGCTGGCGTTCTTCCGTAGTTGAGGCGCCGGAGCCAGCCAGGCTGGCTCTTACGCCTCAACCTTTGCCTGAAGCCCGGGCGTTGCGGCTGGCCTGCTCCAGCGCCCGGGCGAACACGCCGCGCTGCTGTTCGTCGAACTCGACCAGGAACAGTTCGGCCACCGACTGCTCGTACACCTGCCACATCCGCTTGCGCAGCGCCCGCCCACTGGCGGTGATCCGGGCGATGGCGCCGCGCCCATCGTCCAGGGCCTTTTCCCGGGTCACCAGGCCTTCCTTCTCCAGCCGATCGACCAGGCGCGTGAGGTTGTAGCGCTCGATGGCCATTGCGTCGGCCAGTTCGTGCATGCGCCGCGCGCCGTCCTGCCCGCTTTCGATCCCCCACAGCGTGTCGTACCAGGCGTAGGACGGCAGTTTCTGCTCGGCCAGGCGCCGTTCGATTTCCCTGATCAGGCAGCGGTGGGCACGGATGAAGCTATACCAGAGGTCTGGTGCGGGGGTGGTCATGATCTCTCCAGGGGCTTTTAATTGCAGTTGCAATAATACCGTCGCCAGCGTTAGATTCAATTGCAACTGCAACGACATCCACGCTGCCGGAGATGCCCGGCCCTCGTACAAGGAGCGTTACCATGACCCCGCAACAAGCCCTGCGTGATGAAGACCCCCAGGAAACCCGCGAGTGGATCGACTCCCTCGCCTCGGTGGTGGACGCCGAGGGGCGCCCTCGGGCGCACTACCTGATCGACCGCCTGCTCGAGTTCGACGGCGCGCGCCATGGCGACTTCCATGGCCGGGTCACCACGCCCTACGTCAACAGCATCCCACCCGAGCGCGAGCTGCCCTACCCCGGCGACCTGGCCATCGAGCAGCGGCTCAACGCCTACATTCGCTGGAATGCCCTGACCATGGTGCTGCGTGCCGGCAAGCACTCAGGCGTTGGCGGGCATATCGCTACCTACGCCTCGGCGGCGGTGCTCTACGACGTGGGCTTCGATCACTTTTTCCGCGGCCGCACCGACAGCTTTGCCGGCGACCTGGTGTACATCCAGGGGCATTCCGCGCCGGGCATCTATGGCCGGGCCTTCACCGAAGGGCGGTTGAGCGAGGCGCAACTGGACAACTTCCGCCGGGAAACCGACCGCGACGGCCTGTCGTCGTACCCGCACCCCAGGCTGATGCCCGACTTCTGGCAGTTCCCCACGGTGTCCATGGGCCTGGGCCCGATCACCGCCGCCTACCAGGCCCGCTTCATGCGCTACCTGGAAAACCGCCAGCTCAAGGCGCACCAGGGGCGCAAGGTGTGGGCCTTCCTCGGTGACGGCGAAATGGACCAGCCCGAGTCGCTGGCGGCGATCTCCCTGGCCGGTCGCGAGCGGCTGGACAACCTGATCTTCGTGGTCAACTGCAACTTGCAGCGCCTCGATGGCCCGGTACGTGGCAACGGCAAGGTGATCCAGGAGTTCGAAGGCTTGTACCGCGCCGCCGGCTGGAACGTGATCAAGGTGGTCTGGGGCAGCGGCTGGGACGCCTTGCTGGCCAAGGACCACAGCGGCCTGTTGCAACAAAGGATGATGGAATGCGTCGACGGCGAGTACCAGACCTACAAATCGCAGAACGGCGCCTATGTGCGCGAGCACTTCTTCGGCAAGTACCCTGAATTGCTGGCCCTGGTCAGCGACCTCTCCGACGAGCAGGTCTGGAAGCTCGCCCGGGGTGGTCATGACCCGGTCAAGGTGTACAACGCCTACGCCGCGGCCATGCGCACCAGCGGCCGGCCCACGGTGATCCTGGCCAAGACGGTGAAGGGTTTCGGCCTGGGCGAGGCCGGCGAGGCACAGAACATCAACCACCAGTTGAAGAAGATCGGCGCCGACGCGGTCAAGGCGTTCAGTGACCGTTTCGGCCTGGCGCTGGACGATGCGCAACTGGGCGAACTGCCCTACCTGCGCCCCGCGCCAGACAGCCGTGAAGCCGAGTACCTGCGTGCCCGCCGCGACGCGCTGGGCGGCCAGGTGCCTGCGCGCCACGCTCAGGTAGAGGCTTTGAAGGTGCCGGCGCTGGCCGCGCTCGAAGCGCAGCTCAAAGGCACCGGCGAACGGACCATCTCCACCACCATGGCCTTCGTGCGCATCCTCAGCACCCTGCTCAAGGACCCCGAGATCGGCCGCCTGGTGGTGCCCATCGTGCCGGACGAATCGCGCACCTTCGGCATGGAAGGCCTGTTCCGCCAGATCGGCATCCACTCCGCGGTGGGCCAGCTGTACACGCCCCAGGATGCCGGCACCTTGTCGTACTACAAGGAAAGCGTCGACGGCCAGATTCTCCAGGAAGGCCTCAACGAGTCCGGCGCTACCTCGTCGTGGATCGCCGCCAGCACCGCTTACGCCAACCATGGCGTGATGACCGTGCCGTTCTATATCTTCTATTCGATGTTCGGCTTCCAGCGCGTCGGCGACCTGTTGTGGGCGGCCGGCGATGCCCGGGCGCGGGGCTTCCTGCTGGGCGCCACCTCCGGGCGTACCACCTTGATGGGCGAGGGCTTGCAGCACGACGACGGCCACAGCCATGTGATGGCGGCCACCGTGCCGTGCTGTGTGTCCTACGACCCCACCTACGCCTACGAACTGGCGGTGATCGTGCAGGACGGCCTGCGGCGCATGTACCAGGAGCAGGAAGATGTGTACTACTACATCACCCTGCTCAACGAGAACTACGCTCACCCCGACCTGCCAGACGGCGCCGAGGCCAACATCCTCAAGGGGCTTTACCGCTTGCCCATCGAACGTGACGTGCGCCCGGGGCGCCACGTGCAGCTGGCCGGCAGCGGCGCGATCCTGCCCGAGGTGATCGCCGCCGCCGAGATACTGGCCAGCGACTATGAAGTCAGCAGCGAAGTGTGGAGCGCCACCAGCCTGACCGAGGTGCGCCGCGAGGCCCAGCAGGTCGAACGCTGGAACCTGCTGCATCCGCTGGACACGCCCAAGGTGCCGTTCGTCACCCAATTGCTGCAGGCGCATGAAGGCCCGCTGATCGTCGCCACCGACTATATGAAGATCCATGCCGAACAGATCCGCCCTTGGGTTGGCGCGCGGCGTTTCGTGCCGTTGGGTACCGACGGTTTCGGCCAGTCCGATACCCGCGAGGCGTTGCGTCGGCATTTCGAGGTGGACCGGCAGTTCATCGTGCTGGCGGCGCTCAAGGCCCTGGCCGACGATGGCGCCTTGCCGCGCGAGGTGGTGGCCGAGGCGATTGAGCGGTTGCAGATTGCCGTGGACAAGGCTGACCCCGCGCGGGTCTGAAACCTTGGCGGGAGTGGGGTTGCACCGCGTCGCTTGCCCGCGAAGCAAGCAACACGGTGCCTGGCACCGGCTGTGCCGGTGTTCGCGGCTCAAGCCGCTCCCACAGAAACCGCGCTGACCTCAAACCATGCACTACACCTGTGGGAGCGGGTTTACCCGCGAAGCAAGCAACGCGGTGCCTGGCACCGGCTGTGCCGGTGTTCGCGGCTCAAGCCGCTCCCACAGAAACCGCGCTGACCTCAAACCATGCACTACACCTGTGGGAGCGGGCTTGCCCGCGAAGCAAGCAACGCGGTGTTTGGCACCGGCTGCGCCGGTGTTCGCGGCTCAAGCCGCTCCCACAGGGAGAGTGCCGGCCTCAAGCCATGCGCTCCGCCTGTGGGAGCGGGTTTACCCGCGAAGCAAGCAACGCGGTGCCTGGCACCGGCTGTGCCGGTGTTCGCGGCTCAAGCCGCTCCCACAGGGAGAGCGCCGGCCTCAAGCCGTGCGCTCCGCCTGTGGGAGCGGGTTTACCCGCGAAGCAAGCAACGCGGTGCCTGGCACCGGCTGTGCCGGTGTTCGCGGCTCAAGCCGCTCCCACAGGGAGAGTGCCGGCCTCAAGCCATGCGCTCCGCCTGTGGGAGCGGGTTTACCCGCGAAGCAAGCAACGCGGTGCCTGGCACCGGCTGTGCCGGTGTTCGCGGCTCAAGCCGCTCCCACAGGGAGAGCGCCGGCCTCAAGCCATGCGCTCCGCCTGTGGGAGCGGGTTTACCCGCGAAGCAAGCAACGCGGTGCCTGGCACCGGCTGTGCCGGTGTTCGCGGCTCAAGCCGCTCCCACAGAAACCGCGCTGACCTCAAACCATGCACTACACCTGTGGGAGCGGGCTTGCCCGCGAAGCAAGCAGCGCGGTGTTTGGCACCGGCTGCGCCGGTGTTCGCGGCTCAAGCCGCTCCCACAGGGAGAGCGCCGGCCTCAAGCCATGCGCTCCGCCTGTGGGAGCGGGTTTACCCGCGAAGCAAGCAACGCGGTGCCTGGCACCGGCTGTGCCGGTGTTCGCGGCTCAAGCCGCCCCCACAGAAACCGCGCCGGCCTCAATCTGTGCAGCAAACCTGTGGGCGGGGGGATCGGGGCGCCGAACCGCCGCGAGCATCTGTCGTCGCAGGCATGAAAGTTTTAATCTTATTTACAAATAACCCCTAGATACTTACATCCTCTCAATACGCATTAAAATTCTTTCACCAAAAACCTCTGAACCTGTCCAATCTGTTAATTGAATTAATTATTCCCGCCCCCGACAATCAGTCGCCGGCCTCGTCATGGCCGGCGCTTGCCTACCCGCAGGGGCCTTGCCCTGCAAGGTCGACAGCAAGGCGCACAGATACCGCCTTAGTTGCGACCAAACTTTTCACATAACTTTTACATCTCCCCAGGTGATGTAGAACAGGCAACTATTGCCGAGGAAACTTATGAACGCCCCCGCCACTGGTGTACCCATCACCTTTCTCCCCGCGCAAGAGCGCATCCTGCTGACGGGGGCCACCGGTTTTCTCGGTGGCTCGGTGGCCGCCCAGCTGATTGCCAGTGGCCATGGTCCCGCCCTCGCCTTCCTGGTCCGTGCCGACAATCCCACGCAAGGCTTGCAACGCCTGCGTGACAACCTTCAGCAACACGGAGTCAGCAGCGCCGACGGCCTGGCATTGCACGAGGAGCAGATCATCCTCGGCGACTTTCGCGACACCGCCTGGCTGGCCGAGGAAACGCCACGGCTGATGCAGTTCGACCGGGTCATCAACTGCGCCGCCGTGGCCTCGTTCTCGAAGAACCCGACGATCTGGCCGGTCAACGTCGAAGGTACCTTCGCCTTTGCCCAGGTGCTCAGCCGCTCGCCGCGCCTGAAGCGCTTCCTGCATGTCGGCACCGCCATGTGCTGCGGGCCGCAGCGCGAATCGCCGATCAGCGAGTCCTGGGAGTTTCCCGAGGCCGAGCAGCAACTGGTGGACTACACCGCGTCCAAGGCCGAAATCGAGCGACGCATGCGCGAGGAGCTGCCGAGCCTGCCGCTGGTGGTAGCACGCCCCTCGATCGTGGTCGGCGACCGCAGCCTGGGTTGCCAGGCTTCGGGCAGCATCTTCTGGGTGTTCCGCATGGGCTTCGCCCTGGAAAGCTTCACTTGCGGGCTGGACGAACAGATCGATGTGATCCCGGTGGACTACTGCGCCGAGGCACTGATCGGCCTGACGCTCAAGCCGGCGCTGGGCCACGACCTCTATCATGTCTCCGCCGGACATGGTTCGGCCTGCACCTTCGCCGAGATCGACCAGGCCTTCGCCCTGGCCAACGGCGCGCAGCCGGTCGGTGAACGCTACCGCAAGGTCGAGCCCGACGACCTCAAGTCCCTGGCCAGCAGTTTCGAGACCCGCATCGGCCCGGCCAATCCGCGCCTGGTGCTGCGTGCGCTGCGCCTGTACAGCGGCTTCGCCGACCTCAACTACCTGTTCGACAACAGCCGCCTGCTCGAGGAAGGCATCGCCGTGCCGCCACGCTTCACCGACTACCTGGATGTCTGCGTGAAGTCTTCCAGCGGGGTGAGCATCGCCACCCAGATGCAGGCTGACTTCAAGTAGCTCGTGCTCACGACCAGCCTGGCGCGCTCGCACCTGTGCGCCAGGCGGGCAAAGGGATTTTTCACACAACGCTCACGCCGTCGCCACATCGACCTTTCTACAGTGCCGTCACTCGCGGGGCCCACGCCCCGCTTAGCGGAGTGACAGCATGCAGCAAGGCGTCATCGATTTCCCCTCGCCCCTCATCCCATCCACCCCCTTGTCCAGACGCGCCAGCGCTACCCTGTTGGGTGCTTTTTGCATCGCCCTGGGGTTGGCAGCCCTGAGCCTGTGGTCGGCCATGGCAACCCCGTTGACGAACCTCGGCAGCCCCCAGCAGATGCAGCGCAGCGGCGCCTATGAGCAATGGGCCAAAGGCGCGGTCATCGTGCTGGTGCGCCACGCCGAACGCTGCGACCGCTCCCACGGTGCCTGCCTGGGCGACCCCAGCGGTATCACCGTCGCCGGCAGCCAGGCAGCGGATGCGCTGGGCGACGGCCTGCAACGGCTCGGCCTGGCCAGCACCGACACCTTGGTCAGCCCCGAGGTACGCACCCGGCAAACTGCGCGTTTCATCTTCGACAACCCGGTCACGCCACAGCCCTGGCTGGCCCGCTGCGACAGTTCGTTCGCGCAAGCAGCCCTGGACCATAAGCGCGCCGGGCGCAACCTGGTGCTGGTCACCCACAGTGGCTGCATCGACCAATTCGAGCGCCAGTTGGGCGTGGCCGCAGGCGAGCGCTCCGCCGCCTATGCCAGCGCCTTGTTCGTGACCCTGGACGAAGGTGGCAAACCACGCATCCTCGGGCAGATCCAGGCCAACGCATGGCGCAGGCTCGGCAAAGGTCGACAGGCATGAGCCAGCGAGCGCGCTTCTACCTGTACAACCTCGGGTTGCCACTGCTTCTGGCGGGCGTGGTGTTCGTCTTGTTCGACCTGACCACGTTGGATCGCTGGATCAGCAATGCACTGTACGAGCCGGCCAGCGGCCAGTTCGTCCTGCAGCACAACACCTGGTTCGAAAAGCTCACGCACAAATGGCCGCGCATCCTGCCGAACTGGACCGGCGAGCTGGCCGTGATCGGCGCCCTGCTCTCCTTCGCCTGGCCGCTGGCGCGCCGTCATCGGCCCAGCGTGCAGCTACTCGAGCGTGCGGGCGTGGCGCGCTGGCTGCGTTTCACCCAGCACCATCGACGAGACTTCTGCTACGTGGTGGTGGCCTTTGCCCTGTCGACCACGGCCATTCACTACCTCAAGAGTCATACCGGGGTGTACTGCCCGGTCGAGACCACACTGTATGGCGGCAGCCAAGCGCACCTTGAATGGTTCGAGCAGTTCAGCTGGTGGGACAAAGCCGGCCCCGGTCGCTGCTGGCCCGGCGGCCATGCCTCCAGTGGCTTCACCCTGCTGGCCCTGTATTTCGTCGCCCGTCGCCATCGCTGGGCACATGCCCGCGCGCTGCTGGTCGCGATCCTGCTGCTGGGCCTGGTCTACGGCAGCACCCGTGTGCTGCAGGGTTGGCACTACATGTCGCATACCTTCTGGGCTGGCCTGGTCGTCTGGCTGTGCTGCTGGACGACCGCGCTGCTGTGCTATGGCCGACCGGCGTTGCAGGCGCCGGCGCGGCAATGGCTCAGTAGTCGCCACGTTTGCGAAATGCCCAGCGCCCTGCGATCACCGTGAAGGTCGCCACCAGCGCGACCAGCACCCAGAAACCGTGAGGGTCGTCGGCCAGCGGCACGCCGCCGACGTTCATGCCGAAGAAGCCGGCAATGATGTTGATCGGCAACGCCAGCACCGTGACCACGGTCAGGGTAAACAGCGTGCGGTTGTTTTCCTCGGTGAGTTTGGCGGCGATTTCTTCCTGCAACAGCTTGATCCGCTCGACCAGGCTGGTGAGGTCGTTGATGATCACCGAGAACTCCTCGGTGGAAGCGCGCAATTGATGAATATCCTGCTCGCGCAACCATGGTGGCGGGCGGTTGAGCAGGCGCAGCAGCGAACCTGGCTCCAGGGCCAGCAGCCGCTGCAAGCGCACCAGCACCCGGCGCAGGCTGCTGAGCTCGGCGCGGTTGTCGGACAGGCGCAGCGACAGTAGCTGGTCCTCGATACGGTCCACCTTCAGCGTGGTCTCGCGCACCACCTGGGTCAGCAGGTCACCCTGGTCGCGCACCAGGTGCACCAGCAACTCCACGGTCGAGCCGAAGCGCTCGCCGCGCTTGACCGACGAGCGCAGCTCATCCACCGAATGCAGCGGTTGCAGGCGCGCGCTGACCAGCAGGCGGCTGCGTGCGCAGGCCCACAACGTGGACACGTCGGATGACACCAGGCCAAAACTGAACACCACGTCGTTGACCACTGCCAGCAATGCTGAGTCGGTATGCTCGATGCGGGTGGACCGCGAGCCCTCGCGCAGGGTCTCGAAGAAGGTGTCCGGCAGGTCCAGGTGCCCTTTCATCCAGCGCTCGCAGGCGGCGTGGGCCAGGTTCAGGTGCAGCCAGAGGAATTCCTCGCCTACTGGCGCCTGCAAATAGGCCATGGCCTGGGCCGAGTCGATTTCCCGGCCAGCCTCGCCGGGGTGGAAGACGAAGCCGTAGAGCAAGCCGTGCAGGTCTGCCTCGTGATGAGGCTGGGGATAGGCGGATGGCAGCGCAAGGCCCTCGCGGCAGGACGAGGGATGATCATAGGGCGGTGCCGATGACCGTTCAATGACAGTGCCACGCCGCCGTGCTAGCCTCCGCGCGCCCCGACGTGCGGGGCCGTCACTTCGTTCAAGGAGCCAGGCAATGGACCTGCAGTTTCTCGGCACCTCTTCCGGGGTCCCGACCAAGGCCCGCAACGTCAGCGCCACGGCAGTCATCGAGACCAGCGGCAAGGGCTGGTACCTGGTCGATTGCGGCGAGGGCACCCAGCACCAGTTGCTGCACAGCCCGCTGTCGCTGCGCGACCTGCGCGCCATCTTCATTACCCATGTGCATGGTGATCATTGCTTCGGCCTGCCGGGGTTGCTGGCCAGCGCCGGCATGTCCGGGCGCCAGGAGCCATTGCCGCTGGTCGTGCCCCACGCCTTGCAGGCATGGGTCCGGCAGAGCCTGGCGGTCAGTGAAAGCTACCTGCCGTTCGAATTGCAGTTCGCAGATATCGAGAGCTTTGCCGGGATGAGCTTCGACAATGTGCAGGTCGGCGCCTTGACGCTGTCGCACCGGGTGCCGTCGTGGGGCTATGTGTTTGAGGAAAGCGACCCGCAACCGCGCCTGGATACCGACCGGCTGCGCGCCGACGGCATTGCGCCAGGGCCGCTGTGGGGGCAACTGGCCCACGGCCAGGCCGTCGAGTACCAGGGGCGCGTGCTCGACCCACGGCAGTACCTGCTGGCCACGCGCGCGGTGCAGCGGATCATCGTTTGTGGCGACAACGACCGCCCGGAACTGCTGGGCGAGTTGGCGCGAGATGTCGATGTGCTGGTTCATGAGGCGACGTTCACCCAGCCGGTGATCGAGCGTGCCCAGGGCAGTTTCGGCCATAGCACCGCGGCTGCGGTGGCGCGCTTTGCCGAGATGGCCGGGGTGAGGAACCTGGTGCTTACGCACTTCAGCGCCCGCTACCAGGACAAGGGTGGGCGTGGTGGTTCGATCGAGGAGGTACGCGAGGAGGCTCGGGCGCATTACCGTGGGCACCTGACCCTGGCGCGGGATCTGCGAAGGTATCGGTTGGGGCGTGATGGTGTGTTGGTCGAAGTGGATTGAGGTTGGCTCGGATATGGCCGCTTCAATTCAAGATTGCCGGGGCTGCGTTGCAGCCCTTTCCGACCGGTCCGACGCCTCGGCAAGGTCGCTCCTACAGGACGGCACGGTCACCTATAGGAGCAGCCTTGCCGAGGCGTCGGACCGGTCGGAAAGGGTCGCAAAGCGACCCCGGCAAGTCTAAGTCGGACGCCAATTCTCAACACCTTGAAAGGGCTGGGCCTCAAGATGGGGTCCCCGCCTCCATCCCCGTCGCCAGGCAATACCGATCACGGCCTTGGCGCTTGGCCTGGTAAAGCGCCCGGTCCGCCGCCGCCATCAGGTTCTCCGGCGTCACCTCCTCCACGCTCGGCATCCCCACTGCGATCCCCGCGCTGGCCGAGACCAGGCCCACCGGGCTGCCGGCATGGGCCATGCCCTGGCGGCGCAGCAACAGGAGAATCTCCTGCACGATCTGGCTGGCACCCTGGGCATCGGTGTTGGGCAGCAGCAGGGTGAATTCCTCGCCACCGTAGCGCACCGCCAGGTCTCCAGGACGCTTGAGTGCCTGGCGCAGCACCTCGCCCAGCCGGCGCAGGCACTGATCACCGGCCGGGTGGCCGTAGCGGTCGTTATAGGCCTTGAAGTAATCCAGGTCGAGCATCACCAGCGCCAAGGCATAACCCTGGCGCCGCGCCCGGCGGATTTCCGGCTCCAGCACCGCATCGAGGCGCCGGCGATTGCCCAGGCCGGTCAGGCTGTCGGTCAGCGCCAGGGCCTTGAGGGTCTGGTGCGCCTGGTGCAAGGCACGCTCGATGACAATGCGCTCGCGCAACTGGCGCAGGACGATCCAGCCAAAACCGCACAGACCGACCAGCACCAGTACGAGCACCAGCACCGACTTGATCATGTCGTGGCGCCAGGGAGCGATGATCGATTCGCGCGACAACCCCGCCTCCACCACCAGCGGGTAACTCGACAACGCCCGGAACCCATACAGCCGCGGCGTGCCGTCGACCACCGCCACGGCCTCGGCCACGCCCTCGCTGGCGTAAGGCAGGTACTTGCGAAAGATGTCGCTGGCCGCCAGGCTGCGGCCAATCACCTGCTCGACGAACGGGCGGCGCACGAGAATGGTGCCGTCACGCTTGGCCAGGACCAGGGCACCGCGCTCGTCGATCTTGAAGTCGCCGTAGTAGCGCACGAACCAGTCGACCTTGATGGTCCCCAGCAACACGCCGGCAAAGCTGCCGTCGGGGTTGTCCAGGCGCCGCGAGATGGGAATGATCAGGTCGCCGGTGGAGCGGCTGCGCACCACCGAGCCGATGCGCACGCCACGGTCGCTGTGGGTGCGGTGATAGATGAAATAGTCACGGTCGGCGTTGTTGGCGTTGGGCGGGACCGCGTCCTTGTCCGTGACCATCCAGCTGCCATCGGCGCGATACACGAACAACCCATGCAATTGCGGCATGATCTGCGCTTGCTGCTTGAGCAGCGCATGCAGGCGTGGCCGGTCGACCTGGGCGAAGCCATCGCCCTCCACGCGTTCGGCCAACGCCGCGGTGATCGCATCGACCTGGCGAATGGCATCCTCGGCATGCTGGGCGGTGGCGCGGGCCAGGTTGGTGACCGCGTTCTCGGCATTGATGAAGACCTGGCGATAGTCGCGCCAGATTCGCCAGCCCTCGACCAGCACGAAGGCGAGCATCACCACCGCCATGAAACCCAGGATCAGGCGGAACAGCGATACCGCGCGGCCTTCACCGGTTACCGGGAATAGGCCGTCTTCAGTCTGTTTCCTGGCGCTGGGCATTGAAGTCCCTTGTCGTCGAGCGTTTGCCGCACATGACTATAGTTCAGCGCCGCTCAAGCGTGCCGGGGCCCTGCTCGCAAGCGGCCAGGCGTCGGCGCATTTCCTCGCTTGCCCCCTGGGCCTGGGCGAGCATGGCCCGCAGCCCCTGCACCTGGGCGTCGCGTTGCTCCAGTTGTTGCTCCAATGTGGCCCGCTGCGCCAGGGCCTGGCGTTGCTCGGCCAGCAGGCGCTCGTTGTCGCGGTTCAAGCGGGTCGACTCCTGCTGATAGACCAGCGCCCCCTGCTGCAACGTCTGCAACTGTCCCTGCAACTGCCGCACCTGGGTATCGATGCGGCGCTGTTCCTGCTCGCGCTGGGTACGGTACAGCTCCAGCGCTTGGCGGGCATCGTGGTGCTTGTCTTCAAGGGAGCGGATCTGATTGTCCTTGTCGGCCAGGCGTACCTGCACTTCGCCCAGCGCCTGCTGGAGGCTGGCGCTGCGCAGTTGCTCGGCCTGCACGCGTTCCTGGGCCGCCGTCAGTTGCCGCGCCTGGGCTTCGTTTTGTTGCTGCGCGGCCGCCAAGGCACGTTGGGCCAACGCCAGTTGCGCCTGCAACTGCTCGCGCTGCTGGTTGAGCGCCGCTTCAGCGGCCTCGACCCGCGCCTGTCCCTCGGCGTGCAGCTGGCTGGCCAGTTGTTCGACCAGCTTGCCCAGTGGCTCGCTGAGGCAAGCCGTGCTTTCGAGGGCTGCCATGGGCTGCCGGCCGAGTTCGCGCAGGTAGCGATGGATGGTGGTCTTCGAGCCGGTGTTGCCCAGTTCGATACGTACCGCATCGATACTAGGATGTACGCCACGGGCCAACAGCGCATCGCGTGCTTGTTCTACTACCGCTCTACCGATCCCGGCCCTGGCCATCATTCACTCCGCACTAGCGTACCGTGGTACGTAACATGTAATACGTGGCGAATGATGAACCGCCAGGCCGCGGATTTCAATACGCCTCAGTCCTCGAGCCCCTCGAGAAAGTCCACTGTCGGCACGAAGAACAAGCCACCAGTTACCGCCCGGCTGTAGTCCAGCAAGCGATCGTAGTTACCCACGGGCTTGCCGACGAACATGTTCTCCAGCATCTGTTCGATCGGCGCCGGCGAGCGGGCGTAGCCGATGAAGTAGGTGCCGAACTCCCCCGCGCCGGGGCGACCGAAGGGCATGTTATCGCGCAGTATCTTGATTTCCTGGCCGCCCTCTTCCAGGGTCGTCAGCGAACTATGGGAGCAACTTGGCTTTATCGCGGCATCGAGTTCGATATCGGACAGCTTGGTGCGGCCGATGATATGTTCCTGCTCGACCGTGGATAATGCTTCCCAACCGGTCATATCGTGCAGATACTTTTGCACCAGTACATAACTGCCTCCGGCGAAGTTGGCATCTTCCTCGCCAACCAGGGTGAACTTGGCCACTTCCCGTGGTCCGGGGTTCTCGGTGCCGTCGACGAAACCGATGATGCTGCGCATGTCGAAGTAACGGAAACCCTGAACCTCATCGACCACCGTCACCGCCGCGCCCAGGCGCTTGATCACCAGCGCGGCCAGTTCGAAACACAGGTCCATGTGCTCGGCGCGAATATGCAGAAGAATATCGCCCGGTGTCGCCAGTGCCTTGCGCTGGCCGCTGCCGAACTCGCGGAAGGCGTGCAGCGACGCGGGCCGTGGCGCGCCGAACAGCCCTTCCCATGCCGCGGCGGCAAAGCCGATCACGCACGACAGGTTGCCTGTTGGCACCCGCTTGCCCACCGAACGGACCAGCCCGCCCAAGTCACCGCACAAGGCCCGCACCTGCTCCCGGGCCGGCTCGCCAGGGTGCAGCGTGGCCACCAGGAAGATCGCGCTGCGGGTCACCGGGCTGTCGACGGATTGGGATTCGATGTCTTGGACATCCATGGTATTCATACCTCGCGTGAAGAGTGGGGAACTTCGGATTATTGCGTTGCATTCAACTAATTGAATACCATGACAGCCCGTGTGGTATAGCACACTTGGTTATCACGAAAGTGCGTGATCGATAATATCTATCAACTCATCCACGCTATCGATTTGACTGCGTCAAATTGCCTCAGATAACGTGCGGTCCTGTTCGAAGTTGCTTCAGAGATTGCCGTTGCCCTGCCCTTCGCTCCATCTCCCAGCGCCCCAGTTGTTCAACCCCGTATTGCGGTAGGCCCCGTGCCGCCGTCGTGCCTGCGTTCGAGTTGCCACATGTCCGTCATTGCCCCGTCCCAGATCACCGAGCTCGTTATCGAAGCTGGCGTGAAGAAAGCCCACCTGCCCACCCGCGCCACGCTGATCCTCGGCTTCCTCGCCGGCGCGTTCATTTCGCTGGGGTTCCTCCTGGCGATCCATGTCAGCACGATGATCCCCGCGCAGTGGGCGTCGTTCGGCAACCTGCTGGGCGCAGCGGTGTTCCCGATCGGCTTGATCCTGGTGATCCTGGCCGGCGGTGAACTACTGACCGGCAACATGATGAGCCTGCCACTGGCGATGTTCGCCCGGCGCATCGGCCTCGGTGCGGTAGCACGCAACTGGTTGCTGGTGACTTTCGCCAACCTGATGGGCGCGCTGTTCGTCGCCTGGTGCTTCGGCCACCTGCTCGGCCTCACCGAAGGCCCCTACCTGGGTAAAATCCTCGCCGCCGCCACCAGCAAGGCCAGCGCCGACTTCGTCCACGCCTTCGTCTCCGGCATCGGCTGCAACTGGCTGGTGTGCCTGGCGGTCTGGCTGTCGTATGCCAGCCGTGAGATGAGTGGCAAGATCCTGGGCATCTGGTTCCCGATCATGGCGTTCGTCGCCATCGGCTTCCAGCACGTGGTGGCCAACATGTTCCTGCTTCCAGCGGCAATCTTCGCCGGCTACCTGGACTGGGCGCAGGTCGCCCACAACCTGCTGGCGGTGTTCCTCGGCAACGCGGTGGGCGGCGCGATCTTCGTCGGCCTGGCCTATTACGTTTCCTACGGCGAGCCTGCGGCTAAACAGCAAGCCGTGCAGTAACCCCCCTTCTTTTGCAGTGAATCGCCCCCGCTTGCGATTTACTTAACATCTTCACGAGGCGCATGATGCCTGAACCTTTGCTCGAGGTTCAGGCATTTGCCGTTTTCGCCTGCTCCAGCCAAACCTGGGCTGGCACCCTCGATCAAAATCCTGGCAGCCACAGGCAAGACACCTACCTACCGTTAGGCGCTCAATGCCGGTCACAGCCAGCGCTTGTGCAAGCCCTGCTTTCCAACAATTCCAACTGTCCAGGCTGCGCCATGATCAACATCGAAACGCCCACCTATTACACCGCGACCAAGAAGTACAACCTCAGCTTCCCGACCCTGGAAAGCGACATCGATGCCGATGTGGTGGTTATCGGCGGTGGCTTCTCGGGCATCAACACCGCCCTGGAACTGGCCGAAAAAGGCATCACCAACGTCGTCGTGCTCGAAGCCCGCTACCTGGGCTTCGGCGGCACCGGACGCAACGGCGGACAGATCATGGCCGGCATCGGCCACGACCTGGAGAAGATCAAGAGCAGCGTCGGCGAAAAAGGCCTGCGCGAAATCTTCGAGATCAGCGAGCTGGGCGCCGGCATCATCAAGGAGCGTATCGCCCGCTACGCCATCGACGCCGATTTCTGCCATGGCTACGGCTACATGGGCTTCAACGCTCGCCAGGAAAAAACCTTGCGAGCCTGGGAAAAGGACTTCAAGGCGATCAACAACAAGGATGAGATTCGTTTTCTCGGCGGCTCGGAGGTCAAGCAGATCATCGGCTCCGACGCCTACAGCAGCGCGCTGCTGCACATGGGCGGCGGACATGTGCATTCGCTGAACCTGCTGCTGGGCGAAGCCCAGGCCCTGGTCAGCCACGGCGCGCGGATCTTCGAGCACAGCCCGGCGCTGCAAGTGCACTATGGCGAACGCATCACCGTGCGCACCGGGCGCGGCTCGGTCAAGGCCGGCAAGTTGCTGTGGGCCTGTGACAGCTTCCTCAACAAGCTCGAGCCCGAGTTGCACGCGCGCACCGTCAACACCTATGCCTTCCAACTGATGACCGAGCCACTGTCGGACGAACTGATCCAGCGCATCAGCCCGATCCGTGGCGCCTACAGCGACATCCGCCCAGTCATCGACTACTACCGGGTGACCCGCGAGAACCGCCTGCTGTTCGGTGCCGCCACGCCCTTCGTCGAGCATATTCCCAAGGACCTGAAGGCCTGGAACCGCAACCTGATGCTGAAGATCTTCCCCTACCTCAAGGACGTGCGCATCGACCTCGCCTGGGGCGGGCCGATGGCTACCAGCGCCAACCTGTTCCCGCAGATCGGCACCTTGAGCGATCGCCCCAATGCCTTCTACGTGCAGGGTTATTCGGGCTTTGGCGTCACCCCCAGCCACATCATTTGCAAGATCCTCGCCGAAGGCATGAGTGAAGGCTCCAGCCGCTATGACCTGATCAGTTCGGTCAAGCATGCGCGCATCCTCGGCAAGGACCATATCCGCCCGCTGCTGCTGACCGCCGGCAAGACCGTGCATCAGCTGTCGGGCTTCTTCAACGGCCGCCGTTGATTCCTTTTGAACAAGACCAGGAGATCCACCATGACCCTCACCACCGTCCGCCAGGGTGTGCAACTGTCCGAACTCGACGCCTGGGGCACCGTTGCCGACCTTGGCTCGACCATCCTCGAAGGCGAGGTCAAGTGCTACGGCAAGATGACCCACGGCGCGCCGACCGATCCGCTGAGCAGCGCGTATTTCGGCACGACCCAAGGCAAGTTCCGTATGGTCTATCCGTTCAATGAACAGGCGGTGATCGTCACCGGCGAAATCCAGCTGACCGACGAATCCACCGGTCAGGTGACGCGCTACAAGGCGGGCGATGCCTGGTTCGTGACCAAGGGTACGCCGGTGCTGTGGGAGGTCTTGAGCGAGACCTTTGTGAAGCATTACCTGGCCGTCGCCTGACACATTACCAACACTGCCTTTTGGCCCAACCCAACGAAACTGGCCAGTATCTCAACTAGCAATCTTACTAGTCGACACACATACAGCCCAGCGGCAGGATAGACTCATGTCTTGTTCTGGGCTAACTCGATGACTTATGAACTCATGACCGCCTACGTGTCAGCGCTTCTGGCAACCGATCTGCAAGGTTCGGTCTTTCAGCGCCACACTGACAAAGCTGCGTTGTCCTATACTGCCTTCGGCTACTGCCCGATTATTGATGGTCAAGCCGGCTCGCTGAAATTCAACGCGCAACTATGCGAGCGCTCTAATCTCTATCTCCTCGGTAATGGTTATCGTGCTTTTCACACCGCACTGATGAGATTCGGCTCCATGGATACTCTCAGTCCGTTTGGAAAAGGGGGGGTCAATGCTTATGCCTATTGCGGCAATGACCCTGTCAACCGTGCAGACCCGACAGGCCACATGTTCAAACCTTCACGATCGCCATCGACCTTGACAAGTCCTCCGGCCTATTCTTCTCTTGGAGCCATTCAGCCTGCTCAACTTGACCAGCCAGGTCCTTCAATCAGACTTCCTGATTTTTTGGCAGGGCTTCCACCGCCTCGCTATAGCAATATGGAGCATGAGCTACATCCTCGCGCCATGTCGCACATAGACCGTCCGCCTGAGTACTCATCCACTCTTCCTGAAGGCCACACGGTATTGACAATTCCACAAACTGTGCATGCCGCCGACAATCGCCGACTTCAACCTAGAAATGGACTCACATGGAGCGTTTCGGAAGTTGTCGCCCGGTTCGAGCAGAACGCTTCAAGACAGCCTGAGCAGCATTCTCGTGCGCCTGCACGAAATGGCAGCTTTGCGTGGAGCGTTTCCAGAACTGTTGCAATCTTCGAAAGTCGACATCAGCAGCCACAAAACGGGAACAGCCAAGTGCGTGGTGACTAGGACTACAACCTCTGATTTCCCATTGCCTCATCAGGCATCCAACTGATTATTTCAAGGCAACCTTCAGACGGACTTAGAACAAGGCCACGCAAGCTCGTTTTGCGACCATCACGCATCTGCAGGATGGTCTTCCCCGTCCCACTTGGCGATATTCCCCAGGCCCTGACAACAACAAGAGCTTCGCCGCCATATGGGAGTGAGCTTACCCCGCGATGCCCTTACCGCCCCGGCATCAGGGCCATGGCCCGATAATCCTTTGGCGACTGCTCGAAGTGCTTCTTGAATGCCCGGCTGAAATGCGCCGAGTCGGTGAATCCCCACTTGTAGGCGATCGAGGTGATCGACTCGCGCTTGAGAAACGGGTTGGACAAGTCATCGGCACTGCGCTTGAGCCGCGAGCGCTGGATATAGCGGCAAACGCTGTCGCCCTCCTCCTCGAACAGACGGTAAAGATGGCGCACCGAAATGCTCAGGCGCTCGGCCAGGTTGGCCGGGGTCAGGCCTGGCTGGCCCAGCGACTCATCGATGACCTTCTGCACATAGCCACGCAGGTTCGTGCCGCCAAGCCCCGTCAGCGCCCCGGGATGGTCCTCGCTGCGCTCGAAACCCGGTGCCAGCAAGGCGATGAACGCCGATTGCAAGGCTTCGCCCTGGGTGTCGCCGTTGTCGTCGCCCTCGCGGCACAGCTGGTCCATCAACAGGTGCAGCATGCGCCCGCAGGCATTGGTCGAGGAGATCTTGCCGAAGGTCGGCCCCGCGCCGGTCAGGTGTTTGCGCACCTGTTCGCGGGACAACGACAGCGAGACATGCTCGATCAGGCCGAACGGGGTGATTTCACACGGCCCCACCGAATCCATAAGCAGCAGTTCGCCGGGCGACAACTGGATGCTGACGCCGTCCTGGGTGATCTGCGAATAGCCCATGCGCTGGCTGACCAGGAAGCAGTGCTGGTCGTCGTCGCAATCGGCGTTGTCGCCCAGCCGGCGAATATTGCCGGCGTTGGTGCGCAGGTTGGCCAGGACCAGGCCGGCGCGATTGAAGGTGGCGATTTCGCCGATGAACAGCGAGCGGTTGAACGCCAGTTCGGTCTGGAAACGGCCGCAGACCTGCTGCATGGCGTTGGTCCAGCGCTCCAGGCCGTCGGCGGCCAGGGTTGCGCTGTACGGAGAAGTGGACTGGGGCATGGCTACCTCCACACGCAACGGTTGTTGTTATGGGGTAATTGTTAACATGTTATCTATAAAGGTACAACCATGATCGCCTCTGAAAGTGGCGCGCACTTCCGGTAGGAGCGGCCTTGCGCCGCGAAAGGGCTGCGTAGCAGCCCGGCAATCTCAGTGGTTACTGAAATCCTGGGGCCGCTACGCGGCCCTTTCGCGGCGCAAGGCCGCTCCTACAGAGGGGCGCTGGGTTCAGAGGGCTTGCAGGGTATGCAGCAGTAGGTCGAACGCCTGCCAGAGCAGGCGCCGCTGCTCGGCGTCGAGGGGAATGTAGCGACGCAAGGCGGGCATACGGTTGACCACCTCGCTTGCGCCCATGTGTTCCAGGCTGACCCGCCACTCACCTTCGACGCAGTCGATGAGCAGGCGCTTGAAGTCCAGCGGCATCAGTGCGCTGTCAACCTCCACCAGACGGGCCTTGAGCGCGTTGAACAACTCTGGATCGCCACCACGTAGTCGGCAGGCCAGGCCAGTGCGCCGCAATGCGCCGGTATGTTGCAGTTCGACGCGTAGCGTGCCCCGGCCGCTGGCAGGCACGCGCAGGATGAACTCGCACATCACCAGGTGCATCAACAAGTGGCTCTCGGTGCGTTCACGCACCTCGATACGCGGTCCATCCTCCCGGTAGGTAAAGCTGCGCGCATCCTCGACCCCGAGGTTGCGCGCCAGCCGCGCCAAGGTAGCGCCCGGCCGGTATCCGGCCGGGGCGCGCGGCGCGCTCAGGCGCTCAAGCCAGCTTGCCAACATGCTGCACCTGCTCGCTGTGGGCCTGGCCGGGTTCGGCGGCAAATTCCTTCTCCAGTACGTCTTCGACCCTGGCCGGCTTGAACGGGTTGACCTTCTGCACGCACAGGGTCCAGAACAGCGCATAGGCAGCCGTGGCGCCCAGCATCACGGCAAAGGGCACATAGACGTCGGCGGGGTTCATGCCCGGCGGGGTGATGAACCACATGCCCAGCAGGATGCCGATGCTGGAGACGATCTGCGGCAACGGGAACAGCGGCGAGCGGTAGGCCCGCGGCAGGTCCGGACGACGGATGCGCAGCAGTACCACCGACAGGGTCACCAGCAGGTACGCGGTGCTCCAGG
Source organism: Pseudomonas xantholysinigenes (assembly GCF_014268885.2). Taxonomy (NCBI): domain Bacteria; kingdom Pseudomonadati; phylum Pseudomonadota; class Gammaproteobacteria; order Pseudomonadales; family Pseudomonadaceae; genus Pseudomonas; species Pseudomonas xantholysinigenes. The sequence continues at coordinate 2,746,480 of NZ_CP077095.1, read as the reverse complement.
CACACACCGCCGCCAGCACCAGGTGCAGGATATTGTCGGTATTGCCGCCCAGGTACCAGGCATGCAGGCACGGGATCAACGCCACCACCAGGATGCACAGCAGCGGTGTCTTGAAACGTGGGTGCAGGTAGCTGAACACTTTCGGCAACGCGCCATCCACCGCCATGCCGTAGAGAATCCGCGGCACGCCGGCCATCAGCGTGTTGATGGTGGCGGCGCCGGCGAACAGGAAGCCGATGCCCAGCCATACCGGGCCGATATCGCCCATCACCTGTTCGGCGAAACGTGGGATGGCCATGGGCGTATCCAGCAAATGCACGCCGCTGGCGGCGTCGAGCACCACGTTCTCCACCTGGCGTTTCATCGCCGCGCCGTAGATGAACATGCAGCTGGCCACGCCGAACAGGCCCAGGGCCATGGCCTTGGGCATCACCCAGGCCGAGCGTTTGAGTTCCGGGGCCAGCGGGGTGACGAACTCGCAGCCGACGAACATGAACATGGCCATGCCCACCAGCGAGAGGATGGTCATCAGGTCGGTGCCGACCAGCGACACGCCGAACGGCCCGTCCAATTGCACCGCCGGTGCCGCCAGCAAACCGAGCACGCCGAACACCATCAGCGTGGTCCACATGCCGAAGGTCAGCACCACTTCGGCGCGGCCGAAGGCGCTGACGCCAAAGGCATTGAGCACGCCGAACACCAGCACGAAGCCCACCCCAAGCAGCCAGGAGCCGCCGGCGGACTCGGCCAGGGTGTTGAGGTGTTCGAAGTTCACCAGCGCCATCACCCCGGAGAGGATGGTCTCGGCGGTACCGGCGAACACATGGACGATCAGGTAGGCCGACAGGGTGCCGGTAATGGCGAAGAAGCGGCCCAGGCCGCAGTTGATGTAGTCGTACACGGAGCCGGTGGTCGGCAGGATCGCCGCCGCCTCGGCGAAGGTGGTCGACTGGGCCAGCATCATCACCGCGGCAATCACCATGGCCACGGCGAAGGCGCTGCCGCCGATGCCAAAGCCCATGGTCGCGGTGAGGATCACGGGGCTGGCCATGATCAGGCCGACGGTGCTGGCCAGCGCGGTGGGAAAGCCGACGCTGCCGCGGTTGAGGTGCTCGGTGAGCTTATTGTTGATTGTCATGGGTGGGCCCTGGGTGGACGAGGGAAAGATGACCGCTTGCCCGGCGCGCCGCAAGTGCTGGCGATCGCCGGGTCGTCCCTGTCACTTTGCGGCCTGCACCCGGGCGGGTCTTGCCACTGCCTGCCGCCGGTCTTGATCCGTGTTGCCAGGTGCTTGGCGATAGTCTTGCAGCGCCTACAAGATCGAGCGCCGCCCGCGCGACGCAAGGCCGCTCCTACATTTGTTGCAACGTGCCGAACCTGTCTGGCCATGGTTGCCCGCCTTGGTGTATGTCTTGAGACAGGTGAGGCGGCAGTGGTGCCCACACTTAAACCGTGTCGTACCAACAAGGCGTACCAGGTAATGGCACAGGATTGACTGGCCCGAAACAGATGTAGGAGCGGCCTTGCATCGCGATGCGCCGCGCGGGCGGCGCTCGATTTCACAGGCACTGCAACTCTTGCGTCGAACACCTCGAAACAGTTACCCCTGCGCGCAACGGTCCAACAATGCATGGGGCAGAACCCTGGAATAGGCCCCCTGATGATAAAGCAGCGGTGAATGCCCCAGGTCATCGAACGCCAGCACCCGGCCGATGAGAATCCAATGATCACCGCCATCGATCTGCTGGAACTTCTCACAGCGAAAACGCGCCGAGCAGCCCGGCAACAGAGGCGCGCCGCCCTCGCCGGTCTCATGCTCGATTCCGGCGAAGCGGTCTTCGCTGGGGCGGGCGAAGGTGTTGGACAGGTCGATCTGGTCGGCGGCCAGGACGTTCACGGCGAAGTGCCCGGCGGCCTCGAACACCGCATGGCTGCCGGAGCGCTTGTCGATGCTCCAGAGCACCAGCGGCGGGTCGAGGGATACCGAGTTGAAGCTGTTGGCGGTGACCCCGACCTTGCGCCCCGAGGCGTCGGCGGCGGTGATCACGGTGACGCCGGTGGCGAAGTTGCCCAGGGCGCGGCGAAAGGCGCGGCTATCGAAGGGAGTGGACATGCAAGGCTCCATCATTGTTGTTGGACTGGGCTTGGGCGGTTTATGGGAGAGCTTGCCTGGTCGAGCGCTATCGCGAGGCAAGCTCGCTCCCACGTTGATCCAACCCTGTTCATCAGTTAAAGCTCAGGTCATTGCCGGATCCGGCTCCAGCCCCATCAGCTCACGCCCGAGGATCTGCGCGCAGACGTCGTAGTCGGTATAGGCATGGGCCCCGGTCATGTGCGCGTCGCGGAACAGCCGCTGCATTTCGTTGCTGTCGAACCAGGCGCCGCCGCCGGCCGCCTCCATCAGCCGGTCCACCGCCTGGATGCAGAGTTTGACTGCGTACCCCTGGTTGGTGCGCCAAAACGCGAGTTCGGTGCGGGTCGGATACTGGTGGCGGGCACTGTAGTCGGCAATCTGCTCCCAGCTCTTTTCCAGCAAGGCCCGCGCCGCGGCCACCTGGTGGGTCGACTCGGCCAGGCGCATCAGCGCCGGGGTGGCTGCGCCCACCGCAGCCCCGGTATAGGCGCGCACGCGGTTGCGGGTCTTGTCCTTGAAGGCCTCGAGCATGCGCTCGGCGATGCCCAGGCTCACGGTGGAGAAGCCGCTGGCGAAATAGGGCCGGTACGGATTGAAGTAGATCGCGCTGCCTGGGTACAAGCCAAAGCCTGCCGAGGAGCCTTCCATCATGTCCTTGGCCCGCTGGATGCGGTGCTCGGGCACGAAGGCACGGTCGACGATCAGGGTGCGGCTGCCACTGGCGCGCATGCCCACTGCGTACCAGTCGTCACGGATCTGGTAGTCGCTGCGTGGCAGCACGGCGAAGCAATAGTCCTGGCCGCCTGCGTCATTGGCCCGGCGAAAGCCCATGATTGCCCACTCGGCATGATCGCAGCCGCTGCTCCAGCCCATCTCGCCACTGAACAGCACACCGCCGTCGACTTCCTCGGTCCGCCCAAACGGGGCGATGCTACTGCTGGCGGTGGCGTGCGGGTCGCGGCCCCAGACTTCATCCTGCAAACGCGCCGGGAACATCGCCAGTTGGTGGCTGTGGGTGCACAGCAGGCTCATGGCCCAGGCCGTGCTGGCACAGGCGCCGGCCAGGGCGGCGATGCATTCGGCGAACTGCGGCAGGCTGATTTCCAGGCCGCCGTAGTGCCGTGGCTGAAATGCCCGGTGCAGCCCGATGCCTTTGAGCGCGGCGATGTTCTCGGCGGGGACCGTGCGCTCGTGTTCGGCCTGGTCGGCACGGGCGGCAATGGCCGGCAACAGGGGCTTGAGGTCTTCGAGCAGGGCGTTTGGCTTTTTCATGGTCTGGCTCATTGTTATTGGACCTTGGCGAGCGTCGGCCCGGTGCAGGCTGCCCGCCGCTGAATGCCAGGCCAGTATGGGAGCCACCGGGGGTATGGAAAATGCAAGTTCCGCAGCTCGCATTGCACTTTTCCACGAGCTGGCAGGCTCAGTCATGGGGGTGGCATGGGCGGACAAGAAGCCAACGCCGCTAGCCCCGTAATCTGCGGGCAACCGGGGCCGCTGCGCGGCCCATCGCTGGCATGCCAGCGCATCCATTGCCCGGAGCCACACCATGAGCGACATTGCCCTTCTCCCCGCCGTCAGCGCCTTCCTGGCCCGCGACCACGGGCTGTACATCCACGGTGAGCAGGTCGCCAGCCAGGCCAGCGCTCGCCTCACCGTGCACAACCCGGCCAACGGCCAGGCCATCGCGCAGATTGCCGACGCCAACCAGGCTGACGTCGACCGTGCCGTGGACTCTGCACGCCAAGGTTTTGCCAGTTGGTCGCGCACCAGCCCCGCCGCCCGCGCCAGGGTATTGTTGCGCCTGGCCGACCTGCTCGAAGCTCACCGCGAGGAACTGGCCCAACTGGAAACCCTGCAATCAGGCAAATTGATCGGTATCGCCCGCGCCTTCGAGGTCGAGCAGGCCGCGCATTTCCTGCGCTACTACGCCGGCTGGGCGACCAAGATCACCGGCCAGACCATCACCCCGTCGCTGCCCTCCTTCGCCGGCGAGCGCTACAGCGCCTTCACCCTGCGGGAGCCGGTGGGCGTGGTGGCCGGCATCGTGCCATGGAACTTCGCCACCATGATTGCCCTGTGGAAACTGGCCTCGGCGCTGACCACCGGCTGCAGCATCGTGCTCAAGCCCAGCGAGTTCACCCCTCTGACCCTGCTGCGCATCGCCGAGCTGGGCAGTGAGGCCGGGCTGCCGCCCGGCGCGCTCAACGTGGTGACTGGCGCCGGCCACGTTGGCAAAGCGCTGGTCGAGCACCCGGGCACCGACAAGGTGTCGTTCACCGGCTCCGTGCCCACCGGCATCGCCGTCGGCCAGGCGGCCATGGGCGCCAAGCTGACCCGTGCGACCCTGGAGCTGGGCGGCAAGAACGCCGTGGCCTTCCTGCCCGACGTGGGCCTGGACAAGGCGGTGGACGGCATCATCGAGGCCGGTTTCCTGCATTCCGGGCAGATCTGCGCCGCCGGCGAGCGCTTCTATGTCCACCGCTCGCGGCTCGAACCCTTGCTCGAAGCGCTGTGCCAGCGCCTGGGCCAGTTGAGGATCGGCTCGCCACTGGACGAAGCCACGCAGTTCGGCCCGGTGGCCAACAAACCGCACCAGCAAAAGCTCGCTGAGCTATTCGCCACCGCCCGCGCCGAGGGCAATCGGATCCTCCATGGTGGGCGCCTGGGCGACGGCCCGGGTTGCTTCGTCGAACCCACGGTGATCCTCGCCAACCAGGCCAGCGACACCCTGCTCAACCAGGAAACCTTCGGCCCGGTGGCGACCTTCCTGCCCTACGACCATGAAGACGAGCTGCTGCACCTGATGAACGCCTCGCCCTACGGCCTGAGCGCGAGTCTGTGGACCAACGACCTGGCCAAGGCCATGCGCCTGATCCCGCAGATCCAGGCCGGCACGCTGTGGGTGAACATGCATACCCTGCTCGACCCGGCGGTGCCGTTCGGCGGTATCAAGGCCTCCGGCATCGGCCGCGAGTTCGGCTCGGCCTTCATCGACGACTTCACCGAGCTGAAGTCGGTGATGATGCGCTACTGACCATGGCCGGCAGCGCGCAGGACCTTGGCCGCTATTGCCTGCAGGCGTTCAGCCAGCAGGTGCCGGCGTCGCTGGCGGCCTTTTATCGCATCGACGCCGAGCAGCAGGCCTGCGACTTCCTGTTGCAGGACCTGCAGGCGCCCATGCACGCGCGTTACCTGGCGCACTACCGGGCCTACGACCCGCTGCAGCCGAGCCGCTGCATGGCCATCGGCAGGCCGGTGGTGTCGCTGGGCCAGGGCCTGGCCTGCCTGCCCGAGGTTCAGGGGCAGACCTACCGAAGCTTTCTGGCCCAGCACCAGGTAGTGGATGTGGTGGAGATCATCGCCCAAGTCGATGCACGCCCCGTGGCGGGCGTGTCGCTGTTGCGCTGCGCGGGGCTCGGCGCGTTCCAGGCCGACGAACTCGAACGGCTACTGCCGCTGCATGGCCTGATGCAACTGGCACTGTCTAGCCAACCACCGGCCAGGCAACCCATGCCTGAACTGACGCCCAGAGAACAACAGATCGCCGAACTGCTACGCCAAGGTTGCAGCAACAAGCTGATCGCCCGCGCGCTGGAACTGGGCCTGCCGACCGTCAAGACCCACCTGATCAACCTGTTCCGCAAACTGGGCGTGCGCAACCGCACCGAGCTGGTGACGCTGCTGTACCTGTGACTCAACCTTCCGGTTGATACCGCCGGCCTGCGCCGCACTGCACCCTGTGGGCCTCTCAACTACAGGAGTCACCGCCATGACCAAGCACGCCGACTGGATCACCGTGGGCGCCCTCGCCGAAGGCTTCGCCCCGGATGCCTTCATCCTGCCGCAACTGGCCGACCTGTCCGGGCGCAGCCTCACCCTGCACTTCGCCAACGGCTGGGTGATCGAGCACTGCTTCGAAAGCGAACGCCTGCACTGGCAAGCCACCGATGGCCATAGCAGCGGCAGCGCCGCTTATCGCGCCACCTCCGTGCGGCCGGGCATCTACCTGGTCGACTTCATCAAGCATGAGGGTAACCAGGCCTGGTCGGTGTCACTGGTGCTCGACACCCACACCCAGTCCTTTACCGCCGTGCTCGGCCGCTTGCCCGACCAGGCCCGCACGCAGCGCGGGCTATACCAACTGGCCCTGGCCGGCGAGCCACTGACCGGGGTCGAGGCGACCTTCCTGCACGGTGGCCTCGACCTGCCCTGGCAGCCCGGCGCCTGCCCGCATGCGCCGACCACTGAGCTGGTGGGCCTGCGCAACCACTATCGCTACAGCCCCACCGAGGAATACGAGCACCTCTACCTCAACGCCAACCATTACAGCTGGCAGTGCCTCAAAGGCGTCGAGCAGGGCCTGTGCGACACCGACCGGGCCTACTACTACAAGATCGCCGAGCAACTTTACCTGTTCGTCTGGTGCGAGAAGATCGTCCCGACCCTGGGCCTGGTAATGATCGACCTGGCCGAGCACCGCAGCGACGGCAAGATCTTCGGCTACCAGGGCGGTGGCTTCGATGCCCTGGCCAACTTCCCGGTGTCGTCCTATTGCCGGGTGGTCAACCGCACGGAGTACCCGCTGTGAGCCGCAGCGTACTGATCACCGGCGCTGGTAGCGGCATCGGCGCGGCGTGCGCCCGGCGCCTGGCCAGCCAGGGTTGGCAGGTGACGCTGGTCGGCCGGCGCCAGGCAGCACTGGAGCAGGTGGCGCTGGCCACGGACGGCCTGGTACTGGCTGGCGACGCGGCGGACAGCGCCACCTGGCCAGGCTTCATCGCCCAGGTACGCGAACGCTTCGGCGGACTCGACGCGGTGATCGCTTGCGCCGGTGGCCATGGCCTTGGCCGCGCCGGCGATATCGATGACGCGGCCTGGCGCGAAGCGCTGCGCAGCAACCTCGACAGTGCGTTCCACACCGCCCGCGCCTGCCTGCCGCTATTGCGCGAACGCCGTGGCAGCCTGGTGTTGCTGGGCTCCATCGCTTCGCTGGCAGCCGGCCCCGAGGTGTGCGGCTACACCACCGCCAAGCACGCCCTGGTCGGCCTGACCCGCTCCCTGGCTCGTGACTATGGCCCGGACGGGGTGCGGGTCAATTGCGTCTGCCCGGGCTGGGTGCGCACGCCCATGGCGGACCAGGAGATGCAGGCGCTGATGAGCCACTATCAGGAAGACCTGGAGGCGGCCTACCAGCGGGTCAGCGCCGATGTGCCGTTGCGCCGCGCCGCCAGCAGCGACGAGATCGCCGCGGTGTGCCAGTTCCTGGTCGGCAATGACGCCAGCATCGTCACCGGCGCGGTGATCACCGCCGATGGCGGCGCCACCGTGGTCGATGTGCCGACCCTGGCCTACACCCGCCTGGCGTCACAGCCATGAATGCCCGCTACGACTATGTCGGCAACCGGGTACTGGTCACTGGCGCGGCCGGTGGCATTGGCCAGGCCATCGTCGAGGGGTTCGCCCGTGGCGGCGCCCGAGTGCTGGCCGTGGACCTCGATGAGCAAGCACTGCAGAAGCTGGCGCAGCGGCATTCGGCGTTGGGCCATGAGGTGCAGGCCCATGCCCTGGACCTGGCCGACCCTGGGGCCATCGCCGACCTGCTGGCGAGCCTGGACTGCCTCGATGTGCTGGTGCACAACGCCGCGTATTTTCCGCTCACACCGTTCGCCGAACTCGCTCCGGCACAGCTGCGACGCACCCTGGCGGTGAACCTGGAGGCGCTGTTCTGGCTCACCCAGGGCGCCTTGCCGCTGTTCGCCCGCCAGGGTGGTGGCTGCGTGCTGGTCACCTCGTCAGTGACCGGACCACGGGTGGCCTATCCCGGCCTCTGCCACTACGCCGCGTCCAAGGCCGGGGTCAACGGTTTCATCCGCAATGCCGCGCTGGAACTGGCGCCGCTGAAGGTGCGGGTCAACGGTGTGGAACCGGGGATGATCCGCACCCCGGCCATGGACAACCTGGGTGATGCAACGTTGAACGCGAGGATCGGCGCCGGGGTGCCGCTCGGGCGATTGGGCGAGCCTGCCGATATCGCCGCGGCGATGTTGTTCCTGGCGTCCGATGCGGCGGCCTATGTCACCGGCCAGACGCTGGTGGTCGACGGTGGCGCGACCCTGCCGGAGACCTTGGCCAGCCAAGCCCTGTAAGCGACATGACTCTGTGAGAGCGGGCTTGTCGGACCGCCGCACCACCGCGAAGCAAGCGACGCGGTGCCTGGCACCGGCTGTGCCGGTGTTCGCGGCTGAAGCCGCTCCCACAGCGACCGCGCTGGCTTTAGCAGTTGAGCAAGACAGTGGCTCCCACAAGGGGACTGCGCACTCTGCATAGCGCAATCCTGGCGGCGACAGCCAAGCCACCTGGCAGCCACAAGCAAGACCGCCGCCCAGCTTCCAGGCGCTAATACCCGCGCAACCTGCCTCCACAACAACGCGGCAACCAAGACCGCACACAACAAACGAGGATCGATCCATGCGTCTGACTCCACGTCGCACCGCTCTGGCCACCGCCCTGGCCTTGCTGGTCCATGGCCCGGCCAGCTCGGCCCATGAACTGTACGCCGACGACGACACCCATCTGAATGCCGACCTGCTCGCCGTATGGGGCATGTTCAACAGCCGTCACAACTACGATGGCAGGCCCGGTGGCTCGACCTGGCGCGAAGGTTTCATCAAGTACGGGCTGAGCGGCGACCAGGGCCTGGGCGGCAACGGCACGCTATATGGCTCGCTGCAGTGGGTCAGCTCCGGTGCCTGGGGCGATGGCGATGCCGGCGGCAACCAGGACGGCTCCGAACGCACCACCAAGATCGAGGACGCCTACCTGGGCTGGCGCTCTGGCGCACTGTTCCCGCTGCTGGGCCAGGACGGCGTGGATATTTCCGGCGGCCGCCAGGTGATCCAGCTAGGGAGTGGCTTTTTGATCAACGATGACGGCCCCAACCTCGGCAAGGGCCCGGCCGATGGCCAGCTCAACCGTGGCGGGGGGTTCTATCTGGGGGCTCGCCATGCCTTCGACCGCACCGCGGTACTACGCCTGGGCGGCAAGGAGGGGCTGCACGGCAGCGTGCTGTGGCTCAAGTCCGACAACCGTGCCCAGGCCGAGACCGAGCTGGCCGCCGGCACCCTGGACTACACCCACGATCTGGGCACCTTGGGGCTGACCTATATTCACGGTATCGATGTCGCCGACCAGTGGGCCAGTGAATTCCAGAAGGCCCGCGAAGGCATGGACGTCTACAGCCTGCGCGGCGAAGGCAGCGCCGGGCTGGAGAACACCCGTTTCGCCTTCGAATACGCCTGGCAGGACAAACGCGGCGGCAGCGAGACCGCCTGGTACGCCGAGGCTGGCTATACCTTCGCCGAAGCGCCCTGGGCGCCGCAACTGAGCTACCGCTACACGCGCTACTCAGCGGGCTGGGACTTGCTGTTCACCGGGTTGTCCAGCGGCTACGGCACCTGGATCCAGGGCGAGGTGGCCGGCAACTACGCCGGCCCCTTCAACACCAACAGCGGCATCCACCATGTCGGCCTCAAGGCCACGCCGCGGGAGGATGTCACCGTTGGCGCGCTGTACTTCGACTTCGATACCGTGCGCAGCCGCGACAACCTGAACCTGGATGCCCAGGAGCTGGACCTGTACGTGGAATGGGCGGTGACCCCGCACCTGATCGTCACCCCGCTGCTGGGGTTGTTCAAGCCGCGCAAGGATCAGAGCAATGGCGGCAACCAGGTGGGTAGCGGCACTAACGTGTACAGCCAGCTGACGGTGGCGGTGCCGTTCTAGACCGCTGCGAACCAAACAAGGCGGTGCTTGGTACCGGCTGCGCCGGTGTTCGCGGGCAAGCCCGCTCCCACAGGGATCGCGCTAGCTTTAGCAGTTGAGCAAGGCAGTTGCTCCCACAGGGGGCGCGCAGGCCTCGAGCCATGCGCCCTCCTGTAGACGCCAGCCTTGCTGGCGAGCCAGGCATTCAGCCCAGCAGCAAGCTCAGGTCGGCGCCGTCGGCAGTCAGTGGCGGGCACCAGTAGTAGCCACCGTTCAACGGCCGGCTGAAGCGGTACAAGCCATCGATCACACCATCTTCCAGCCCGCTCATGCGCCGCAGCTGCACTTCGAAGGCGTCCAGCGAGAAGCCCAGGGCAACGAACGCCAGGCCCGCGCCGCGCTCGTCGGCCCAGGCCAGCGAACGGCGTACCACGAACGCCTCGGGCTCGAAGCTCTCCTGGGCGGTGCGCTTGACGTGGGCCGATGCCGGCGCGTCAGCGAGCTCTTCGTTGTCGCTCAGGCGGCGACCGATGATGTTGTCCTGCTCGGCCTGGGGCAGCGACTTGAAGTAGTTCAGGTCATGCTTCCACAGCTGGAAGGCGGCGAAGCTGGAGCCGGCCAGGCCCGGCACATCGCCAGGCACGATGGCGGCGGCCACGGCGTCTTCGTCCACCGGATTCTCGGTGCCGTCTTCGTAACCGGTCAGGTCATGGCCGCCGCGGTGCAGGAAGCCGTCGACGCTGTCGACCAAGCGCAACGCCGGGGCCAGCAACTGGCACAAGGCTTCGGCGCGCAGGAACAGCTCGCCACGCTCGTCACCGCGCAGCCACAGCCACAGGGCGTGCTGGGTCGCCGGGTTTTCCACCACCGCGTCCAATTGCGGGAAGCTGCGCAGCCCCGGCACTTCACGGCCCAAGGCTTTCACCAGCGGGGCACCGATAGCGAGGATCAGATTCTGGCCGTCGACCTGGGTGATCAACTGGTCGAGTACCCCTGGCAGCGCCTCGTGCGAATCCAGGGCAAAAAACAGGTGGCGGGCATGGGCCGGCACCGGGGTGGCAAGCAGACCTTGCTGGAACGGCATGACGGGCGAATCCTCGGCAAAAGCGCGAATGCTACTGCGCCAGGCGCCTGACCGCAACGCGACGCGGGCGCACAGCCTTGGTAATAAACGGTTACTAAAGCTGGCGCATTGCAATTAGCTATCGTTCAGGCGCCGCCTACACTCGAAAAATCCTTCGCCCGAGAACCCGCCCATGACCGCCTCGCCCCTGCTGACCGCCATCCTGCCCCTGGCCCTAGGCATCATCATGCTTGGCCTGGGCCTGTCGCTGACCCTGGCCGACTTCGCCCGGGTAGTGAAGTACCCCAAGCCGGTGGTAGTCGGCCTGGCGTGCCAGATCCTGCTGCTGCCGCTGGTGTGCTTCCTGATTGCCAACGGTTTCGGCCTGGAATCGGCGCTGGCGGTGGGCCTGATGCTGCTGGCCGCCTCGCCGGGCGGCACCACCGCCAACCTGTTCAGCCACCTGGCCCATGGCGATGTGGCGCTGAACATCACCCTGACCGCGGTCAACTCGCTGATCGCCATCCTCACCATGCCGCTGCTGGTGAACCTGTCGCTGGCCTGGTTCATGGCCTCCGACCAGGCCATCCCGCTGCAATTCGCCAAGGTCATGCAGGTGTTCGCCATCGTGCTGTTGCCGGTGGCTCTGGGCATGCTGATACGGCACTGGGCGGCGGGCTTCGCCGCGCGCATGGAGAAACCCATGAAACTGGTGGCGGCGCTGTTCCTGGCCTTTACCATCGTCCTGGCGCTGGCCAAGGACTGGCAGACGGTGGTCGAGTACGCGCCGATCGTTGGCGGCGCAGCGTTGCTGTTCAACCTGCTCAGCCTGGGCGTGGGCTACTGGCTGCCACGGCTGTTGCGCATTCCCAAGCGCCAGGCAATTGCCATCGGCATGGAAATCGGCATCCACAACGGCACCCTGGCCATCGCCCTGGCGCTGAGCCCATCGCTGTTGAACAACGCCACCATGGCGGTGCCGGCGGCAATCTACAGCTTGATCATGTTCTTCACGGCGGCGGGCTTTGGGTGGTGGGTGAGCCGCGGGCAGCGCGCCGCGGAAGTGGTCGCCCCGCTGCCACCGGCACCGTAGACGCCGGCCTAGCTGGCGCGGTAAACGTACGCCTCAGCCGCGCCGCTGCTTCAACTGCCGCTTCAGCACGCGCAGCGGCGGCGCATAGAAGAACCCGAACGACACGCTACCCTGGCGCCCCTTCACCGCATGGTGAAGGCGGTGCGCCCGGTGCAGGCGCTTGAGGTAGCGATTGACCGGCCTCGGCGCCCGTGGCCAGTGCCGGTGGAAAAAACCATCGTGGGCCAGCACATAGGCCACGCCATACCCCGCCACCCCAGCACCGACCCACTGCAGCGGCGCATGCCCGGCCTTGCCCAGGGCGACCAGCAGCGCAGCGATCAGGCCCAGGGCCAGCAGGTACAGGTCGTTGGTTTCCAGCATGCCCAGGTGCGGCTCATGGTGCGAACGGTGCAACCACCAGCCCCAGCCATGCATGACGTACTTGTGGGCCAGCGTGCCGACGCCCTCCATGGCCACCAGGGTGCCGAACAGCACAGCGAGATTGAACAACATCAGACGATCCGGGGGGTTGGCAACGAAAGGCGCAAGGGTAACATTGCCAGCAGGCCATTCGGAGGGGTTTTCCATGAAGGATGTACACGCAGCAGCCAGCACCGGTTTTTCCCGCTATTCGGGCAACTACGAGCAAGGCCGGCCGGACTATCCCGCCGCCTTGCAGGACTGGTTGCGCCATGCCTTGGGCATTGCCCCAGGCACAGCGGTGCTGGACCTGGGTGCCGGCACCGGCAAGTTCACCCGCCTGCTCAGTGCCCTTGCGCCACAGTTGACGGCCGTCGAGCCGGTGGCGGCGATGCGCGCGCAGTTCACCGAGCACTTGGCGCAGGTGCCGGTGCTCGACGGTACCGCCCAGCAAATCCCGGTGGCCGATGCCAGCCAGCAGGTGCTGGTGTGCGCCCAGGCCTTCCACTGGTTCGCCGACAGCGCCGCCCTGGCCGAGATGCACCGGGTGCTGGCCCCCGGGGGCCGCCTCGGCCTGGTATGGAATGTGCGCGACGAGTCGGTGGACTGGGTGGCGCGCATTACCGAAATCATCACCCCCTACGAAGGCGACACGCCACGCTTCCACACCGGGCGCTGGCGCAACGCCTTCGATGGCCGCTGGTTCAGTGCGCCGCAACTGAGCACCCTGCCCCATGTCCACGTCGGCAGCCCGCAGACGGTGATCCTCGAACGCCTGCGCTCGGTGAGCTTCATTGCTGCCCTGCCCCAGGCCGAACAGGACAAGGTCATGGGCCAGTTGCAAGCCCTGATCGACAGCCACCCGGCCCTCAAGGGCCGTGACAGCATCGCCTTCCCCTACCAGACCCAGGCCTACGTCTGCCAGCGCCTGGCGTAACACAATCGTCATGCGCCGCGCCTTGACCCCGAGCGGGTCGAGGCGTATGGTCCGCCGCGCACTCAAGCATCCCCTCACAGGAGACCCCTGCATTGGACAGTAGCCCCAGTCGATTGCGACAGGCCCACACGGCGAGCTAGTCCGGCAGCGCTCCTGCCACTGTCTCGCCGCACACGGTAGACGGTGGTATTGCCCAGCCTTCGCAGGCTGGTCCCTCCCCGCTTTCCTCACGCCCTGCCCCACACCGGGCCGGAGCGGTGGTCCTGCGCACTCTTTGCTTTCAATCGCGCCGCCCAAGGGTTGGCGCCTGTGCGGGCACTTGCCCGTGGAACGAGGTTCGCTATGGATTGGAAAATCTTTCTGCTGCGCGTCAGCGTGGCCCTGCTGCTCGGCGCGCTGATTGGCGCCGAGCGTCAACTGCGCCAGCGCCTGACCGGCCTGCGCACCAATGCGCTGGTCAGCACCGGCGCCTGCCTGTTCGTGCTGATGACCCAGGCAGTGCCGGGCATGGCCCCCACCGACGCCTCGCGCATCGCCGCCTATGTGGTGTCGGGGATCGGCTTTCTCGGCGGTGGCGTGATCATGCGCGATGGTTTCAACGTGCGCGGCCTGAACACCGCCGCCACCCTTTGGTGCACCGCCGCGATCGGCGTACTGTGCAGCCTCGGTTTACTGCTCGAGGCGAGCCTGGGCAGCCTGGTGGTGCTGTGCGCCAACATCCTGCTGCGCGACCTGGCCCAGCGCCTGGACCGCCAGGAAGTGCTGCCTGCCGATGAGGTGGAGCAACGCTTCGAAGTGCGCATCGTTTGCCGCGCCGAAGACGAGATCCAGGTGCGCAGCCTGATGCTGCACAGCCTCAGCGACCCGGGCCTGCGCCTGCAGTCGCTGCACAGCGAGGACCTGGCCGACGCCGCACGCCTGGAAGTGCGTGCCGAGCTGCTCGGCACGCCGCAGGCGCCGACCCAGCTGGAGCGCCTGGTGGGCCGGATAAGCCTGGAGAAAGGCGTCAGCTCGGTGCGCTGGCAGCTCCAGGTCCAGGGGCTGAACAGCGACTAGGCGTCATCGCGCACATGCCGCTCACGCAACTCTTGGCGTTCCTTGGCTTCGACGCACAAGGTGGCGGTGGGCCGCAGCAGCAGGCGGCGCAGGCCGATCGGCTCGCCGGTTTCGGCGCACCAGCCGTAGTCGCCCCGGGCCAGGCGTTCCAGCGCCTGGTCGATCTTGTCCAGCAGCTTCTTTTCCCGCTCCAGCGAGCGCAGTTGCCAATGGCGCTCTTCCTCGGCGCTGCCGAGGTCGGCGGGGTCGCTGTGCACTTCCTGTTCGCGCAGGGCGCGGAACTCTTGCTCGATGCGCAACTGCAACTCGCTGCGCTGGGCCAGCAGCAGCGTGCGGAAGAACTGGCGCTGTGGTTCGTTCATGTAGGCGTTGGCGGGTTGTTGCAGCAGTTGTTCTTCAGTCATGGGAAGGTTCCTGGAGGCTGGGGGCTTGCACACGTTCTGTAGGAGCGGCCTTGTGCCGCGAAAGGGCTGCATCGCAGCCCCACTGGCGCCAGATGCGGGGGCCGCTTTGCGTCCCTTTCGCGGCACAAGGCCGCTCCTACAGAGAGCTCAGCGGTCGAATGTCAAAGGCAGGCCCTGGCACTGGTCGCGCACCCGCCCCTGGTACCAGGCCAGCTGACCCGACACCACCGTACTGCGCACCACATGGTGGAAACTGCGCTGCTGGAACGGGGTCCAGCCGCAACGGGCCAGCACCGGGTCGTCCGCCGCCGGGCGTGGCGTGGCCAGGCGCTCGACCAGGGCGAAGTCCGCCCAGTAGCCCTCGCGCAGAAACCCCCGCTCGCCAATGGCGAACAGTTCAGCCACCGCATGGCTGGTCTTGCGCACCACCTGGGCCATGCTCAACACCCCCTCACTGACCAACTCAAGCGCTGCCGGCAGCGCATGCTGCACCAGCGGCAGGCCAGCCGGTGCGCGGGTGTAGACCCGGCGCTTTTCCTCCAGGGTGTGCGGCGCATGGTCGGTGCCGATCACATCGATCAGGTCGCGGGCCAACGCCCGGCGCAGGGCATCGCGGTCGCTGCCGGTCTTGATCGCCGGGTTGCACTTGATCAGGTGCCCGAGGGTGGCGTAGTCGCTGTCGTCGAACAGCAGGTGATGCAGGCACACTTCGGCGGTGATGCGTTTGCCGGCCACAGGCCCCGGCTGGAACAACGCAAGCTCACGGGCGGTGGTCAGGTGCAGCACGTGCAGGCGCGTGCCGAAGCGCCGGGCCAACTCCACCGCCAGGCTGGATGAGCGGTAACAGGCCTCGGCGTCGCGGATCAACGGGTGCGCCGCCGGTGGAATGAACTCGCCGTGGCGGCTGCGCCACCAGCCCTCGTTCTCGAGGATGCTCGGGGTGTGCTCGCAATGGGCCAGGACAATGGTTGGCGCATAGATGAACAGCTTTTCCAGCACCTGTGGATCGTCCACCAGCAGGTTGCCGGTGGAGGCGCCCATGAACACCTTGATCCCAGCCACCGCGCGCGGGTCGAGTGCGGCGATGGTGTCGAGGTTGTCGTGGCTGACGCCGAAATGGAAACCGTAGTTGGCCCGCGAGCCTGCGGCCGCGCGCCGTTGCTTGTCGGCCAAGGCCTCGAGGGTCAGGGTCGCGGGCTGGGTGTTGGGCATGTCCATGAAGCTGGTGATGCCACCTGCCACGGCCGCCCGCGACTCGCTGGCGATACTGCCCTTGTGCGGCGCGCCTGGTTCACGGAAATGCACCTGGTCGTCGATCATCCCCGGCAGCAGCCAGGCACCGGCGGCATCGAGTTCCAGCGTCGCCCGGGTGTTGTCGAGGCTGCCGGCGATCCGCTCGATGCGGCCGTGGCGCACCAACAGGTCTGCTTCGAACTCGCGGCCTTCATTGACCAGCCGGGCGTTGCGCACCAATAGGCTGTCCATGATCAGAACTCGTTCTGCAGGGCCTTGTAGCCCTGGACCAGATCGATGTTGGTGCGCGCCACGTCCTCGGAGAATTCCGAGGCCGACACACTCACCGGAGGGTAGCTGGCTAGGTCGGTGTGCGGGCCGATGTGCTCGGTGGGCGGCACGTAGAAGCGCGGTGGCAGGTCACGGCCATCGACCACCGAGTTGTGCCGGACCACGCTGCCGTCGCCGACCTTGCAATTGAACAGCACGCTGTTGAAACCGATGAACACCCGGTCGCCGACCTCGCACGGGCCATGCACGATGGAGCGATGGGCGATCGAGCTGTACTGGCCGATGCGTACCGCGGCGCCGGACTTGGAATGGATCACCACGCCATCCTGGATATTGGAGTTGGCGCCGATCACGATCGGCTGCATGTCGCCGCTGGCGTCCACCTCGTCGGCGCGGATCACCGCGTAAGGGCCGACGAACACATTGTCATGGATGATCACCTTGCCGCAGATGATGGCGGTGTGGTCGATGTAGGCGGACTCGGCGATTTCGGGGAGGTGGCCGGAGGGGTTCTTGCGGATCACGGGGGCGGTCCTGGGGAGGGAGGAAAGGTCTAAATGTTACGTTATAACAATGTCATTGCAACACCTTTGCAGAAGGATCTGGCAAACTCGGCCTTTTGCAGGAGCCGGCATGGCCGGTGCCATTCACCCTGTTGCCTGGTTCGCCAGCAAGCTGGCTCCTACCGTCGAGTTTCACAACCGCCAGGCCTTTACCATGCACATCCGTCCCACCCTCGCCCGCGACGTCTCCCTGCTGCCCGCTGTCGAGCGCTCCGCCGCCCAGGCCTTTCGGCAGTTGCCGTCGCTGGCCTGGCTGGCCGACAGCGAAGTCATGACCGAGGCCGACCACCTGGCATTCGCCATCGCCGGCACCAGTTGGGTCGCGGTGGATGCACACGACCACCCGGCAGGCTTTCTCTGTGCAACGGTCGCCGCCGACGCCCTGCACATCAACGAACTGTCGGTAAGCCACCAGGCCCAGGGCCAAGGCCTGGGCCGACGCCTGCTCGACCAGGCGACCCAGGCCGCCCGCCAACGCGGCCTGGCTTGGCTGACCCTGACCACCTTCGCCGACGTGCCGTGGAACGCCCCGTTCTACCAGCGCTATGGCTTTATCTCGCAGCCCGTCGCCAACCTCGACCCACGCCTGTTGGCCGTGCTGGCCGAGGAGCGCGCCCACGGCCTGGAAAACCGCTGCGCAATGCGCTTGTCACTTACCCTGTAAGCCACGGTTTCCAAGGCCCCCACCACTCACGTACAGTCAGCTGACCTGCGGTAACGGACAACCCGATGGACAAATACGCCCCTCGTCAGTGGCAGCCCCACGAAAAACCCAGCCTGCCCGGCTCGCCGTCGACGCCCCTGCACGCGCCGGCCAAGCGCCTGGCGTTCGGCGTGGTCGGCCTGCTGGTGGCCATCACCGGCGGCCTGGGCAACGCGCTGGTGGTGGCCAACTTGCCGTTCCTGCAAGGGGCCTTGGGTGCCACCAGCGCAGAGATGGCCTGGCTGCCGGCCGCGTTCGTGATGACCAACGTGTCGATGAACCTGCTGCTGGTGAAATTCCGCCAGCAGTTCGGCCTGCGCGCCTTTACCGAAGTATTCCTGGTGCTCTACGCCCTGGTCACCTTCGCTCACCTGTTCGTCAACGACCTCAATTCGGCCATCGCCGTGCGCGCCGCCCATGGCATGGTCGGTGCCGCGCTCAGCTCGCTGGGGCTGTACTACATGATCCAGGCTTTCCCCGCCCAGTGGCGGCTCAAGGCCATGGTGCTGGGGCTGGGCGCCTCGCAGTTGGCGGTGCCGTTGGCGCGGATTTTCTCCGAGGACTTGCTGCAGATCGCCGAATGGCGCGGGCTGTACCTGTTCGAGTTGGGCCTGGCGCTGGCCGCGCTGGGTTGCGTGCTGTTGCTCAAGCTGCCCCCCGGCGACCGCTTCAAGACCTTCGAACCCCTGGACTTCCTGACCTTCTCGCTGATGGCCAGTGGCACCGCCCTGCTCTGCGCGGCGCTGTCGCTCGGGCGCATCGACTGGTGGCTGGACGCGCCCTGGATCGGCGTGGCGCTGGCGGGCGCCATTGCCTTGATCTTCTCGGGCCTGGCCATCGAGCACAACCGCAGCAACCCGTTGCTGATGACCCGCTGGCTGGGCAGCGGCGCGATCGTCCGCCTGGCCCTGTGCGTGATCCTGATCCGCATGGTCACCTCCGAGCAATCCACCGGCGCGGTGGGTTTTCTGCAGGCGCTGAACATGGGCAGCGAGCAGATGCGCACGCTGTACGCGATCATGCTGCTGGGCGCCATCGCCGGGCTTGCCACCAGCGCCCTGACCATCAACCCCAACCACCTGGTCCTGCCGCTGTTCATCTCGTTGGCGGCGATGGCCGCAGGCGCCTTCATGGACAGCAGCTCGAGCAACCTCACCCGTCCGGCGCAGATGTACCTGAGCCAGTTCCTGCTGGCCTTCGGCAGTACGTTCTTCTTCGGCCCGTCGATGGCCCTGGGCATCGGCCATGTGCGGGCCAATCCGCGCAACCTGGTGAGTTTCTCGGTGCTGTTCGGTATCTGCAACAACCTCGGCGGGCTGATCGGCTCGGCGCTGCTGGGCACCTTCCAGACCCTGCGCGAGAAATTCCATTCCAGCACCCTGGTCGACCAGCTCAGCGCCCTTGAGCCGTTGGTCGGCGCGCGGGTCCAGGGTGGCGGCGCCAGTTATGCCGGGGTGATCGTCGACCCGGCGCAGCGCAACGAAGTGGGCATGCGCCTGCTGGCCAACGCCGCGACCCGCGAGGCCAACGTGCTGGCCTACAACGATGTGTTCATGCTGATCGGGGTGATCGCTATCCTGACCATGATCTGGATCTTCATTCGCAGCCTTTACCTGCGCTACCTCAACGCCACCAGCGGTGCCTCGACCCGATGACCCAGGAAACGCCAACCACTACCACCACCGCTATCGCCGAGACCCCCGAGGGCAGCGTGCCGCCCAGCCAGCCGAGCGATGCCGTGCGCACCCGGCGAGTGCGCCTGCTGTCGTCGCTGAGCTTCGCCACCGTGGCCCTGGCCGGCATCCTGCTGGTGCTCTACGCCTGGCGCCTGCCGCCATTCAGCAGCGCCATCGAAAGCACCGAGAACGCCCTGGTGCGCGGCCAGGTGACCATCATCGGCCCGCAGCTGGGGGGCTACATTGTCGAGGTGCCGGTACACGACTTCCAGTTCGTCAAGCAAGGCGACCTGCTGGTACGCCTGGACGACCGCATCTACACCCAGCGCCTGGCCCAGTCCATCGCCCAGCTCAAGCAACAGCAGGCGGCGCTGGCCAACAACCTGCAGCAGCGCAACAGCGCCGAAGCCACCATCGCCCAGCGCCAGGCCGCCATCAGCGACGCCACGGCCCAGGCCGCCAAGGCCCGCGCCGATCTGCAGCGTAACCAGGCGCTGGTCAGCGATGGGTCGGTGTCGCGCCGCGAACTTGACCTGAGCCGCGCCAGCCATGCCGCCGCCATCGCCAGCGTGGCCCAAGCCAAGGCTGCGCTGGAAATCGCCCGCCAGGACCGCGAGACGGTGATCGTCAATCGCGCGGCCCTCGAAGCTTCGGTGGAAAACGCCAAGGCAGCCGTCGAGCTAGCCCGCATCGACCTGGACAACACCCGGGTCAAGGCCCCGCGCGACGGCCAGCTGGGCCAGATCGGCACCCGCCTGGGTGCCTACGTCAACCCCGGCGCGCAGCTGATGGCGCTGGTGCCAGACACCCTGTGGGTGATCGCCAACATGAAGGAGACGCAGATGGCCAACGTGCGCATCGGCCAGCCGGCGACCTTCACCGTCGACGCGCTCAACCACCTCAAGCTGCGCGGCCATGTGCAACAGATCTCGCCGGCCACCGGCTCCGAATTCGCCCTGCTGCAAAGCGACAACGCCACCGGCAACTTCGTCAAGATCGCCCAGCGCATTCCGGTGCGCATCCTCGTCGACACCGACCAGGCCGATGCCCGACGCCTGCGGCCGGGCATGTCGGTGGTGGTGAGCATCGATACTCGTCCAACCGTCGTTGACAAATAAGGACCATCCGCATGACCGTCATTGCTTCCTACAACCCTGCCGGCTGCGCCATCGTCATCGCCGATACGCTCATCAACGGGCCAGTGGGAGAAGCGGGACCGCCTCAGACCGTATTGCCAACCCTGGGCAACGTTTCCAATTTTTTTTCAGGCAGCTGGGCAATCAACAAGTCCTCGCAAAAGGTCTGCATCATCACTGACTACTGTGCGCTGGCATGGGCAGACAGCCAGCTACAGGCCAGGCACTTCATCACACGCTTGCGCAGGTTGTCCGGCAGAATCCGCATTACCCGGGACGTCATGAAAAAGCTGTTCGACAAGCTTGGCACACACGAACTGCAGCTTGCCGGCGCCATCCTTGAAGAAGACCAACTGCATACTTTCAGCATTGGTTGCGAGCAGTTCGAGTGCCCCATCCTCGGCGAGGTGCACTGCGGTGGATCTGGCGCCTCGGTCGTGCATGACTTCGCGCCGATCATGCAGAGCATTGCCCCAGCGCCGCCTGGCGAAGATGAAATCTCGGCCTATGCGGCCTCCATAGCCTTGACCCAGGTCGCCCATCTGCTAAATGCGGAGTTCAGGAAGGGCGACAGCGCTGACAGCCTGCTCGAGTTCTTTGGCGGCGGGTATGAAATGGCCGTGTTCTACGATGGCCGCTTCCATAAGCTCAGCGCGAACTTCGTGTTCCTGGATATCAGCATCAACCCGATGTCGAGAACTCTGCGGGTCGGCAATCCCAAACTGATCATCGCGCAAACCTACTGCGGCGACACCCTCAAGTACGAAGCCATCGTGCCCAAGAGCGCTGAAGAGGACGAGGTCACACGCCACGACCACATCGAAATTCCGCCTTTTGCCCACCCCTCGGCGCGCAAGGGCGATCCGTCGATGCAGGAAGACATCAACTGGGGGTGTTTCGTTTTCGTCGACAACTTCAAGCACGGCGGCGCTGCATTGGCCTCGATCATCGTTCGCTCGCAAACGCCGCCCATCGAGTACCGTGTCACCGATGGCCAGCTGACGTTTGAATATTCCGAGTCTGCCGGCCGCCAGATCAGCGCATACATCAACGCCCACTACCTATGATTCAAAACCGCTCGGCGACCATCTTGAACGGGTAAGGCTGGGCCTTGTACTTGCCGATCTTGCCGCGCTTGGGCAGCGCCACCTGGTGTTCGTGGCTGAGGTCCTTGTAGGGGATCTGCTGCAGCAGATGGCTGATGATGTTCAACCGCGCCTTGCGCTTGTCTTCCGAGCGGGCCATGTACCAAGGCGCCCAGGACGAGTCGGAGGCCGCGAACATGTCGTCGCGGGCGCGGGTGTAGTCGTCCCAGCGGGTGTACGACTTGACGTCCATCGGCGACAGCTTCCACAGCTTGCGCCCGTCGTTGATACGGTCCTGCAGGCGGCGGGTCTGCTCCTGGGCGCTGACTTCAAGCCAGTACTTGATGAGGATGATCCCCGACTCGACCATCATCCGCTCGAACATCGGCACCACGGTGAGGAACTTGCGCGCCTGCTCGTCGCTGCAGAACCCCATGACCCGCTCGACCCCGGCGCGGTTGTACCAACTGCGATCGAAGATCACCACCTCGCCGGCCGCCGGCAGGTGGGTCAGGTAGCGCTGGGCGTACATTTGGGTCTTTTCCCGCTCGGTCGGTGCTGGCAGCGCCACCACGCGGAACACCCGTGGGCTGACCCGCTCGGTGATGGCCTTGATCGTGCCGCCTTTGCCAGCGCCATCGCGGCCCTCGAAGACGATGCACACCTTGAGCCCCTTGGCGACCACCCACTGCTGCAGCTTCACCAGCTCGGTGTGCAGGCGCTTGAGCTCGGCGTCATAGGGCTTGCGCCCGAGTTTTTCCGCGGCGCTGTCCCGCTTGCGTTTGCTGCCGGCGTTCTTGGCCATCGCATGCTCCTCCCCGTCAGGCCCCGACGACGCGGGGCGGATCAGAGCAGTATGGATGAGCATGGGCAAATTGCCGGGCAGTCACCGGTGGCGCGCCGGGCACCAACTGCCAACCGCCGCACAAGCCCGTCGATATGTCGTCTTGCCACGATTGCGGACGCTCTGCCGCGCGGGTTCTAATCCCAGCGCCCTACCCGTGATCGGCAATTCAAGGAAGCCCTACGATGGACAGGAAGCTCATTGCCCCGGCCCTGCTGGCGAGCCTGGTCGGCTGCTCGGACGGCCAGCAGCCCAGCGAAGCCGAGCTGCGCCAGGCGGCCCAGGCCTACCTCGACACCCAGTACCCCTACTGCTTCGTGATCAGCGCCTTTCCCACCCGCACCCGCGACTTCGATGTCGAGGGCACCAACAAGGCCTTGCATGCCCTGGCCCAGGTCGGCGTGGTCAGTGAACGCGAGATCAGCCGCACCGAAGTCCCCGAGCGCCTGTGGCAACCGGCGCGCACCGACATCTACTACGCCTACGACCTCACCGACGAGGGCCGCCGCTACTATAAGGCCGATGCTCGCCAGGGCAAGACCGGGAACATCGGCGGCCTGTGCTTCGGCAAGGCCGAGGTCACCGCCATCAAGGGCTTCAGCGTGCCCGGCGAACAGCAGGGGCGCCGGCAAACGCAGGTCACCTACAGTTACCGGATCAACGAGCTGCCAGCCTGGGCCGCCGACAGCGCGATCCAGGCCGGGATCACCGGCCTCGACCAGGCGCTTGCCAGTGCCAGCAAGCCCCTGGAAGAAACCCGCGCTATGGTGCTCACCGCGCAAGGCTGGGTCCACGAGCGGCTGCTGGCCAATTGAACCTGCGCAGACGCCCCTGAACCTCGGCGCATTGACTCACCCCGGCATAAATGCTCAGATGCGCCCCTGCTTTCAGGTGTCCCAGGCCGCAGCGCCTGGGGTTAAACGGGAAGCCGGTGCCTCGCCCCTGGCGGGAAGTCCGGCGCTGCCCCCGCAACGGTAAGCGAGCCAGGCATTCGACAGACCACTGTGCCCCGAGCATGGGAAGGTGAATGCCCGACGACCCTCGCAAGCCCGGAGACCGGCCTGATTCGCCCATGGCCATTCCCGCGGAGGGCGGGTGCGCTGAGTGTGCCAGGCGCCCTGCCGC
Source organism: Pseudomonas xantholysinigenes (assembly GCF_014268885.2). Classification (NCBI taxonomy): domain Bacteria; kingdom Pseudomonadati; phylum Pseudomonadota; class Gammaproteobacteria; order Pseudomonadales; family Pseudomonadaceae; genus Pseudomonas; species Pseudomonas xantholysinigenes. The sequence goes on along the minus strand of NZ_CP077095.1, from coordinate 2,722,974 downwards.
CTGCGCGGCTGCCAGCCACCGTCACCGTCGGGTTCATTCCTCCCGTCCTGGTGTCTGTTCATGCCTGTGCCCCTCCTGCGCCTCGAACACCTGCACTGGTCGCCGTCCCCCGGCGCGCCCGACCTGCTGGCAGCGATCGACCTCGAGGTGCGCCCCGGTGAATTCGTCGGCCTGATCGGCCCCAATGGCAGTGGCAAGACCAGCCTGCTGCGCTGCGCCTATCGTTTCAGCCGGCCACGCAGCGGCCGGGTATTGCTCGACGGCGAGGATATCTGGCGGCATCCACCGCGCTGGCTGGCCCGGCGCGTGGCGGTGATGCTCCAGGAGTTTCCCGAAGACTTCGGCCTGAGCGTGCGCGATGTCGTCGCCATGGGCCGCACCCCGCACCTGGGCTGGCTCGACGGCGATGGCCCTGGCGCACCAGTGGACGCTGCCATGCGCCAGTTGAACCTGCTGCAACGCGCCACGCAGGCGTTCGCCAGCTTGTCCGGCGGCGAGAAGCAGCGTGTGCTGCTGGCCCGGGCGCTGGCCCAGCAGCCGCGCCTGCTGATTCTCGACGAACCCACCAACCACCTCGACCCACGCCATCAACTGGCATTGCTGCAGCACCTGCGCGGTAGTGGCCTGGGCCTGTTGGCCAGCTTCCATGACCTCAACCTGGCCGCGGCCTTCTGCGATCGGCTGTACCTGATCGAGCAGGGTCGCCTGGTCAACCACGGCACGCCCGCCGAGGTCCTGACCGAACAGTGCCTGGCCGAGGTATTTGGCGTTCACGCCCTGGTCGACCGGCATCCCATTGGCGATCACCCACGCATTACCTGGATCCGTCACGCATGAAACCCTGGCTTGTTTTACTGCTCGCCTGCCTGCCCCTGTGCACCATGGCGGACAGCTTCCCCGTGACCGTGCGCAGTTGCGACCGCGCAGTCACCTTCACCCAACCACCGCAGCGGGCGGTGAGCCACGATGTCAACCTGACCGGCATGCTCCTGGCCCTTGGGCTGCGCGAACGCATGGTCGGCTACAGCGGCATCAGCGGCTGGAAAAGCCTCGACCCGGCACTGCGCGAGGCGTTGCATGGCCTACCGGAGCTGGCGCCGCGCTACCCTTCGGTGGAGAACCTGCTGGACGTCGACGCCGACTTGCTGTTCGCCGGCTGGAGCTATGGCATGCAGGTGGGCGGGCCGCTCACGCCGCAGCGCCTGGCGCCGTTCGGCATCCCGGTTTACGAGTTGAGCGAATCCTGCTCGCGGATCATGCCCTGGCACCCGGCGAGTCTCGAGGACCTCTACACCGACCTGGGCAACCTCGGGCGGATCTTCGGCGTCAGCGCGCGGGCCGATACGCTGATCGCCGCGTTGCGCCAGCGTGTCGCGCGCGTCAGCGCTGCGATGGCCTCGGTACAGACCAGGCCGCGGGTATTTCTCTACGACAGCGGCGAGGATCGCCCCACCACCTCCGGCAGCCTGGGCATGCCCCAGGCGCTGATCGACAGCGCCGGCGGGCGCAATGTCATGGCCGACGTGCAGGCCAGCTGGACCGAGGTCAGCTGGGAAAGCGTGGTTGAACGCGATCCGCAGGTCATCGTCATCGTCGACTACGGGCCGACCTCGTGGCAGCAGAAACGTGACTACCTACTCCAGCACCCGGCACTGGGCGCAGTCACGGCGATTCGCGAGCGGCGTTTCGTGGTGCTGTCGTACCTGCAGGTGACACCGTCGGTGGAAAACGCCGCCGCCATCGAAACACTCGCCCGGGCATTGCAGCCACAGCAGTTTGCCGGAGCGCAGCCATGAATCCGCTGCGCCAACCCACGGCCTATCGCCTGTTGCTTCTGGCCCTGAGCGCCGCGTTGCTGGGCTCGTGCCTGTTGTCGCTGGGGTTCGGCGCGGCCCAGGTGCCGGCCGCCAAGGTGCTGGAAATCGTCCTGCAGCAACTGGGCCTGGCCCAGGCGGCGGACCTCGGCCGCGGCCAGGCCCAGATCGTCTGGCAGATCCGTGCGCCACGGGTGCTGCTCGGCGCCCTGGTCGGCGCCGGGTTGGCGCTGGTCGGCTGTGCCCTGCAGGCAGTGACCCGCAACCCTCTGGCCGACCCGCACCTGCTGGGGGTGAGTTCGGGGGCGGTGCTGGGCGCGGTGTTGGTGGTGCTCTACCTTGGCCCTTTCGCCGGGGTGCTGAGCTTGCCGCTGGCGGCATTTCTCGGCGCCCTGGGCTGCATGCTGCTGGTCCTTGGCGTGGCCAGCCGACGTGGGCGCCTGGACAGCGAACAGCTGCTGCTGGCCGGGGTCGCGGTGTCATTCGTGGTGATGGCGCTGGCCAACCTGCTGCTGTACACCGGTGATCCCCATGCGGCGAGCTCGGTGATGTTCTGGATGCTTGGCGGGCTGGGGCTGGCCCAGTGGTCATTGCTGTGGCTGCCGGCCTTGAGCGTGCTGGCCGGTTTCATCCTGCTGATGGTGATGGCCCGCGCGCTCAACGCCTTGATGAGCGGCGAACAGACCGCCGTGAGCCTAGGCATCGACACTCGCCGGGTACGCGCCGGCGTGTTCGTAGCCTGCGCCTTGCTGACCGGCGTGCTGGTGTCGCTGTCGGGCGCCATCGGTTTCGTCGGGCTGATGCTGCCGCATATCGCCCGCCGCCTGGTCGGCGCCGAGCATCGTCGACTGCTGCCGGCCTGCGCGCTGCTTGGGGCGCTGTTCGTGGTCTGGGTCGACCTGGCCGCGCGCACCTTGATCGCCCCGCAGGACCTGCCGATCGGTATCGCCACGGCGGCGCTGGGGGGTGGATTCTTTATCGTGTTGCTGCGCCGCCAGGGCTGAGCCTGCCATGGCTTATTGATGCGGCGGGAGCCAATAATAGCTATTCGCCATCTCGCACATCTGCCCTACATCCCCAGGGGTACGCCAGCGCTATAGTCGCCCTACCCCTCGTCCGGCCAGTCCCTCCCTTTCCTGGCCGGGCGAGCGGCGTTCCGAGAACAATGCCAAGGAAGCAATGCGATGATCCCCATGTCCCTCCCCATCAAGTCCCTGGTCCTGCTCGCCGGCCTCGCCGCCATGGCCGGCTGCCAGACCGCCTCGCCCAATGCCGACACCCTCAAGCAACGCACCGAGGTCACCCTGGGCGTGCCGGTGAGCAAGGTCAGCAACCTGCGCAGCGACTCCAGCACCACTTACTACAGCGTGAGCACCGGCAAGGGCCAGTTCGACTGCCAGGTGGCCAGTGGCGGCATGGTCGCCGTCGCCGGCATGGGTCTGATTACGCCCTCCCCCAACTGCTGGAAAGAAGGCCAGACCCCGGCCTTCCAGTGACTTTGGGCCGCGCCGGCCTAGTTGGTCGGCGCCGCTGCCTCCTCGCGCAATGTCCGCAATGCCGCGCGCAGCTCCGCCGGCCGCACCGGTTTGGCCAGTACGGCGATGCCGCGCGCCTGCAACGCGCCCTGCAGGCGATCCAGGTCATGGCCGGTCATGATCAGGGCCGGCACCCGCTCGCCGCGCTGGGCCCGCAGCTGGTCGATGCAATCGATACCCGTGGCCTGCGGCCCCAGGTCATAGTCGGCGACGATCACCTCGCAGTCACTGCTCAGCCCGTGGGGCGAGCTTTCGGCCTGCACCTCGCAGCCCCAGCGCCGCAGCAAGGCACTGGTGGCCTGCAACACGTTGTGGTCATCCTCCACCAGGCACACCCGCAAACCGCTGAGCATGCCGGCCTGGATCGCCTGGTCGATGTTCGAGCGCGGCACCTGCGGCGCGACGATCGGCAACCCCTGCAAAGTCACCGTGGTGCCATGTCCTGGACGCGAGCGCAGGCTTACCCTGAGCCCCATCAAGGTGCCGAGGCGCTTGACGATGGCCAGCCCCAGGCCGACTCCCTCGACATCCTTGTCACGCAGTTCGCGCACCCGGTAGAACTCCTCGAACACCTTGTCCTGATGCTCGAGGGCGATGCCGCGCCCGCGATCGCAGACCACAATGGCCAGGCCCTGGCCACGCGGGCGCACGCCTATCAGCAAGGGGCGTCCGGCGGCGTACTTGAAGCTATTGGACAACAGGTTCTGGACCATGGTCGCCAGCATCCCCGGGTCGGCGCGAATCCAGTGCCGGCTGGGTACCAGGCGCATCTCAACGCCCGCCCAGCGCGCCGCTTCGCTGTTCTGGCGCAGCAGCTCGCGCAAAAAGCCATCCACGGCGAACGACTCCCACTTCGGCTGCACCTGGCCGTTGTCCAGGGTGTAGAGGTCGAGGATCGAACGGAACAGTTGCGAGACATTGAGCAGCGAGCGGTCGATGCTGTCCACCAGGCGCCGTTCTTCCTCGCCCAAGTGGGCCTCGCGCAGGCAGGCGGTGAACAGGCCAATGGAGTGAATCGGCTGGCGCAGGTCATGGCTGGCCTGGGCCAGGAAGCGCGACTTCTCTCGGGTCGCGGCCTCGGCCAGGGCCGTGGCCTTGCGTGTGCGCTCCAGCAGCAGGTGGGCGTAGAACGGGATCAAGGTGCTGGTAGTCAGCAGCATCAGCACCACGAACGGCTGCTGTTGCCAGTACGGCGTCAGCTGCCAGACCACCAGCAGCGCAGCCAGGGCCAGAACTGTGGCGATGGCCAGGTAGCGCGAGCCAAAGCGCATGCCGTTGCCCAGGTTGATCCAGACCATCACCGCATACAGCGGCAAGGCCGCCTCGCCCCCGACCACCAGGCCAAAACTGGTGCCCGTGTAGTCGCCGAGCATGCCGAAGATGCGCCGGGCGGGATAGTGCCCGGGCCAGCGCTTGATGGCCTGGCGCATGATCACCGAGACCACGACGAAGGCCGCGTAGTAGAGCAGCACGGGCAGGTAGGTCACGAGCTCGCGCCCGGGCAGGAAGCCGAGCAGCGCCACGTAGCTGATTGCGCAGGAAGCCACGATGATGCGCAGGTTGGCTTGGTCCAGTTCGTTGTTTTTCTCGAACTTCATGGGGTAACGTCCTTGTGCGCCAGTAGTCAATTCCTGCATTTATCCCGGAAATGGCCGCAGGTGACTGCTAAATTAGCATGTGTCGGCTAACAGGGAGTGCCACGACGTGACGTGCCGCATCATCGTGGCGGACGATCATCCGCTGTTCAGGGAAGCCATGGTCAGCACCGTGCGCCGCCTGTTGCCCGAAGCCGAGCTGGAGCAGGCCGGTAGCCTGCAGGACGTGTTGCGCCTGGTCAGCCAGGGCACGCCAGCGGACACCCTGATCCTCGACCTACGCTTCCCCGGCCTGACCTGCATCGGCCGCCTCGCCGAGCTGCGTCGGCAAATGCCGCGCACCACGCTGATCATCGCCTCGATGGTCGATGACCCGGATGTGGTTGCCGAGGTCATGGCCGCCGGCGCCGACGGTTTCATCGGCAAGAGCCTGACCCCGGACGAGATCGCCGAGGCGATCCTGGCTATTCGCGAGGGCGATGTGGTGGTGCGCTACGCGCCCTCCGGGCTGCTGCCGCAGATGGGTGCCGACAGCGAGCTGGAGCAGCTCACCCACCGCCAGCAGGATGTGCTGCGCCTGATCGCCCAAGGCAAGACCAACAAGGAAATCGCCCGGGAACTGGATATTTCTCCGTTCACCGTGCGCATCCATGTTTCTTCGCTGCTCAAGACCCTCAATGTGCCGACCCGCACCGCGGCGGCGGTCAAATATTCCGGCAGCTAATCTGCCTACACCCGCCAACGCACCTCGGTGATGCCGTAGCGCTCCGCCATCGGCCGGCTCACCTTCCTGATCCGCTCCCGCCCGAATTTCGGGATGATCCCCAAACCCGCATCGCAACTGGCCCAATGCCAAGCCTCGGCATTGTCCATGTGTTCCAGGCGGATGATGAACTGGCGTGGCTGGCCATGCAGTTGGTATTCGATGGTGTACAGCTGGGGATTAGGCATTGCGCGAAGCCCTCCTGGTTTCCATGGATAACACTTCGACTGACTGCACCGACGGGCAAAAAATTCAATGACATCTCAGGCGAGGTGATGCGGAGCGCGTCTGTGCTGGTCGGTCTCCCCTCATCGCCATGACAGCCGTTGCCCGCCCGACAAGTGCTGCCATGTTGACCGGGTACCGGGAACTGTTTAATCTCCGCAAACCTACCGACCGGTAGGTTTGTTTTGTTTGACTTTGTGGATACACCCGTCATGCCCCGCACATCCAACCTGCGCTTCGCCGCCTCCCTCGCGCTGATCGGCGCCTTGGGCCCTTCAGCCATCGACATGTACCTGGCCAGCCTGCCTGAAATGGCCCGAGACTTCGGTACCGGCTATACCCAGGTGCAATTGACCCTGACCGTGTTCCTAATGGCCATGGGCGCCGGCCAGTTGTTGTTCGGCCCGTTGGTGGACGCGCTGGGCCGCCGCCGCCCCTTGCTTGCCGGGCTGCTGGTGTTCAGCCTGGCGTCGCTGGCCGCGGCGGCGGCTGGTTCGCTGGAAGCCCTGCTGATGGCGCGCTTGATCCAAGGCCTGGCTAGCGCGCTGACCTTGGTGGTGATCATGAGCATGGTTCGCGATGTCGCCGACGGCGCCCGGGCGGCGCAGATCTTCGCCCTGCTGATGACCATCGAGGGCCTGGCACCGATTCTGGCTCCGGCCGTGGGCGGCCTGGTCGATGCCGCCTATGGTTGGCGGGCGATCATGCTGGTGCTGGCAGGCCTGGGCCTGCTGACCCTGGTCAACTCGCTGCTGACCCTCGGCGAAACCCTGCCCCTCGACGCCCGTATGCGCCTGGCCCCGGGCACGGTATGGCGCACCTACGCCCGCATCGCCAGCGATGGCGCCTTCCTGCGCCCGGCCTTGGCGCTGTCGGCGGTGTTCTTCTTCCTGTTCGCCTACATTGCCGGGTCCGCCTATGTGTACCAGCAGCACTTTGGTCTTTCCAGCGCGCACTTCGGCCTGCTGTTCGGCGGCTGCGGCGTGGCCATTCTGCTTGGCGCGGCGCTGTCCGGACGCTGGGTGACCAGGCACGGCGTGGCGCGGGTGGCCTGGTGGGGCGCGGTGTGCATGGGCGCCGGTGCGTTGTTGATGGTCGTGGCCGGGCTGACTGGGGGTGGTTTGCCTGTACTGCTGGGTGGCGTGGTGCTTGCGCTGTTCGGCCTGGGGATCTGCGAAGCGACGCTGATGGCCTTGGCGATGTCCTCGCAACAGCGCGATGTCGGCTCGACCGCTGCGTTGCTGGGTGCCTTGCAACTGGTGATTTCGTCGAGCGCCACGCCCTTGGCCGGGCATCTGGCGACCCTCGGGCCGTTGGCCTGGGCCTGGTTGCTGGCGGCGGCGGCGCTGGGGATCGTCGGTTTGACCCGCGCGGCCCTGACACAGACAATCAGCGCCTCGTCCTGCAGCGTCAACCCGGAGTGACTGCCTTGAAATCCCTGACCCCTTCCGCCGCCCGCGTGTGCGACCATGCTGTGGAGCACTTCGCCGAGCATGGCTACGACGGTTCGTCGCTGAACGAGATCGCTGCCTTGGCGGGCATGCGCAAGGCCTCGTTGTATGCGCATTTCGCCAACAAGGACGCGTTGTTCACCAGCGCGTTCGAGCGGGCGTTGGCGGCGGAGACCGCCTATGTCGAATCGGGTTTCCGTCAGGAGGCGTGTGGTGGGGAAGCGCCGGGGCACTGGCATCCGCTGCACCTGGCCGAGCGCTATGCAGGCTCGGCCAACCTGCGCTTCGTGCTGCGCACCGCGTTCTTGCCGCCGGCGTCGATTCGCGGCGTGGTGACCGGTGGTTTCGAAGCCTACCTGGAGCAGATTCGCCAAGGGTTCTGCCAGGCCCTGCGCGAGCGGCATGCCTGGGCGCGCAATGATGGCAACAAGCTCGAACTCTATGGTGATGCGTACCTAGGGATCATCGACAGCCTGCATGTTGAATTGCTGTACGCGAACCCAGCGGTGTTTGCCCGGCGGGCGGCGTCCTTGTTGAAGATTCTCGATGATTCGCTGCACATGGCAGGCAGGTAAAACAACGCTTTCTGCTCGCCAAAGGTAGAACTGCCGTTGCCGTTGCCGTTGCCGTTGCCGTTGCCGTTGCCGTTGCCGTTGCCGTTGCCGTTGCCGTTGCCGATCAAGAGTCTAGCGCCAAACCCAACGCGCGACAGCTGCGCCAGCCCAGGCGCCGCCCGTACCTTCGCGACTTCAGGAGGCCGAACGCAGGCCTTGCGGAGGGAGGTGACGGGCATGGATGCCCGTCAAGCGCTGCGCCCCAGGATGGGGCGTTCAGCGCGGTCCTCCCGGGAGCAAGGCCGGAGTGAGGGAACCCGGAGCGAAGCGGAGGGCCGGATGAATGGAGCGCAGCGTTTTTTGGTTACTTTTTGTCGCGTTTGACAAAAAGTGACTCGCCGTTGAACTGACCCCCGAAAGTTGGACGCCTGACCCCAAGCGGAGGGTGTTCCATGACGAAATACGACCTAGCGCTCAAGCAAGCACTCATCGAGGAGTGTCTTTCTGCCCGGAGTGTTCATGAGGTGGCACTGAGGCATAGCCTGAGTGCATCGCTGCTGCGCCGTTGGATAAAGGGCTATGAGCAACACGGTGCTGCAGGTCTGGCTACCAAGTACAGCCACTACGACGCCCAGTTCAAGTTGAAGGTTTTGCAGTGCATCGAGCAAGACGGACTGTCAGCCCAGCAAGCCTGCATACAGTTTGATATTCGTGGCCCGAGTAGCATCAGGCAATGGAAAAGGTTGTACGATGAAGGCGGACTAGAAGCACTTCACCCGCATCGTGCCCGAGAATCCAGTATGCCCCGCAAAGCATCAGAACAACCCAACGTAAGCCCTGCTAAGCCTGCAGATGCTGAGTTGACACCTAAGCAAATGCTCGAAGAGCTGGAGTATTTACGTGCGGAGAATGCCTATCTAAAAAAGCTCGATGCCTTGATCCAAGCGGATCCACGCACTGCGCAACCAAGAAAGCGCAGGCTGTCCAAGGATTGAGGCATGAACATCGACTGGCTCTGCTGTTACGTGCTGCAGGGCTGGCACGCAGTACCTTCTATTACCAAAGCAAAGCCTTGGTGGCCGACAAGCATGCGGCCCTCAAAGAACGCATCAAGAGTGTCTATCACAGGCATAAGGGGCGGTACGGCTATCGCCGCATCACCGCCGTGCTTGGGTGCCATGGCGAGGTGATCAATCACAAGAAGGTGCAGCGGTTGATGCAGTTAATGGATCTGAAATCGCTGGTAAAAGTGAAGAAATATCGCTCCTACCGAGGTTCCGAAGGGCTTGTTGCATCTGATCTGCTCAAGCGTGAGTTCAAGGCGGAAGCCCCTAATCAGAAATGGGTAACCGATGTGACAGAGTTCAAGGTGAAAGGGCAGAAGCTGTTTCTTTCGCCTGTGATGGACCTGTACAACGGCGAAATTCTTGCCTATCAGATCAATCCGCGCCCTGAGTTCAAGATGGTGTCGGCGATGTTGGAGCAAGCTTTCGAGCGGCTGAACCCAGATGACAAACCGATATTGCACTCCGATCAGGGCTGGCAATACCGACAGCCCGCTTATCGACATATGCTGGGCAGAAAGAAAATACAACAGAGTATGTCGCGTAAGGGTAACTGCCTGGACAATGCCGCGATGGAAAGCTTCTTTGGCACACTCAAGAGCGAGTTTTTCTATTTGCAATCGTTTGAGAGTGTTGAACAACTGGCGTCAGGCCTTGAGGACTACATCGCCTACTACAACCAAGAGCGTATAAGTCTAAGACTGAATGGCTTGAGTCCGGTACAATTTCGGACCCAAGCGCTGAACCCATAGCGTACCCCGTCCAACTTTCGGGGGTCAGTTCACGTAAGGGCGAAAAGGTGACTATGCGTCGGCATCGCAAATGAATGCGCTTACATCTGTAGAAACCCACGCCGACCGACTTTGACTTTGACTTTGACTTTGACTTTGACTTTGACTTTGACTTTCAGAGCGTGGGTCTTGAAAGTTATACGCTCATTCATTGGCGATGGCGACGCACAGTCACCTTTCCGCCCTTACGGCCAGCCCTTTCAAGGTGTTGAGAATTGGCGTCCGACTTAGACTCGCCGGGGTCGCTTTGCGACCCTTTCCGACCGGTCCGACGCCTCGGCAAGGCCGCTCCTACAGGTGACCGTGCCGTCCTGAGCGGCCTTGTGTCGCGAAAGGGCTGCAACGCAGCCCCGGCAATCTTGAATTGAAGCGGCCACATCCGAAAAAACGCAAAGACCTTGAAAGGGCTGGCCCTTACGGCGGGTCCCTTTTTGAAGGGGAAAAGTAGGCAAAACCGTTCCGCTCCGTTCATCCGGCCCCTACGCTTCGCTCCGGGGTCCCCTCGCTCCGTTCTTGCTCCCGGGAGGACCGCGCTGAACGCCCCATCCTGGGGCGCAGCGCTTGACGGGCATCCATGCCCGTCACCTCCCTCCGCAAGAACTCCGCTCGGCCTCCTGAAGTCGCAATTGGCGGCGCCTGGACTATCGCGCGCTTAGAAGCAAAATCAAGAGCACAACAACAACAACAACAACAACAACAACAACAACAACAACAACAACAACAACAACAACCAAGCGACAAAAAAACAGAACACGCCTAACAAGTATAGGTAGTCAATCCGCGCGACCAACCGGCATATATCCCCCTGGTGTAACCACTTGCCCAAGGTCTATATGACGAAAGTCCGGCTTGGCCCCCAACCGCGCGTTGAACCGCACATTGAAGGTAAACGGATCATCGGTCGGCATGTCCAGAGCCCGACCATATACGCCACTTACTGCCTCACCGTCATAGCCCATCAACTTGAGCAGCGTCGGGAACAAGTTGTAATGGCTCGATGCATTGCGGTTCTGCGCCAGGTGCGCCTGCCAATCGAGGGTCTTGAGCCCCTGGCCCTGGATCACCACCAGCGGCACCAGCCCCTCTTCCGGCACCGGGTCGCTATCGCAATGCGTGTTCAGACCTGGATTACCCCGCTCGTGCAGGTCCTGGCCATGATCGGAGGTATACAGCACCACGGCATGGCTGAGGTCACCCTCGGCAAACAACCGGCGAAAGAACTCGCCGACGTTCCACAGCACCGTGTTCTGGTAGGCATTACGATACAACTGCCAATCCTCCGTGCTGCCATCGAAGCCATCACGGGTACCGGTATCGGCAATATCGACAAAGTGCCCACGGGGCAAGGCTGGCTTGTAGATCAGGAAATCATCCGGGTACTTGTCGTGCACCGGAAAATGCGCGCCAACCTTGTTGATCACGATCAGCTGCGGCTTGCCATCCTTGAGCAATGCCACCAGCCGTTGCAACGCAGCCATGTCACGCTGCACCACAGGCGTGTCGTCGAACTGGATGAACTGGTCGATATCGCGCTTTTCGGTCTCGGTCATCAGGTTCTGCAGATTGCCGCCGGTACGCTGGCCGTCGATGTAGACAGTGCCCAGGCCCGCCTGCTTGGCGTACTGCCAGATCGACGGCTGGGTGGTGTTGATACGCAAGTAATCGTCGCGCGTGCCGCCATAACGCAAGGTGACATTGGTATCGGCACTGCAGTTGGCGATCGACGCCGCGTAGCCGAAATTGACAATGGACACGCCCGGCTGCGCCTGGAGCAGATGGCTCGTTACCCCAGCCGGCGTGTTCAGATCCAGGTAGTTGCCCGAGATGCTCTCGTCAATCAACAGCACGATATCGCGGGCCATCGGCGGGCCGCTGCGTGGCAGCGTCACCGGTTGGCGCGGGCCGACATGGTCGTGCAAGGTCTCGTAGCCGAACAGCCCCAGGTAGGCCAGTGGCGTGTACATCACCGGCAAGCCCCGGGCCCCTTCGCCGGCGCGCACGAACAGCACCGCCATCAGCAACAGCACACCCAGCACTGGCGCCGTTGGCGCCACCGCGCGCGGCAGCCAAGGCCAATGTCCGGGACGCAGGCCGACGCCCAACAGCAACAGCATCGCCCGGCCCGCCGCCAAGGTTATGGCGTAGTGGTACTGCTGCAACGCCTCCTGAACGAAACCGCCGGCATAGACCATAGACACAAACGCACTATAGGTCAGGTACGAATCGGTAATACGGTCATATGCATCCAGGAACACCGCGCTTACCGCCAGCACCACCGCCAGCCCCCAGCGCAGCCAGCCCAGGCGGGTGAACGCCGCCAGCAGCAATGCCGCGACCAATATCGCGAACATGCCCAGGTACAGCACCAGCGGCAGGCCAATACCCAAGGCTTCTATGCGCTCGCGGTAATAGACGTGAAAGCTGATGAGATAGATGAGCAACAGCGAAATCTTGATCCAGCCACGCATGTCCCGGTCACCCTCGTCATGGATTGCTCCTCAAACCGTAGCAGCTGTGAAACAAACCACAACGTAAAATAGTCAATTTTCCGACGATATTAAGACGCCAGTTTCTGGCACTTCCAAGTAGTCGTTGATGATTATGACTATCGTCTAGAGCCCGCTTGTTCCGCCGCATCAGACCGTTCATCGGGACGCGGAACAGCCACTTGCCAGCAGCTATGTTCGCTAACACACGGATTGGAAAAGGGTTGGTGGCACATGGCCCTGTTAATCAGCGGCTGTAAATTCGACGAAACATGCCATTGCTTTGACGCAAATCCTCAGCGCTGAGCTATACCGAATTCACACCACTGTTTCATTTCCCTTACTCATCCATACGAGGCACCGCGCATGGACGTGAGCGTTTTTGGCACCGGATACGTCGGCCTGGTACAGGCAGCCGCCCTGGCGGATGTCGGCCACCGGGTACTGTGCGTGGATGTCGACACCCATAAAATCAACCAGTTGCGCCAGGGCGTGCCGCCGATCAGCGAACCGGGCCTTTCCGACCTGTTGGAGGACAACATCAAGGAAAGCCGCCTGCTGTTCAGCACCCAGGCCAGCGACGCGGTCAGCCACGCCGAACTGATCTTCATCGCCGTCGGCACACCACCCGACGAGGATGGCTCGGCCGACCTCAGCCACGTGCTCAACGTCACCCGGCAGATCGCCGCGCTGATGACGACCGACCATACCCTGATCATCAAGTCCACCGTGCCGGTGGGCACCGCCGACCAGGTCATGGCCCTGGCCCGCGACGAGCTGCAGCGCCTGGGCAAAGCCCAGTTGCAGGTGCGCGTGGTGTCCAACCCAGAGTTTCTCAAGGAAGGCAGCGCCCTGGCCGATTGCATGCGCCCGGACCGGATCATCGTCGGCACCCTCGACGAAGTCGCCCACGACCAGCTGGCCGAACTGTACGCGCCGTTCTGCCGTAACCACGAAAAGCTGATGTTCATGGACAACCGCAGCGCCGAACTGACCAAGTACGCCGCCAACGCCATGCTCGCCACGCGCATCAGCTTCATGAACGAACTGGCCAACCTCAGCGAATACCTGGGCGCCGATATCGAGGCAGTGCGCCGCGGTATCGGCTCCGACCCGCGCATTGGCTATCACTTCATCTACCCTGGTTGCGGCTTTGGCGGCTCGTGCTTCCCCAAGGACATCAAGGCCCTGCTGCACACCGCTGCCCACAGCGGCATGCCGCTGCGTCTGCTGCAAAGCGTCCATGAGGTCAACGACCAGCAACGGCGCATCCTGTTCGCCAAGCTCAAGCAGCGCCTGGCGGGCCTGGCCGGAAAGTCCATTGCCCTCTGGGGCCTGGCTTTCAAGCCCAACACCGACGACATGCGCGAGGCGCCCAGCCGCTACCTGATGGAAGCCCTGTGGGCCGAAGGCGCCACGGTGCGCGCCTACGACCCCGAGGCCATGGACGAATGCCGGCGCCTGTACGGCTACCGCGACGACCTGCACCTGTGCGCCACCCGCGACGACACCCTGCAGGACGCCGACGCCCTGGTGATCTGCACCGAGTGGAAGAACTTTCGCGTGGTCGATTTCTCGATGCTCGCCAGCAAACTGCGCGAGCGGGTGATCGTCGACGGTCGCAACCTGTACAACCCCGAGCAAGTAGCCGCCCACGGCCTGCACTACAGCGGCATCGGCCTGCGCCAGGTCGCCCCGCAGGCGGACGCGCCATGAAGGTGCTGGTCACCGGCGCGGCCGGTTTTATCGGCGCCCATACCTGCCGCCAGCTGTTGCTCGAGGGGCACCAGGTGGTGGGCCTGGACAACTTCAACGACTACTACGAGCCGGCGCTCAAGCACGCCCGTGTGCACTGGGTGCGCCAGACGGTCGGTGACTTCCCGCTGCACTGCCTGGACCTGGGCGACCGCGACGGCATGGCCCGGCTGTTCGCCAGCGAGCGCCCGGACGTGGTGGTGCACCTGGCGGCCCAGGCCGGGGTGCGCTACTCGTTGCAGAACCCGCAGGCCTACCTGGACAGCAACCTGGCCGGTTTTCTCAACATTCTCGAAGGCTGCCGCCGCCAGCCGGTGCAGCACCTGTTGTACGCCTCGTCCAGCTCGGTCTATGGGGCCAACCAGCAGACCCCCTATCGGGTGCAAGACCCCGTGGACCATCCGCTGTCGCTGTACGCCGCCACCAAGAAGGCCAACGAGGCCATGGCCCACAGCTACAGCCACCTGTACGGCATCCCTTGCAGCGGCCTGCGCTTCTTCACCGTCTATGGCCCCTGGGGCCGCCCGGACATGTCGCCGATGCAGTTCGCCAGCGCGATCAGCGAGGGCCGGCCGATCCAGCTGTTCAACCATGGCCGCCACCAGCGCGACTTCACCTACATCGACGACATCGTCGAAAGCCTGGTGCGACTGATCCCCCTGCCCCCGGTCGCCGACCCGCAGTGGGACGCATACGCCCCGGACCCCGCCAGCAGCCACGCGCCCTGGCGCCTGTACAACATCGGTGGCCAGCGCCCGGTGGAGTTGCTCGACTACCTGGCGTTGCTGGAAAAACACCTGCGCCGCAAGGCAGTGATCGAGCTGCTGCCGCTGCAACCGGGCGACGTGCTGGCCACCTGCGCCGATGCCAGCGCCCTGGCGCGGGTCACTGGCTTCACCCCACAGATAGGCCTCGATGAAGGGCTCGGGCGCTTCGTCGCCTGGTTCAAGCACTACTACTCGCCAGCCGCCAGCGAAGCGGCGCCCAGTGGCGAGCAGTCGGATCAACGGAGGGTGGTATGACAGGACAACCTAAAAGCGCGCAATTGCAGGCGCTGTACCAGGACAAACGCATGGACCCGGCGCATCGGCAACGCATCGATGCCGCCATCCACATGCAGGGCCGTGGCTGGATCAGCGGGCGCGCCGGTGGCCGGCCATGGACGCTGTCGCGGACCAACCGCGTGCTGTCGTGCCTGGCCGCGCTGACCCTGCTGCTGTTGCTGTCGCCGGTGTTCCTGGTGCTGGCGGTGCTGATCAAGCGCTCCAGCCCAGGCCCGGTGTTCTTCGTGCAGAAGCGCACCGGCTACCGAGGCCGCGCCTTCGGCATGTACAAGTTCCGCACCATGGTGGCCAACGCCGAGGCGCTCAAGGACTCGGTGCGCCACTTGAACAAGCACGGCGCCGACTCGATCGATTTCAAGATCGACAAGGACCCGCGCATTACCTCGGTGGGCGGCTGGCTGCGGCGCAGCAGCCTGGACGAACTGCCCAACCTGATCAACGTGGTCACCGGCGACATGCGTCTGGTCGGCCCGCGCCCCACCTCGTTCAACGCCTATCGCTACCACGACAACCACCTGGCGCGGCTGTCGATCTACCCGGGCATGACTGGCCTGTGGCAAATCTCCGGGCGCAGCGACATCGACTTCGATCAACGCGTGGAGCTGGACCTGAGCTACATCAACGAACAGAGCCTGATGCTGGACCTGAAGATCCTGCTCAAGACCCCGTTCAAAGTCTTCACTGGCCACGGAGCAAGCTGAGATGGACGGTTCATCCTCGAGAAGCCTGACGATCGCTACCCCAAGCGAGACCAACCTGACCGCCACCGTGCTTGACCTGGACCAGCGCACCCTGCTGCTGACCGCGGCCAACACTGGCAGCGGTACCAGCACCAGCGCCCTGGCCTTCGCCGGCCAGCTGGCCTTGATGAGCGCCGGCAACGTGCTGCTGATCGACGCCAGCCTCAGTGTCGCGGGCCTCAGCCAGCAGCTGGGCCTGGCCAAGCTGCGCGGCTACAGCGACCTGTTGTTCGACCAGGACACCCCACCCCTGGCCCAGGACTGCATCGTGCGCCTGTCCGACCAGCCGTTCGACCTGCTGCCGGTCGGGACCTGGAAACGTGGCCGCGACCGCCTCGACCCCGAGCAACTGCGCGTGCTGCTGAACCAGCTGAGCAACCAGTACCGCTTCGTGGTGATCGACGGCGAAGCCGTCTACGCCAGCGCCGATAGCCTGGTGATAGGCACCCTGGTCGATGGTGTGATTCTGGTGGTCAGCGCCGAGGAGACCCGCTGGGAAGTGGCCCAGGCCGCTGCTCAGCGCCTGACCCAGGCCGGTGCCCGCCTGATCGGCAGCGTGTTCAACAAGCGCAAGTACTACATGCCCAAGTGGCTGTACGACAACCTCTGAGAGGCCGCACAGGATGAACGCCATGAGATACCCATCGATTGCCCTGTGCCTGCTGGCCCTGGGCGGCTGCGCCAGCCAGGATGACCGCCAGATGCCGGTGCAGATCCTCACCGCGCCGCCGGCCGAAAGCCAGGCCACCGAAGTCGCCCGCCGCGAGCAGGTGCTGCGCCCGCAGGACGTGCTGGAAGTGATCTTCCATGTCAGCAACCGTTCGGCCGGGGTCTACCGCATCCAGTCCGGCGACACCCTGGACCTGAACTTCATGGCCGCCAGCGGCCTGAACGGCAACCAGCTGGTGCAGCCCGACGGCAGCATCACCCTGCCCAGCACCAACGCCGCGGTGCGCGTCGAAGGCATGACCACCGGCGAGGCGGAAAGCGCGATCCGCCAGGCCTACCAGGACAAGCGGGTGTTCAAGCCCAACCGTGACCAGGTCACCGTGCGCGTGCTCAGCCCGATGACCGACGAGATCAACCTGAAAAACGCCCTCAGCCACCCCGGCACCGGCATGAGCCGCGACATCACCGTCGGCAACGACGGCCGCGCCACCTTCCCGGAAATCGGCTCGGTGCCGCTGCAAGGCATGACTGTCAACCAGCTGCGCGACTACCTCAACGAGCGTTACGCCAGCCTGCCGGGGCGCATGAGCGTGGACGTGCTGCTCAAGTCCACCGCCGCCAACGAAATCTACGTGCTCGGCGAAGTCGGCCAGCCCGGCGCCTTCGAGATCCGCCGGCCGATCTCGGTGCTCGAGGCGCTGACCCTGGCCCGTGGCCCGACCCTCAAGGCCAAGCTCGGCTCGGTGGTGATCATGCGCCGCGAGGGCAACACCGTGCATGCCGTGCACTACGACGTCGACAAGGCGTTGTCCGGCGGCAGCCAGAAACTCGCCTACCTGCAGCCCGAAGACATGCTCTATGTGCCCAAGACCTCCCTGGCCAGCGCCGCCGAGCTGTCCCGGCAACTGGCCGACGTGGTGCTGTTCCAGGGCTTCGGCTTCAGCTTCAGCTACCGCGTCGACAACAAAGAAAGCAACGACTGACCGGGGGACGAACCATGACCACGCAACCGAAAGAAAACTATGTGCATGAGTTCTTCCGCATCTTCTTCGCCAACCGCCAGTTGGTGAAACGGGTGTTCCTGGTATTCGCGGTGATTGCCGTGCTGTTGCCGCTGGTGCTCAAGCAGAGCTACGACATCACCGCCGAAGTCATCGTGCAGTCGAAGAAACTCTCGCAAAGCGACACCACCTCGGCACTGTCCCAGCAGGCCGACCAGTTCATCCCGCCGTCGCTGGCCGACATGGAGACCGAGAGCAACATCCTGCGTTCGCCCACCTTGATCCGGCAGACCCTGGGCGAGCTGCGCAAGGAAGGCCACTACCCCGACGAGCCCGGCCTGTTGCGCCGCGTCGTGCTCGATCCGCTGCGCCACGGCGTGCTCAACCCGCTGCACCGGTTGTTCGGCAATACCGTGGCCGATGACCGCGACACCCAGCTCGACACCCTCACCGACCAGGCCGTCAAGGACCTCAAGGTCGAGACCCTGCCGGGCTCCAACGTGATCTCCATCACCTACGCCAGCGACGACCCCAAGCTCGGCACGCTGTTCGTCGCCCGCCTGCTGGAGAACTTCCTGACCAACCGCCAGGACCTGCAGTCCAACGAACTGCCCGAAGCCTTCTACGAGCAGAAGAAACTGCACTACCAGGCCCGCCTCGGCGACCTGGAAAGCCAGCGCCTGGGGCTGCTGACGGCAATCGGCTCGTCCGACCCGAAAGAAGAGATCACCTTCCGCCTCAACGCCATCAACACCGAGGAACAGGCGCTCAACCTGCAACGTGATCGCCAGTTGCAGAACCAGAAGTGGCTCGATTACCTGCAGACCAGCCTGGCCGCGGCCAACAAGGCGAAGATGGCTGACTACGCGTTCCCCTACACCTTCACCACCACGGTCGACAACGTCGCCTTCGAGGACCGCGAAATCAAGCAGCTCGGCGAGCAGCTGACCACCCAACTGGCCCGCTACAACGGCGACGCCACGGTGTTCCAGGCGGGCTCCGAGCAGATGGTCATGGCCCGCCAGCAAATCGCCCAGTTGCGCGCGCAGTTCCTCAAGATCGTCGAGAACCGCATCCGCGAACGCCAACAGGACCTGGCCGTGACCCAGCAGGTGATCGAGCAGAAGACCCAGCGCATCGCCGACTACAGCCAACGCATCCTGCAACTGCGCGAGACCCAGAGCAAGACCCGCCAGTTGGACACCGAGATCGACGCGCTGCACAAGGCCTTCTCGACCTATGCCCAGCGCTACGAAGAGAGCCGTGGCCAGGGCCTGCTCGACGGCAGCCAATCCAACGCGCGCATCCTCAGCGCGCCCTACGAACCGACCGCCGCCAGCTTCCCGAAACCCGGCCTGATCATTCCGTTCGGCCTGATCACCGGCCTGCTGCTGGCAATTGCCGTGGTCTACGTCAAGGAGTTCTTCGACCATCGCTTCAAGCACCCGGCGCAAATCGGCCACGAGCTGGGCCTGCCGGTACTGCTGGTGATCAACGACCAGACCCCGGCCCTGCCCAATCCGCACAAGGCCTGGACGCTGCCACGCCTGTGGCACTGGGTGCGCAATTGAACGTGGCGCTGCCTGCCTGCGAGCGGCCGATCCTGCACCTGCTCAGCAGTGGCGGGTTCTACGGTGCCGAACGCATGCTCCTGGACCACTGCCAGGCCACGCCCGGCCAGCATCGGGTGCTGTTCCTCGATGCTCCGGCCGAGCTGGTGGCGCGTTTTCGCGAGGCTGGCGTGGCCTGCGAAACCTGCCACGGGCTGACGGCGGTGCTCAAGGTGCTGGGCGCGCAGCGCGGGCAACGGCCGCTGGTCAACAGCCACAACTTCAAGGGCCAGCTGTTCGGCTGGCTCGGCGCCACCCTGTGGCGCCTGCCGATGGTCAGCACCCAGCACGGCTTCACCCCACGCAGCCGCAAGCAACGCTTCTATACCTGGCTGAGCCTGCAACTGTGCCGCACGCCGACGGTGGAGACGGTAGTGTGCGTGGCCCAGAGCATCGCCCGCATTCATCGCCAGGCTGGGGTGCCCGAGGCCAAGTTGCGGGTGATTCCCAATGGGCTGCCCGAGGCCAGTACGGCTGATGAAGATCATGTAGGAGCGGCCTTGCGCCGCGATGGGCCGTATAGCGGCCCCAAGGGCATCCATGAAGATGGCTCAGGCATGTCGGATCACCATGCAGCGGCGGCCGCTTCGCGCCCGATCGCGACACAAGGCCGCTCCTACAGGGATCGCGATCACGAGCACAACACCTGGCTCGCCGCCTACGTCGGCCGCCTGTCCAGCGAAAAAGGCCCCGACCTGTTCCTCGACACCCTGATCCCGGTGTGCCAGCGCCACCCGCAGGTCCACGCCGTGATGCTCGGCGAAGGCCCCGAACGCGACCTCCTGCAAGCCCGCATCGACGCCGCCGGCCTGACCACCCGCATCACCCTGCCCGGCTTCCAGCGCGACATGCGCAGCTGGATGGCGCGTCTCGACGCTCTGGTGATCAGCTCGCGCACCGAAGGCACGCCGATGATCCTGCTCGAAGCCATGCAAGACGGCGTGCCAGTGGTGGCCTTCGGCGTCGGCGGCATTCCCGATGTGATCGAGCACGGCCACAACGGCCTGCTGGCCAGCCCCCTGGCCACCAGCGAGCTGGGCGCGCACCTCGAGGCCTTGCTGCAAGACCCCGAACAGGCCGCGGAGCTGATTGCCCGCGCCCGTCGCACGCAACGCGAACGCTACCACCTGCCGACCTTGGCACAACGCTGGGCCCTGGTGTACCGGGGCACGGCCGAGGAGGTTGTCGCATGATCATTCCGCTGTCGCTGGTGGGCCTGGTGGCCCTGCTGAGCCTGGGCCTGCTGGCCAGCCCCTACCCGTACCTGGCCCCAGGCGGGGTGATCGGCCTGGCGGGCGCGCTGGTGCTGTACCGCAAGCCGGCCTGGGGCCTGCTGGCGATCGCCATCCTGGTGCCCCTGGAAGGCCTGCTCAAGGACGGCCTGGTGTCCGGGGCCAAGCTGGTGGGTATCGGCCTGGTGCTGATCCTCAGCCTGCAATTGGCGGTGCGCCAGCTGCCCGGCGAACGCCTGCGCAGCAACCAGTGGCGCCTGCTGCTGCCGTTCATGGCGCTGTACCTGCTGAGCCTGTGGACCAGCGATGATCTGGCGCTGTCCGCAGGTCACCTGCGCGAACTGCTGGTGGGCCTGGTGGTGTTCGTCATCACCCTGCTGGTGGGGCGCGACCTCAACCTGCCGCTGCTGGCGCGGCTGATCACCGTCAGCGTCTGCGTCACCTGCCTGTTCGCGATCTTCTCCACCAAGTACCAGGAGCAGGGCCGCGCCTCGGCCATGCTCGACCCCAACGCCTTCGCCCTGTTGATCACCATCGCCATGCCCCTGGGCCTGTGGCTGGCGATCAAGGCCCGGCAGTTGCCGGTCAAGCTGTTCTGGGCCGGCTGCTGCCTGTTGCTGCTGGTGGGCATGACCAAGACCGAGTCGCGCTCGGGGCTGGTGGTGCTGCTGATCAGCCTGGGCATGGTGCTGCACAACTACCGCGAACAGCTGGCACGCATCCGCCCGCGCCACCTGGGCTTCGCCATGCTCGGCCTGGCCATTGTCCTGCCGCTGGGGGTAGCGTTGATGCCGGCGGGCTACGCCGACCGTATCCAGTCGCTGATGCTGCTCAAGTCCGGGGTCAACGCCCACCAGGACGAGTCCCTGGGCCGACGCGCCTCGTACCTGGTGGTGGGCAAGGAGATGATCAGCCACAGCCCGCTGCTCGGCACCGGCCCCGGCACCTTCCCGCTGCACTATGCCGACACCGGCTTCTCCAAGGCCTTCGCCCCGGAAAACAGCAAGACCACCGACCTCTATCGCCGCGCCCACAACACCTACCTGGAGCTGTTCAGCGAGGTCGGCCTGCCGGCGGGCCTGCTGTTCGTCGGCATGATCGCCCTGGCCTTGCGCAATTTCTGGCAGGCCCGCGCCGCTTTTCGCGCTGCCGGCGACCGCGACCGCGCCGACCTGATGACCCACCTGACCATGAGCATGCTGGCCATCGGTCTGTTCCTGATGTTCCTCAGCGCGCCCAGCCACAAGTACCTGTGGCTGATGCTGGCGCTGTCCAGCGTGCTGCTGCGCCAGGCCCGCGCCGAACAGCCGGTCGAGGTGGCCCGATGAGCCTGGTGAGCATCGTCATCCCGATGTTCAACGAGGCCCCGCATATCGGCCGCACCCTCGACGCCGCGCGCCGCGCTGCAAGCGCCGCGGGGCTGGCCTGCGAGCTGATCGTGGTGGACAACGGCTCCGTCGACGACGGCCCGGCGATTGCCCGCGCCCATGGCGCCGAGGTGCTGGTGCTGCCAGGGGTGGCCATCGGCGCCCTGCGCAACGCCGGCGTGCGCGCCAGCCACGGCGACTGGCTGGCCTTCCTCGACGCCGACATCGAGGTGCCCGAGCACTGGCTCGACCTGCTGCTCGACCTGCAACGGCGCGGCGAAGGCGATGTCTTCGCCCTCGACTGCGACACCCCACGCCAGGCGCCCTGGTTCGCCCAGGCCTGGCAGCGGCGGACCCTGCGCGTCGGCCAGACCGTGCAGGACAGCACCTGGTTGCCCACCCCCAACCTGTTGATGCGGCGCAGCTGGTTCGAGCAGGTAGGGGGCTTCGACGAACGCCTGCGCACCGGCGAGGACAAGGACTTCACCCTGCGCCTGCACGAGGCCGGCGCGCGCCTGCGGGTACTGCGCCAACCCGCGGTGCTGCACTGGGGCTTCGAAGCCAGCTGGCGCGAATGGCTGGGCAAGGAGATGTGGCGCCAGGGCAGCCACCTGCAACTGCTGCGCAGCCACGGCGTGAGCCTGCGCCTACTGCGCTTCCCATTGCTCTCGGTCGGCGCCTGGGTGCTCGACGCCATGGCCCTGTCGGCCTTGCTTGATGGCTTTCCCCACGTGGCGCTCGGCCTGCTGCTGCTCAGCGCCCTGCCCGCGCTGCTCCTCAGCCTGCGCCAGAGCCGTCGCCATCGCGACCTGCTGCTGACCGTGCAGCTCTGGGGCCTGCACTGGTTGCGCCTGCACCTGGCCGGCGCGGCGTTCATCCTCAGCCTGTTCAACCGCACCGCAAGGAGGCCCGCCCGTGGCTGAGTTCCTCTTCTGGCTTTGCCTGCTGTTGCCCCTGTATGCCTGGGTCGGCTATCCGCTGCTGCTGACCCTGGCCGCGCCCTTCTTCCCCCGTCGCGCCGCCGGGCCACTGCCGCCCCAACGGGTCAGCGTGGTGATCGCCGCGCACAACGAGGAACGCCATATCGCGGCCAAGCTGGCCAGCGTGCTCGGCCAGGACTATGCCGCCGCCGAACTGCAGGTGGTGGTGGCCAGCGACGGCTCCAGCGACCGCACCGTGGCCTTGGCCCAGGCCGTGGGCGATCCGCGGGTGCAGGTGCTGGAGCTGCCGCGCCTGGGCAAGGCCGGCGCGCTGAACAGCGCGGTGGCGGTATGCACCGGCGAACTGCTGGTGTTCACCGACGCCGACAACCAGTGGGCCGACAACACCCTCGGCCTGTTGCTGGCGCCGTTCGCCGACCCGCACGTCGGCGGCAGCGCCGGGCACATGATCATCCCCGACCCCGGCAAGGGCCTGAGCATCGGCGACAGCCTGTACCGCCACTACGAGGCCTGGGTGCGCAAGGTGGAGAACCGCACCGGCTGCATGGTCTCGGCCGACGGCGCCCTGCTTGCCCTGCGCCGGGCGCTTTACCAGCCGATCCCGAAGCAGGTCAACGACGATTTCTTCATCAGCACCTGCGCCCCGGCCGCGGGGCTGCGCATCGTCTACGTGCCCGAGGCGGTGGTGCTGGACCAAGGCGTGGACGAGGCCGACAAGCAGTTTCGTCGCCGCCAGCGGGTCACCGTCGGCGGCCTGCTGAGCCTGGCCGCCCGCCGCGAGCTGCTCAACCCGGCGCGTCATGGCCTGTATGCCATCGCCCTGATCAGCCACAAGCTGATCCGCCGCCTGGCCCCGGTGCTGCTGCTGCCGCTGCTGCTGGCCAACCTGTGGCTGGCGCTCGATCCCGGCTTCTACCGCCTGACCCTGGCCTTGCAGTTGCTTGGCTACGCCGCCGCCATCGCCGGCCTGCTCGATGCCCGCCGCCGGTTGCCACGCCCGTTCCGCCTGGCCGCCTTCGTGCTGGTCACCCTCGCCGGCATGAGCGTGGGCCTGTGGCAGTTCCTGCGCGGGCACAGCTACAGCCAATGGAACCCTGACCAGAATCGATGAGCGACGGACATGCCGATCAAGACCCATATCAAGCAGGCCAGTGGTTGGTTGTACTTCAAGTCGCCGCGCGGGCGCGCCGAGCTGCGCGGCGCCGGGGTGATCCTCATGCTGCACCGGGTACTGGCCGATGACGCCAGCGCCGCGCTGCCCCATCGCAACGAGCTGTGCGTCGGCCCGCGCGCCTTCGAGGGGCTGCTGCGCTGGCTGCAACGGCATTTCGACTGCGTCAGCCTGATGGACCTGCTGGAAAGCCACCAGGCGCCCCGTGGCGATGCCCGGCCCAAAGTGGCGCTGACCTTCGACGACGGCTGGCGCGACAACGCCGTCAATGCCTTTCCGCTGCTGCAGCGCCACCAGGTGCCGGCGAGCATCTTCCTGTCCACCGACTACATCGGCAGCCGCCAGCGCTTCTGGTGGGAGAGCGTCGGCGAGACCTTGTGGGGCAGCCACGGCGAAGACGCCCGGCGCCTGTTGATCGAACGCCTGCGCAAGCTGGGCCGGCCGCTGCCGGCGGCGTACTTCATGCACGACCACAGCAAGGCCCGCAGCCTGGTCCTGGCGCGCTACCTGCAAACCCTCAAGAGCCTCAGTCCCCAGGCTCTGCATATGCTGACCGACGCCTGCCCGGCGGAGTCACTGCCCCAGGCCATGGACTGGCAGCAGGTGCGCGCCCTGGAGGACTCCGGCCTGGTGCGCTTCGGCCCCCACGGTGCCAGCCACGCCCTGCTGCCGTACCTGGACGACCATCGCCTCAACGAAGAGCTGCAACGCAGCCATGCCGCGCTCAATGCCGGCTGTCGCGCGCCGCTGCCGGTGTACTGCTATCCCAACGGCGATCATGACGCGCGGGTCCGTGCCCGGGTGGCCGCGCACCGCTATCCGTTTGCCCTGAGCACCCGTCCGGGGATCTGCCAGGGCCATGACGACCCCCTGGCCCTGCCGCGCATCGGCGTCAGCCAGCGCAACGCCAGCCGCCCCTCGCTGCTGGCCTGGCGCATCAGCCGTGGAGAACGCGGATGAACCGCAACAGCTACCTGCGCCACCTGGCCCTGAGCATGGGCACCAAGCTGGCGATGATCGCCCTGCGCCTGCTGCGCAACGTGCTCCTGGCGCGCATCCTCGGCCCCAGCGAACGCGGCCTGTTCGCCCTGCTCAGCACCCTGCCCGACCTGATCAGCGCCGCCACCAGCGGCGGCCTGAACAGCGCGGTCGGCTACCAGGCGGCCAAGCAGCGCGACATGGGCCTGCTGCTGACCCAGGTGCTGGTCTACGGATGCCTGCTGGCCGGGCTGCTGACCCTGGCCTGCGTGTTCCTGGTACGCGAGTTCGGCGCCGACCTGGAAGTCACCGTGCAACTGGGCCTGCTGGCCTGGTTGCTGTTGCTGGCGGTACCAATGACCGTGCTCAAGAGCGGCCTGCTGACCCTGCACAACGCCAGTGGCGGCGTCGGCGCCTTCAACGCCTTGCGTCTAAGCGAATCGCTGGCACCCTTGCTGCTGTTCCTCGGGCTGTTCTGGATGTGGCGCGACGCGGCCCTGGAAGCGGCGCTGATCAGCTGGCTGGGCGGCATCGCCCTGGTGCTGGTGTTGGGCCTGTGGTGGCTGCGCCGGCAACATCCGCTGGCCCTGCGCTGGGACCGTGGCGGCCAGCGCGAACTGCTGAGCTACAGCGCCAAGAGCCATCCCGACCTGCTGTTCCAGCAGTTGATCCTGCGTTCGGACTACCTGTTCATCGGCGCCCTGCTCGGCAGCACCGCCCTGGGCCACTACGCCATGGCCAGCGCCGCCGCCGAACTGCTGCTGATCGTCCCCGAGGCGGTCACCACCCCCTTGATGAAGCGCCTGCTGCAGCAGGACGCCGGCATGGAACGCCTGACCCCGCTGGCCCTGCGCCTGACCGCCACGGTGATGCTCGGCGCCTGCCTGGGCATGGCGCTGATCGGCCAGTGGCTGATCGTCACCCTGTTCGGCGCCGCCTACGCGCCGGCCTATCCGGCCCTGCTGGCCTTGCTGCCCGGGCTGCTGGGGCTGTGCTACGCCAGCATTCTGCGCCTGGACCTGTTAGGCAAGAACCGCCCCGGCACGGTGTCGCTGCTGATGGGCGCAGGGGCCGCCCTGAACCTGCTGCTCAATGTCCTGCTGATCCCGGCCTGGGGGATCGTCGGCGCCGCCGCGGCGTCGTCCATCGCCTACCTCGCGGTGACCGTGGCCATGCTGGTGCTGTACTGCCGCCTGAGCGGCGTGTCCCTGGGCCAGACGCTGATCATCCTGCCCAGCGACCTCGCGCCGCTGCGCCAGATGCTGCAACGGCGCACGGCATGAGAGCGCTGCTGCTGGCCAGCCTCCTGGCCACCCCGCTGCTGCACGCGGCGCCGCTGCAATGGGGCGATATCCGCGACGGCAGCCTGTACCTGCTGCCGAGCCGTGCCGATGAGGTGCGCATCCAGTGGCACCCGGCCTGGCAAGCCGACGCCAACGCCGAACAACTGTTCCTGGTCGATGGCCAGGGCCGCCTGGCCGCCGAGCGGCAGATCGCCGCCACCGAGGTGCGCGGCGAACAACGCTGGCCACTGGCAACCGGCCTGGGCGCCTACCGCCTGGAAATTCCCGGCTACAGCTTCCGCGACTACCGCATCGAGCATGCCGACAGCACCCGCGCGCTGTTCGCCCCGACCAAGGTGCACTTCACCGCCGAGGTCGGGCCTGGGGTCATCCTGTACTTCAAGGTCAAGGCCGGCGAGCAGGCGATACTGGCCGGCAAGCAGCACGGCGGTGTGCATGGCCTGTTCGCCGAACGCCTGAGCGACGGGCGCCGCATCCAGCTGCCACTCAAGCCTTACCGCGCCTACTGGCGTTACGACCAGCAGGCGCTGCCGGCCAGCAACCGTGACGAGACCTGGCGCCTGGCCCTGCAAGGCAGCGGCAAGGCGGCATTCTGGCTCGACGGTAGCGCCAACCTGTTCGCCCAACGCGCCAGCGACCTCGGCGACCTGCCCCAGGCGCCAGGCCAGGTGCGCCTGAAACTGGCCGACAAGGTGCTCGGCCCCACCCCGAAGCTAGGCGTGGCCCTGCCTTATGTGCTGCCGCCGCCGTCCAGTTTCGCCGCCCTGGATGCCCTGCGGCCCCAGGCGGCCAGCTACTACAGCTTCGTCGATGTGCTGCAACGCCAACCGGACTTCGAGGACGCCTGGCGCAGGCTCTACCAGGAGCGTTTCGCCATTCGCCAGGACATCACCCTGCTGGCCGGCAGTGCGCGGGTCGCCGACCTGCGCAGCGACCGCGCCAGCGACGATGCCCTCGGCGCCTGGCTGCAGGCGACCAAGGCCCTCGGTGGCCACGGCTTGCACTACCTGGCGTTCGCCGACGAGCCCAACCTCAACTACCGCGACTACGCCAGCTACCGGGACTTCTTCCAGGCCATGGCCAGGCGCGTGCGCGACGACCCGGCGGCCCATGATGCCGGGGTGCGCATCGCCATGCCGGCCTCCTCGCGCTTCACCGGCGGGCCGTTCAGCAATGACAGCAAGCAGCGCCGCGGCATCGACTGGGCCCGGCGCCTGCTCGCCGAACAGGGCGAACAGATAGACGCCCTGGCCTGGCACGAATGGATGATCCGCGACCTGCTCGCCACCCGCAGCTACCGCGACAGCGTACGCCAGGCCGCAGCGCTGGTCGGCCTCGACGCCCAGGGCCGGCCACGCAAGGCGCTGTTGCTGGACCAAACCAACCTGTCCAGCGGCTCGAGCCTCAGCCCCTACGAGCAGAACACCCACTACGCCGGCCTGTGGTGGACATCGGTGGTGATCAACGCCGCCAGCGACGGCCTGCTCGACATGCTCAACTGGTTCCATGTCGCCGACGAGCCCGAGTGGCCCAAGGGCATGCTGCGCGATGCCGGCGACCAGCGCTACGAACTCAAGCCGGTAGGCCTGGCCCAGCAGTTCATCCAGCGCCACTGGCTCGACCAGGTGCTGGCCCTGGACAACGACGCTTTTGAAGTCGACGTCCTGGCCATGGCCCGCCAACACCAGCGCAGCCTGCTCGGGGTGAACAAGGCCGAGCGCCTGCAAAAGGTGGCGCTGGAACTGGGCACCTGCCCCGCCGGCCAGCTCGAGCTGTTCGGCCCCGACAACCACAGCCGCGGCGGCCACTACGACTGCCGCGACGGCCAACTGCGTTTTCAATTGCCAGGGCAGACCGTATTCGCCCTGACCTGGAACGCGTCATGAGACGCATCTCGACCTGCCACGCACAGGAGGCACCATGAGTGCTTTGACCAAAGTCCAGGACCGCATCAAGCGCAAGGGACTGCGCAACACCCTCGGTAGCGCCTTCCGGCACTACGTCTTCTATCATTGGGAGCTGTTGTGGATGGAACGCGACCTGGTCAGCCCGGTCCCACCCCATCGCCTGAAACCCTACGGCCCGCTGCGCATCGAAACCATCACCGTGCACAACGTGCAGGCTTTCGCCAGGCACTTCGGCGACCGCGTGGAGACCATGGCCGAACTGGCGGCCGAGGGCCACACCGGGCTGATGTTCCTCGATGACGACGGCGACGCGGTGGCCTTCATCTGGGGCAGCAACCGCCATTACCACGACCGCCACTACTATGGCTGCTGGTTCCCCGTCGGCCCCGGCGAGTTCTTCGAGTTCGGCGGCGAGCTGATCCGCAAGTATTGGGGCACCGAGCTGTCGGTGGACCTGCAACTGGCCTTGTGGAAGGCCATGGCCGCCCAGGGCTGCACCAAGGTGGTGGATGTCTGCGAGCAGCACAACATCCCGGCGCTCAAGCTGCACCTGCGCATGGGCTATCAGGAGCAAGGACGGATCATGAACGTGTACTGCCTGTTCGGACGCTGGAAGTTCTTCCGCGAAAGCCGCTACAGCGCGTCGCGCCTGGAGCCGCTGCGCAAGCCGGAGCCACAGTCCAACGCAGCCACCGCGAGCTGAAGCCATGAGCCTGTCCCTGCGCTGGTGCGCCTCGCTGCGCAGCCACGACTTCCCCGCCGGCGACTACGAGGCGCTGCGCAAGCGCCTGCCCGCCAGCACCCCGTTCAACCACCTGGGCTGGCTGCGCGCCGCCGAGGCCGCATTGCTACCTGGCCAGCAACTGCAGGTGTTGCTCGGCTACCAGGACCAGCGCCTGTGCCTGTGCCTGCCGCTGCTGCGCAGCCGTGAACCGTTCGGCCCATTGTTCGCCCCGGTGGTACGCCACCTGGGCCATCCACTGAGCGATCGCATCGCCCTGCTGATCGACCTGCCGGCGCTGTATGCCGACCAGGTACTGCAAGCCATCCGCAAGCAGCTGCCCCATGCCCTGCTGCAACTGAGCGAGGTGCCGGACAACCCCGAGGTCGACGGCTGGCTGCGCCAGTGGGCGGCCGCCAGTTCCACCTGGCAGCAGCGCCTGAGCTGCCGCGTGCCGGTGCACCGCATCAACGAAGGCGATCGCCAGGAGATCGGCGGCGACCCGCGCTACAAGCTGCGCCGCGCGCGCAAGCGGATCAAGGCCTGCGGCGCCCAGGTGCGCCGGGTCATCGCCAGCCCCGACAACATCGGCGAACTGCTCGACGCCATCAGCGCGGTGGAGGCTGCCAGCTGGAAGGGCGACGACGAGGTCGGGGTCTTCTCCGGCGCGCAACGCCGCCAGTGGATGTACCAGGCGCTCACCGCCCTGGCCGACGAAGGCCTGGTGTGCCTGGTGCTGTTGGAGCTGGACGGGCGCTGTATCAGTTATCGACTGGGCTTGCTCGAACGCGGCCGGGTCTACGACTACAACCTCGCCTTCATCCCCGAGTACCGCGACCTGGGTAGCGGTCGCGTGTTGCTCGAGGAGTGGATTCACTGGGGGCTGGAGCAAGACTGGCTATGGATCGACGCCTCGCGGGTCAGCCTGGACAACTCCAGCCACCAGCTCCACGAGCGCCAGACCGGCCAGCTCGAGCAATGGCGCCTGAGCAGCTACAGCTGGCGCCCCGACGGCCTGCTGCTGGGCCTGGCGCAACGCGCCTGGCAATGGTTCAAGCCATACTGGCGCAAGCGCGCCAACACCCCCGGCACTGTCGCCGCCACCCCGCCACAGGAGCACCCGGATGCCCTCCCAGGTCATAGTCAACGCTGACGACTTCGGCCTCAGCGCCCACACCAACGCGGTGATCCTGCACGCCTTCCAAGCCGGGCTGATCAGCTCGGCCACCGCCATGGCCAACATGCCGGCGTTCGCCGCCGCCTGCCAGTTGGCCCAGCAACCGGCGCTCAGCGGCCGGGTGGGGCTGCATTTCAACCTGACCTACGGCCGCCCACTGAGCCAGGCGATCCTCGCCGAGCCACGCTTCTGCGCGCCCCACGGCGAATTCGACCTGCGCCTGAAGCAACGCACCCTGCGCCTGAGCCGGCGCGAACGCGCGGCGGTCGAGCAAGAGCTGGAGGCGCAGTGGAAACACTGCCTGGACCATGGGCTGATGCCCAGCCACCTGGATTCGCACCAGCACGTGCACAACATCTGGCCGGTCGGCGAGGTGGTGGCGCGCTTCGCCCGGGCCCAAGGCGTTCCCGTGCGCCTGGCGCGCAATCTCGGGCACAACATCGGCCCGCTGAAAAGGCTGTTCAAGACCCTGCTCAACCAACGCTTGCGCCAGCTCGGTGGGGCGAGCGCCGACTACGTGTGCACCCCCGCCGACCTGAAGGCGGGGCTGGCGCCCCGGGAGGGCGTGCTCGAGGTGGTGGCCCACCCCAGCGCCCTGGGTGGGCATGACTTCGGCGACGCCTACCTGGCCCGTGGCGAATCGCTCAAGGCGCTGATCGACACCTTGCTCGAAGGGGTACCGCGGGTGAACTACGCGGGGCTCAGCGCGTCCCCATCAGCGCCGGACGCACGGGCAACTCGGCAAAGCGCGGCTGGGCCTTGAGGAAGGTGCGCAGCGCCTGCTTCTGGCGGTCGACGACACACAGCCCGACACTGGCCCGCGGCACCGTGCAGGTCCCCAGCGCCAGGGGCCCGCAGGCCATCACGCCATAGTAGGCGGTGGGCTGCACGGGGTAGCTGCAGTCGTTGACCAGCTCACCGAGGTAATTGATCTGGCCAGCCTGCACGGTAAAGCGCAGCGGCTGGCCAAAGGCGCCCATCGTCCCGCGCCGGGAGCCCAGCGAGCTGACCTGGTAGGTACCCGCTGGCAACCAGGCCGAGTAGTAGTCCTTGGCGGCCCAGCCGAAGGTCTTGGCGCTGTGCTCGTCGCGAAATTCCAACCAGGTGCCGTAAGGCCCTGCGCCGTTCAGCGAGCCGACCACCAGGCCGGCATTGCTGGCCGAGTACACCGGGGAATCCAACGCCATCTCGGCGGGCATCTGCGCGCAACCTGCGCCGAGCAACAACAGGCACACCCAGGGGGCGCGGTACAACGTGAACATGCATGACCTCGGGAACAATGATTCAAGGGGGGGTAGTGGCAAAAATGGCCTTTAGCCACTAGCATACCCGCCTTTTGTATCGCCCAGGCAGCAAGGAATCGCCAATCCATGTTCAACCAACCTCCCCTGCGCTCGTTGCAGACCCTCATCGCGGCCTCGCTCCTGCTCGGTGGCTGTAGCATCAACGGCAGCTACAACGATGCCGCCGAGGCCGACGCGGCCAAGGTGCGCTTCATCAGCAAGATGGACAGCGCCACCCTCGATGTATACGACGCGCAGCACTGCATGGGGCGCACCACCGGGCTACTGAACAACCTGTTCGTGGCCAACACCCGCCGCCGCGCCGACATGGCCGTGGCCGCTCCCGACGATGCCAAGGCCTACCTGGAGTTTCGCGTCACGCCGGGGCGCGAGCTGTTCCTGGTGACCAACTCGGTGGGCACCGGCGTGGTCTGCGGCAGCGCCTTCAACCTGACGCCGCAACCGGGCGGGGAATACGAGGTCACCTTCAACTGGTCCGGCGACCACTGCATCACCGCGCTCACCAGCCTCAACCAGGTCAACGGCCAGGTGTCGCGCCTGCCGCTGCCGGTGATCCGCCAGGGCATCGACCGCTGCGAGGGCAGCAACCCACTGTTCCCCAAGCCTGCCCAGGGCCAGCCCGATACCCCGCAGCGCACGGCCTTGATGGAACAGATCATCGCCGACAGCCTGGTCGACAGCATGCAACCGGCCAGCCGCGACGACACCCCGGCGCAGCGCGAGGCCGTCCAGCGCCTGCTGCTCGAGGGTCGCCAGCAGCGCCTGGGCGTGAACCTGCCGCAAGCCTACTGGGATGAATACCAGCGCAACCTGGATCTCACGGCCGAAGCCGCGGCCAGCCGCAAGGCACGCCTGCTCCAGCAATACCAGGATGGCTACCGCGCGCGCCTGCGCCAGTTCGACACCGAGGCGCTGCGCCAGCGCCAGCCGGACGGCGAGGCGACCGATGTCAAGCTGACCCTGATCGAGAACGCGGTCATGCTGCGTTATTACAACGAGCTGTCGAACGACCTGCTCAAGCAGGACCTGCGCCAGCATGTCACGCGCATGGCCGAGCTTGATCGACGCTACGACGTCTGCACGCGCGTCGCCCGCTGCTGGAAGGACTGACCGCGCAGCGGCCTAGCCGGGCGCCGGCACACTGCGCCGGGTGGCCAACCAGGTATCCAGGGCGGCGGCCGGCATCGGCCGCCCGAGCAAAAAGCCCTGGCCCTGGTCGCACCCGGCGTTGCGCAGGAAATCGTACTGCGCCTGGGTCTCGATGCCCTCGGCGGTGATCCGAAAGCCCAGGGCATGGCCCAGGTCGATGATGGCCCGGGCAACGGCAATCGCATCGTCGTCGCCGGGCAGGTCCTTGATGAAGGCGCGGTCGATCTTCAGGTGATCGATTGGCAACGCCCGCAGGTAGGCCAGCGATGAATAGCCGGTACCGAAGTCGTCCACCGCGGTGGCCACGCCCATGGCCCGCAACTGGGCCAGCACCGCGCAGGCTTGCTGCTGGCTTTCCATCAGCAGGCTTTCGGTGATCTCCACCTCCAGCAGGCTGGCCGGCAGGCCATGACGCTCCAGCGCCGAGGCCAGGCTGGTGACGTAGTCGCCACGCTCAATCTGCAAGGCGGCCACGTTGATCGCCAGCGACCCCGGCACACCCTCGCCATCACGCCAGGCGGCAAGCTGGGCACAGGCCAGTTCCAGCACCCGCTCACCGAGGGGAAGGATCAGCCCGGTACGTTCGGCCAGGGGGATGAACTCGCCCGGCGATACCAGGCCATGCTCCGGATCGCGCCAGCGCAACAGCGCCTCGACGCCTTCGAGGCGACCACTGAACAGGTCGACCTTGGGCTGGTACCACAGCTCGAATTCATTGTGTTCCAGGGCCCGGCGCAGGTTGCGCTCCAGCTCCAGGCGTTGCTGCAGACGCGCGGTCATGTCCGGGTGGTATGGCCGCCATCCGTCCCGGCCGCTCTCCTTGGCCGCGTACATCGCCGTGTCGGCATGACGTACCAGGCTGTCGGCATCCTCGCCATGCTGTGGGCACCAGGCCAGGCCGATACTGCCGGTGACCAGCGCGGCATTGCCGTTGAGGTCGAACGGCCTTTGCAGGCTGCGCAGCAAGGCGCGGACCTGATGGTTCACCTGGCCCTGGGTACCCTGCAACATGAACACGAACTCGTCGCCGCCCAGGCGGCAGACGCGGTCCTGGGTGTCCAGTTCCTGCAGGAAACGCGCGGTGGCCTGCTGCAGCAGCAGGTCGCCCATCGGGTGGCCCAGGCTGTCGTTGACCTGCTTGAAACCGTCGATATCCAGCACCAGCACCGCCAGGCCATGGCCGCGCAGGATCGCCTCGCCCAGCTGCTGCTGGAACAGCACCCGGTTGGGCAGGCCGGTGATGGTGTCGTAATGGGCCAGGCGTTCGAGTTGGGCCTGGTACTGGCGCAGCTCGCGGTTGCGCTGTTCGAGCTGGCGCTGCTTGCGGTTGAGCTGGGTGACGAACAGGCTGAACAGCCCGGTGCAGGTCAAGGCGAAGAGGAACAGCGAAGAGCCGAACAGGTTCAGCTCCGACCAGCCACCGCGCGGCGCCGCCACCAGTTGCCAGACGCCGCCCGGCACCTCGACATTGAGCTTGACCTGTGGATCGTCGAACAGCTGCGGGTCGCCCCAGATCAGGCCACCTTCGGCGCCCTTGCCATCGCCGCCGCGCACCGCCAGCTCGAAACCGGCCTCCGGGCGCAAGCCCGCGGCCAGCAACAGACGGTCGATATCGGCGACGATCGAGATATTGCCCCAGTACAACTT
Organism: Pseudomonas xantholysinigenes; assembly: GCF_014268885.2. Lineage (NCBI taxonomy): Bacteria > Pseudomonadati > Pseudomonadota > Gammaproteobacteria > Pseudomonadales > Pseudomonadaceae > Pseudomonas > Pseudomonas xantholysinigenes. Next base: position 2,688,959 of record NZ_CP077095.1, on the reverse strand, counting down.
GACCCCGCGCTTGCCGCTGATGAACACCGGACGCCGGTAGACCAGCGCCCGACCGCCCTGGTACAGCGGCAATGGCCCGGCCAGCACTGGCTGGGCCCGATCGCGGGCGGCGGCCAGCAGCGGGAACTGGTCCGGCAGCTGCCGGTAGTCCAGGCCGATGATCCGCTCGTTGCCCTGCAGCGGGTAGACATCACGGATCACATCGGCGGGCGCCAGGGCGATATGGTGCATGTACGGCACCGAGTCCAGGGCATCGCGGGCCATGCCATGGAAATGATCGATGCTGATGCTGCCGTCGGTGCTGATCAACTGGGCGATGCCCTCGGCCTCGGCGAACGATGCGCGCAGCTGCGCCTCCAGCGCGCTGCGCAGCCCCGACAGGCGCGCGGCAAGGTTGGCCACCTGCTCGCTCTCCGCGCGTCGCGCATCGAGGTGCCCGAGCGCCACCGACAGGCCGATGCCGATCACGGCGAAGCCTACCGGCAACAGGCGGTAGAGCGAACGTCGCAGCGTGGCCGGAGGTGGCAGCGGGTCATCGGCGGAACAGTGTTTGTTGCTGGTCATAGGTCTGATGTCGGGAGCGTTGCTTGCTGTATCGGCGCATGCACGGCGATGTTGAGCCAGACTGGTGTTTTTCCGGCACAGGGTGCATGCTCGCAAGCTGAAGCGATTCACCCAGCCCTACACAAGAGGTGCAGTACCCATGGACCGCCTGCTCGATTCGCTGTTTCCCACCCCCGAGGCCATCCCCGCGCAATGGCGCCTGGGCGAGCCGCTGGAACAACGCGACTACCTGGTCGCCGGCGAACTGCGGCGCTGGGACGGCCCCCTGGCCACGGTACGCAGCCCGGTGTGGCTCAAGGACGGTGACGGCGAGCGCCAGGTGATCCTCGGCAGCGCGCCGCTGCTCGACGCCGACACCGCCCTCAGCGCCCTGGACGCCGCCGTGCAGGCCTACGACAAAGGCCGCGGCGCCTGGCCGACGATGCGCGTGGCCGAGCGCATCCAGCATGTCGAGAGCTTCCTGGCGCGCATGCGCGAGCAGCGCGAGGCGGTGGTCAAGCTGCTGATGTGGGAAATCGGCAAGAACCTCAAGGACTCGGAGAAAGAGTTCGACCGTACCTGCGACTACATCGTCGACACCATCAACGCGCTGAAGGACCTCGACCGCCGCTCCAGCCGCTTCGAGCTGGAACAGGGCACCCTCGGCCAGATCCGCCGCGCGCCGTTGGGCGTGGCGTTGTGCATGGGCCCCTACAACTACCCGCTCAACGAAACCTTCACCACCCTGATCCCGGCGCTGATCATGGGCAACACCGTGGTATTCAAGCCCGCCAAGTTCGGCGTGCTGCTGATCCGCCCGCTGCTCGAAGCATTCCGCGACAGCTTCCCGGCCGGGGTGATCAACGTCATCTATGGCCGTGGCCGCGAGACCGTCAGCGCCTTGATGGCCAGCGGCAAGGTCGATGTGTTCGCCTTCATCGGCACCCACAAGGCCGCCAGCGACCTGAAGAAACTGCACCCGCGCCCGCACCGCCTGCGCGCGGCCCTCGGCCTGGACGCCAAGAACCCCGGCATCGTGCTGCCCCAGGTCGACCTCGACAATGCCGTCGAGGAAGCCGTCACCGGTGCCCTGTCGTTCAACGGCCAGCGCTGCACCGCGCTGAAGATCCTGTTCGTCCATGAAGACGTGGTCGAGGCCTTCCTCGACAAGTTCCAGCGCAAGCTCGCCGCGCTCAAGCCTGGCATGCCCTGGGAGCCCGGCGTGGCCCTGACACCCTTGCCGGAGCCCGGCAAGCTCGACTACCTCGACGGCCTGGTGGCCGACGCCACGGCCAAGGGCGCGCGCGTACTCAATGAAGGCGGCGGGCAAAGCCGCGGCTCGTTCTTCTACCCGGCCCTGCTGTACCCGGTGAGCCAAGACATGCGTGTCTATCATGAAGAGCAGTTCGGCCCGCTGGTGCCGGTGGTGCCTTACCGTGACCTGCAGACGGTGATCGACTACGTGCTCGACTCCGACTACGGCCAGCAACTGAGCCTGTTCGGCAACGACCCGGCGACCATTGGCGCGCTGGTCGACACCTTCGCCAACCAGGTCGGGCGCATCAACCTCAACGCCCAGTGCCAGCGCGGGCCGGACACCTATCCGTTCAACGGGCGCAAGAACAGCGCCGAAGGCACCTTGTCGGTGCATGACGCGTTGCGCGTGTTCTCCATCCGCACCCTGGTGGCGACCAAGTTCCAGGAGGCGAATAAAGAACTGATCAGCGAGATCATCCGCAACCGCCAGTCGAGTTTCCTGACCACCGACTACATCTTCTGAAGCGTCATGCACTCCCCCTGGAGCGGCCTTGCCGAGGCCGCTTCCACGCCGACCGCATCAGCGCAGAAATGTAGTTTTTATAGACAATAGATATAACGCCACTGTCGATTTTCCATCCGCCTAGACGACTCTAATCACCAAGCTGTTGCAAACAACAACCCACGTGAAAGGAGCCTACGAAAATGACAGTCAAACCTATCCCCGAAGGCCAACGCAGCATCACCCCCTATCTCGGCATCAAGCAGGCCGCCAAGGCCATCGAGTTCTACAAGCAGGCCTTCGGCGCCATCGAGATGTTTCGCCTCGAAGGCCCTGACGGCAGTGTCGGTCATGCCGAGCTGAAAATCGGTGATTCCTCGTTGATGCTCGGCTCGCCCTGCGACATGGAGGGCGGCCTCAAGCCCAGCGAGGACATCGAGGTCCCGGGGGTTGGCCTGCACTTGTATGTCGAGGACTGCGACAAAGTCTATGCCCAGGCCCTGCGTGCCGGCGCGACACCCGTGCGCGAGGTGCAGGACCAGTTCTACGGCGACCGCAGCGGCACCCTGAAGGATCCGTTCAACAACCTGTGGTTCGTCTCCACCCACAAGGAAGACCTCACGCCCGAGGAAATCCGCGCCCGCGCCGCCAAGCTGTTCAGCGGCAATTGAGTGGCAAGCTGCAAGCTGCAAGCTGCAAGCTGCAAGCTGCAAGCTGCAAGCTGCAAGCTGCAAGCTGCAAGCTGCAAGCTGCAAGCTGCAAGCTGCAAGCTGCAAGCTTCAAGCTTCAAGCTGTGAGTTGAAAGCCGCCGCGCTTTGCTTGTAGCTTGTAGCTTGCAGCTTGCAGCTTGCAGCTTGTAGCTTGTAGCTTGGAACTGCCCCTCAATGCGAATCATCGAAAAATCCGGCGCCTTGGTGCGCAGCCTGACGCCTGCGGAGCAAGAACTGCTGGCCGGCTTCGTCTGCGCCACCCTCGCCGGCCCGCGCCTGCTGCAGGCCAACCAATGGCTGATGAGGGTGCGCGGCGCCAACCAATGGCTGGCCTGCGACTGCCGCAAGGACGCCTTGCCCGTGCTCAACATCTCGTTGAACGGCAACACCGGAACCTTGTTCCTGCGCAATAACCCCGACACCGCCGAGCACGCCCCCGACTGCCCGTTCAGCAAGGACCAGCGCGAAGCCGGTGAGCGTGCCGACGCCGCCGCGCCCCCCGCCGCCTGGTTGGCGCCGGACACCCCGCTGCGCCTGCTCGGCGACTTCCGCCGCGCCAATGACGGCGAGCCCGGCGGTGGCGCCCGCGACGCCGGCGAACGCCGCGAACAACAGCGCCTGCTGTCGCTGCTGCTGACCTGGATCGAAGCCAGTGGTTTGAACGTCTACGCCACCCACCTGAAGAAAGACCTGACCGCCCAGTTCGCCGACCTGCGCAATGTCGCCAGCCGTTATCCGCTGCTCGAGCGGGTCCCGGCCAGCAACTACCTGGAAACCCGCCTGGACATGAAGCACATGATGATGCTCAAGGCGCGCCTGCGCGAGGCCACGGTGTTCGGCAACCACCGCCGGCATGGGCTGTTGCTCGACTGCGTCGACCAGGTCAAGGGCCGCAAGGTATTCAACAACCGCAGCGAGGACGGCTTCGACTTCCAAGGCCATCACCTGTACTGGGGCGGCAACCGCGCCAACGGGCCATTGCTGGCCCTGGCGCTGTATTCACCGGCCACCGCCGGCAGCCATTTCTATGAACTGATCCACGTCGCCAGCGTGCCGGTGCTGTCACGCGGGCACTTGTTCCCGGTGTACCGCGATGAAGAGCGCGAACCCTTGAAGGCGCTGGTGTCGCTGATCGACTGGATGGCCAGCAAGGGCGTGAAGGTGCTGATGCGCCGCCCGGTGATCGGCGGCCAGGTGATGGACGAACTGGTATTGACCTCGGACCAGGACCGAGTGCTGTCGGTGTCGTTGCTCGAACAACCGCTGGGGCCCGAGCCGGACACCGAGAACTTCAAGCGCTACGCCGACTTCAAGAGCCTGGAAACCTTCCGCAAGTACGTGGCGGGGTTCTTCATGCGCGAGCGTTAGCGAGCGACCGGGCGATGGCTTCTGGCCGCGCTGTCCCGACCAGAAGCCATCCACCAGGCAAGGCTAGAACGCCGCCTTGAAGATCGCCTCGATCTCCACCTGGCTGGCCACCCGCGGGTTGGTCAACCCACAGGCATCCTTCAGCGCATTGGCCGCCAGCACCGGCACGTCCTCGACCTTGGCCCCCAGCTCCGCCAGGCCTGCCGGAATACCAATCGCCGCCGCCAGGTGCTCGATGGCCGAAATCGCCGCCCCGGCGCCCTGCTCGGCGTCCAGCCCGCAGACCTTGACGCCCATGGCCTTGGCCACATCACGCAAGCGCGCGGCACTGACCTTGGCATTGAAGCGCTGCACATGGGGCAGCAGTACCGCGTTGCATACGCCGTGGGGCAAGTCGTAGTAACCACCCAACTGGTGGGCCATGGCATGCACATAGCCCAGCGAGGCATTGTTGAACGCCATCCCCGCGAGGAACTGGGCATAGGCCATGTTTTCCCGGGCCTGCAGATCGGAACCATCGGCAACCGCCTGGCGCAGGTTGTCGTTGATCAGGCTGATGGCCTTGAGCGCGCAGGCGTCGGTGATCGGGGTGGCGGCGGTCGAGACATAGGCCTCGATGGCGTGGGTCAACGCATCCATGCCGGTGGCCGCGGTCAGGCCCTTGGGCATGCCGGCCATCAGCGCCGGGTCGTTGACCGACAGGATCGGCGTGACGTTGCGGTCGACGATAGCCATTTTCACATGGCGCGCCTCGTCGGTGATGATGCAGAAGCGGGTCATCTCGCTGGCCGTGCCGGCGGTGGTGTTGATCGCGATCAGCGGCAACTGCGGCTTGCTCGAACGGTCGACGCCCTCGTAGTCGCTGATATGCCCACCGTTGGTGGCGCACAGGGCGATGCCCTTGGCGCAGTCGTGGGGCGAACCACCGCCCAGCGACACCACGCAATCACAGCCCTCGCGCCGCAACATGGCCAGCCCCGCCTCGACGTTGGCAATGCTCGGATTGGGCTTGGCGCCGTCAAACACCCGCGCGTCGATGTCGCGCATCGCCAGCATGCCGGCGATGCGCTCGGCCACGCCGGCCTTGACCAGGCCCGCGTCGGTGACGATCAGCGCCTTGCGCAAGCCATAACCGGCGATGGCGGCCATCGCCTCCTCCAGGCAGTCGATGCCCATGATATTGACGGCGGGGATGAAGAACGTGCTGCTCATGGCCAGGTCCTCTCAAGCTGACGGTAGGGCTTGAGCATCTGCTTGTATGCGCTGCACGGCCTTGATCCAGCGCAAGGCTTCAGCCCATGAACAACCGATAGGCCGGATTGTCCGTCTCGTCCCAGTACGGGTAGCCCATGGCCTCCAGCGCCTGCGGCAACCCGGCCAGCTCATCGTCCGGTACCTCCAACCCGGCGAACACCCGTGCCTGGGCGGCGCCGTGGTTGCGGTAGTGGAACAGGCTGATATTCCAGCGCTTGCCCAAGCGTTCGAGAAAGCCCAGCAAGGCCCCTGGCCGCTCGGCAAACTCGAAGCGCAGCACCCGCTCCGTGGCCCCTGGCGCCGCGTGCCCGCCCACGGTGTGGCGCACGTGCAACTTGGCCAACTCGTTGTCGGTCAGGTCGAGCACTTGGTAACCCTGCTCGGCCAGGCTGGCCAGCAAGGCTTCGCGCGGGTCGTGCTGGGGGTGGGTCTGCACGCCAACGAACAGGTGCGCCTCCTTGCCTGGGTGATAGCGATAGTTGAATTCGGTGATCTGGCGCTTGCCCAGCGCCAGGCAGAAGGCGCGGAAGCTCCCCGGGCGCTCGGGGATGGTCACGGCGATGACGGCCTCGCGCTGCTCGCCCAGTTCGGCGCGCTCGGCCACGTGGCGCAAGCGGTCGAAGTTGACGTTGGCACCGGAGTCGATGGCCACCAGCGTCTGGCCCTTCACACCTGCGCGGGCCACGTACTTCTTGATTCCAGCCACGGCCAGGGCGCCGGAAGGCTCGGTGATCGAACGGGTGTCGTCGTAGATGTCCTTGATAGCCGCGCACAACTCATCGCTGCTGACCGTCACCACGTCATCGACGAAGTGCCGGCACAGCTCGAAACAGTGCGCGCCGATCTGCGCCACCGCCACGCCATCGGCGAAGGTGCCGACCTGCGCCAGCACCACCCGCTCGCCAGCGGCCATGGCGGCCTGCAGGCAGTTGGAGTCCTCGGGTTCCACGCCGATCACCTTGACGTCGGGGCGCAGGTACTTGACGTAGGCGGCGATGCCGGCGATCAGCCCGCCGCCGCCCACCGGCACGAAGATCGCGTCCAGCTGGCCCGGGTGCTGGCGCAGGATCTCCATGGCCACCGTGCCCTGCCCGGCGATTACATCCGGGTCGTCGAACGGTGGCACGAAGGTCGCCCCGTGGCTGTCGGCCAGGGCCAAGGCATGGGCCAGGGCGTGGGGGAAGCTTTCGCCATGCAAGACCACTTGACCGCCTCGCGAGCGCACGCCCTCGACCTTGAGCGACGGCGTGGTAGTGGGCATGACGATGGTCGCTGTCAGCCCCAGGTGTGCGGCGGCCAGGGCCACGCCCTGGGCATGGTTGCCGGCCGAGGCGGTGATCACCCCGCGGGCGCGCTGGGCGGGGCTCAGGCGCGAGAGCCGGGTATAGGCGCCACGGATCTTGAAGGAGAAGGTCGGCTGCAGGTCCTCGCGCTTGAGCAGCACCTGGTTGCCCAGGCAGGCCGACAGCGCCGGGGCGGCTTGCAGTGGGGTTTCGATGGCCAGGTCGTACACCGGCGCCGAGAGAATCCGCCGCACCTGCTCGGACAGCAGTTGCTGGGGCGTTGCGGGGGTACGCGAGGGAACGCTGAGGCTGGTCATCGATGACTCCTGGTTTTTTAATGGGCCCGGGAGTCAGAGAGAAAAAACCCGCCTCCAGGGCGGGTTCGGTGCGTGTGCGCGCTAGCCCGCCAATCCGATAATGGCGGTAATAATGCTCAGGGCGCGGCACTGCAGGCGTGTGTTCATGGGCTGGGAAAGTAGCCTGAGGCCACTTGGCAAGTCAACACATGCAGGCAATTGCGTGTGACCTGAGCGCAGGATTCCCCATTGACGCCTATCATGCGAATCACCCGGTCCCCCTTTTCCCCAATCACCTCGGTATCGTGCGCGGCATCCAATCCTCCTTGAAAAGGTGCCCCATGAAGCTGTTCGAACCGTTGCAACTTGGCCCACTGACCCTGCCCAACCGGGTGTTCATGGCGCCGCTGACCCGCCTGCGCAGCCTGGAACCAGGCGACATCCCCACGCCGCTGATGGCCGAGTACTACCGCCAGCGCGCCAGTGCCGGGCTGATCATCAGCGAAGCCACGCAGATCTCGTTCCAGGCCAAGGGCTATTCCGGCTCGCCGGGCATCCATACCCCCGAGCAGATCGCCGGCTGGCGCCGGGTCAACGAGGGTATCCACGCCGACGGCGGCCACAGCGCCGTGCAGGTATGGCACACCGGCCGGGTTTCGCACACATCGCTGCAACCCGACGGCCAGGCCCCGGTGGCGCCATCGGCGCTGCCGGCCAATGCCCGTACCACCCTGCGTGACGAAAACCACAACGTGATCCGGGTCGAGACCTCGACCCCACGCGCCTTGAGCGAGGCAGAGATCGCCGGCATCGTCGCCGACTTCGGCCAGGCGGCGGCGAATGCCCGTGAAGCCGGTTTCGACTTCATCGAACTGCACGCTGCCCACGGCTACCTGCTGCACCAGTTCCTCACCCCCAGCGCCAACGCCCGCGAGGATCGCTACGGCGGCAGCGTCGAAAATCGCGCGCGCATCGTGCTGGAAGCGGTGGATGCCGCCATCGCCCAGTGGAGCGCGGACCGCGTGGGAATACGCATCTTCCCGCTGGGTGGATTCAACGGCATCGACAATGGCGAAGACCAGGAGGCTGCCGGGCTGTACCTGATCGGCGAACTGGCCAAGCGCAACCTGGCCTACCTGCACTTGTCCGAGCCGGACTGGGCCGGTGGCAAGCCGCTGCGCGATGAGTTCCGCGAGGCAATTCGGGCTGTCTATCCGGGGGTGATCGTCGCGGCCGGGGCCTATACCGTCGACAAGGCCGAAGACCTGTTGGCCCGTGGCCTGATCGATGCGGTAGCCTTTGGCCGCGCGTTCATCGCCAACCCGGACCTGGTCGAGCGCTTGCAGCAACAGGCACCGCTGAACCCGCATCGGGCGCAGTTCGACTATGCCAATGGGGCTGAGGGGTATACCGACTATCCATTCCTGCGACAGGCTTGAGTAGTCGGCGAGCTTTCGTGATGGGCCACGCACCTGTGGGAGTGGGTTGATCGGGACACCGCATCGCCGTGAAGAAGGCGGTGCGGTGCCTGGCGCCGCCCTTCCTTACCCCAACGCATCCAACGCCTGCGCCGCATAAGCATGCGAGCGCTGCCGCGCCAGTGGATCATGCATCCGGCAATCGATCATCAGTTCATCCGCCCCCGTCGCTGCGATCAGCTCGCGCAACCCCTCCTGCACTCGTTGCGGCCCACCGCTGACCGTACAAGCCATCACTTGCTCCAGCACTGCCCGCTCATGCCCAGGCAAGCCTTGCACATAGCCTTCACGCGGCGGAGGTAACAAACCGTAGCGTCCAACATGCAGGTCCAGCATCCACTGGCGATGGGAGCTGGCCAGGTAATCGGCCTCGGCGTCGCTGGCGGCGGCGAACAGGTTCACCCCGACCATGACATAGGGTTTGGCCAGGTACGGCGAAGGCTGGAAATTGGCCCGGTAGTGCGCGATGGCCTGCATCAGGTAACGCGGCGCGAAATGCGAGGCAAAGGCATACGGCAGGCCAAGACGGGCCGCCAGGTCGGCGCCGAACAGGCTGGAACCGAGGATCCACAGCGGCACTTCATGCTGCCCAGGCACGCCACGCACGCCGCGCTGGCCGTTGTCGGCCAGGTAGTCGCGTAGTTCGGCAATATCCTGTTCGAAGTCACGCTCCGGCACCGCGCCGCGCAATGCTCGCACGGTTGGCCCGGAAGTGCCGGGGGCGCGCCCCAGGCCCAGGTCGATGCGCCCAGGGTGCAAGGTGTCGAGGGTACCGAACTGCTCGGCCACCACCAGCGGCGCATGGTTGGGCAGCATGATGCCGCCGGCGCCGACGCGGATCTGCCGGGTGGCATTGGCCACCTCGTTGATCATCAGCGCGGTGGCGGCCGAGCCGATGCCGGGCATGTCGTGGTGCTCGGCGATCCAGTAGCGGCGATAGCCATGTTGCTCGACATGGCGAGCCAGCTGGCGGGTTTCCTCGATCGCGTCAGCGAAGGTCTTGCCTTCGCCGATCATGACCAGGTCCAGTACGGACAGGGCAGTCATGGGGGCTCCTGATTGGACTTTGAATGACTGCACAGTGTCGGGGGTGAGTGACCGACGGATAAACCGCCCTGGCGGCCCTGCACCAGGGAACAGGATTCCCCAAAGGATTCAGATCTCCCACGGCACGCCGCCCTCCCAGCGCGCCACCAGCAAGTCGATGAAGCCACGCACCCGCGGCGACAGGTGACGCTTGCTGGGGTAGACGATGCGGATCGGGTCCGCCGGTGGCCGATAATCGTGCAACACCTCGACCAGCCCCCCCGCGCGCAAGTCGTCGCTGGTGATGTAGGTCGGCAGGTGAATCAGCCCGAATCCCGCCCGCGCACCGGCGAGCATGGCCTCGGAACTGTCGATGTTGAGCCGCCCCGGCTCCTCGCACAGGTGCAGCCCGGCGTCGGTGCGAAAGCGCCACGGCGCGGACTTCTCGCCAACCAGGAAGGCAATCTTGTCATGCCCATACAAGTCCGCTGGCACCTGCGGCGTGCCGTGGCGCTCGAGGTAGCCGGGCGAGGCGCAGGTGACGAACTGCTGCCAGGCCACGGTGCGGGTCAGCAACTGCGAGTCTTCCTTCGGCGCGCCGATGCGCACCGCCACGTCGACGCCCTCCTCGACCAGGTCGACATAGCGGTCGGTGAAGCGGATGTCCGCGCGCAGGTCGGGCCACTGCTTGAGGTAGGCATCGAGGATCGGCAGCACATGGCGCTGGCCGAACGACAACGGCGCGGTCAGGCGCAAGGTGCCGGTGGGCTTGCCGCGGCGCTGGGCCATGGTGGTCTCGACCTCGTCGAGGTCATCGAGGATCTGCCGCCAGCGCTCGAACGCCACCAAGCCTTCGTCGGTCAGGCTCAGCTTGCGCGTGGTGCGGTTGAGCAGGCGCACGCCCATGCGTGCCTCCAGGCGGGCGATGCTCTTGCCCACCGCCGAGCGGGTCAGGCCCAGGCTCGCCGCCGCGGCCGTGAAGCTACCGGCCTTCACGGCGCTGACGAAGGCGGCGATATCGCCGAAGCGGTTGGGTTCCATGGTGTTTTTCCGAGAGAGCCAAGACCTGCTAAATGGGTGCGCCCTGGCCGATTGCAAGCCTCAGAACTGCACGCCACGGGTCAGGCCGCCATCGACCAGCAGGTTGGTGCCGGTGATGAAACTCGCCGCCGGGCTGGCCAGGAACACCGCCGCCCGCGCCACTTCGTCCGGTCGCGCCATGCGCCCCAGCGGGTTGGCGGCCAGGCTGCGGGCGAAGGCCTCGGGCTGCTCGCGCTCGATCTTGCCCCACACGCCATCGGCGAAATAGACATTGCCCGGTGACACGCAATTGACCCGGATCCCGTCGCGGGCATGGCGTGCCGACAAGGTCTTGCCATAGTGGTTGAGGGCGGCCTTCAGCACCCCATAAGGCTCATCGAAGCTGCTCAACTCACGCCCCGAGACGCTGGAGATCAGCACCAGCGCCGCCCGCGCCGAGGCTTGCAGCCACGGCAGCGCCGCCGTGACCAGGCCCACCGTGCCCAACAGGTCGGTCTCGAACGCCTGGCGCCAGATCGCCGCCTCACGGCCATGGGCCAAAGCGCTGACATTGGGCACGACGATATCGATACCGCCCAGCCACTCGCCGGCCTGTTCAACCCAGTTCGTGACCTGCTCGGCCTTGGTGATATCCACCGCCCAGCCTCGGGCGTGCTCGCCCAGCTCGGCCTCGGCGGCCCGCACTCCGACCTGGTCGCGGGCGCAGAACGCCACCTGAGCGCCTTCGGCGAGGAAGGTTTCGACGATCGCCCGGCCAATCCCGCGCGTGCCGCCACTGACCAATACCCGTGCGCCTTGCAGTTGCAGATCCATGAAATGTGCCCTCTGGCTGGTTGAAGTGGCGCGAGTCTAAGCGCCAAAACCCGCCAGACCGCCTCGCGGGACGAGAAAAGCCACGCAGTTCGACATTGCCGAACAAACGCGCCAGCAACCCTGGTCGAATACGGGCACAATGGCCGACCATCACACCCCAGGGGCACCGCCATGTCCGCCAACAGTCGCCAGATCCAGTCCCTCGAGCGGGCCATGCACCTGCTCGAGCTCATCCGCGCCGAGGGCGGGCGGGCGCGCCTGAACGATCTGGCCGAACGCAGCGGCCTGGGCAAGAGCACCGTGCATGGGCTGCTCGATACCCTGATGTCGCTGGGCTACGTCAGCCGTGACCAGCGCCATTACGCCCTGGGCCTGCGCCTGCGCCAGCTGGCGCAACCGGTGAACGAGGCCGAACAGCGCCTGCGCCAGGCCTTCACCCCGGCCCTGCGTGCCTTCGCCGAGCTGAGTGGTGAAAGCTGTTTTCTCGCCGTGCCCGGCGGCACCCGCGCCTACCTCACCCTGGCGGCGCTCGATGGCCGTGGCCAGGCCCTGCAACTGCCAGCGGACACCCGCCGCGACGGCCTCGGCACCTCGGCGATCGGCAAGGTACTGCTGGCCCACGACCGTCAGCTGGCACGGCAACTGGCCCGTACCCAAGCGCTGCCCGACGCCCTGGAACAGGAACTGCACCAGGTTGCCAACCAGGGCTATGCCCTGGACCTGGCCGCCTCACGCCCCGGCCTGCACTGTTTCGCCCTGCCCTTGCGCCTGCGCGGCCAGGTGGTCGCCGCGCTGGGGGCCGGCGGCCCGGCCGAGCGCCTGCAGGCACCGGTAATGCGGCGCATGGCGAGCCGGGCGATGCGCGCAATGTTCGACCTGGTGAAGTGCTAGGCCGCATCGCCCAGCCGGGCACTGGTCAAACAGCGCGGACCGTCTTTACTTGCAGGTACAGCCTGAACCCTCGGTGTATGCCCATGAAGATCGTGGTCACCAGTATCCTCGTCGACGACCAGGCCAAGGCCCTGGCCTTCTATCACCATGTGCTGGGCTTCGAGCCCAAGGATGACATCCCCCTGGGCAAACACCGCTGGCTGACCTTGACCTCACCCAACGATCCCAACGGCGTCGAACTGTTGCTCGAACCCGACGTTCATGCGGCGGCCAGGACCTACAAGGCCGCGCTCAAGCAGGACGGCATACCGGCCACCTCGTTCGGGGTGCGCGATATCCAGGCCGAGTACACGCGCCTGTGCGCCGCCGGCGTGCACTTCACCCAACCACCCACCGCCATGGGCCCCGTCACGGTGGCGGTGTTCGACGACACCTGTGGCAACCTGATCCAGATCGCCCAGCGTCACTAGGCAATCACCGCCTTGCCTGATGGCTGGCGCAACAGCCTTGCGCTACATTGCTGGCTCCCCCGGCGCAGCCACAACAAGGAAAACCCATGCGCTACGAGTTCAGCGAAGTGCTCAATGACTTGGTCGATTATTTCCTGCTCGGCGATATCCAGTTGCTCGAGCAGTTCAAGCAAGACAACGACCTGCCCGACGACCTGGCCCGCGCCTTCACCACCGGCGACAGCGGCGACCAGGCGGTGCGCGACGGTGTGATTCTGCCGTTGGCCGGCATCGACAACCTGCCCTACCACATCCTGTTCACCCTCGATGGCCGCACCCCGGCCCTGCTCGAGTCCGGCAGCCGCCTCAAGCACCGTCGCGGCGGTTACTGGCTGCGGGTCGAGAACGGTGCGCTGATGCTGTTCACCTGGCGCATCCTGCAGCATTTCACCAACAAGACCCTCGGTGACCTGCTGGCGCGCTACCAGGAGCCGGGGCGGCCGATCATCGAGCTGGACAATGGCGGGTATGAGGTGGAGGTGCTGGCAGGCGCGCTGGTGCGCGACGGGTTGTACGAACCGGCATTCGAATTCGTGTTGCGCAAGGCCCATCGGCCCAAACCAGGCGCCGAGGTGGATGTCGGCTATCGCTACGCATTGCGCGGGTATTACGACTGAAATGCCCGGTAGGAGCCGGCGTTGCCGGCTCCTACTTGTCGGCCTCAGGCATGGTTGATATCGCGGTCCTTGGTCTCGGGCAGGAAGAAGATCCCCAGCACCGCGGTCATCACCGCAATCACGATCGGGTACCACAGCCCGTAGTAGATATCCCCCGTGGCCGCGACCATGGCGAAGGCCACCGTCGGCAGGAAGCCGCCGAACCAGCCATTGCCGATGTGGTATGGCAGCGACATCGAGGTGTAGCGAATGCGCGCCGGGAACAGCTCCACCAACCAGGCGGCAATCGGCCCGTAGACCATGGTCACGTAGATCACCAGGATCGTCAGCAACAGCAGCACCATGGGGTAATGAATCTTCGCCGGATCGGCCTTTTCCGGGTAGCCCGCCTCTTTCAGCGCCGTGCCCAGGGTGGCGGTGAAGGCGTCGTTCTGCGTCTTGAAGTCCGCCGCAGCGAGGCTGCTGCCGTCAAAGCTCGGCAGTACCCGTTCGCCTATCCGCACCTGGGCCACGCTGCCGGGTTCGCCGGCCTGGTTCTCGTAGGGAATGGCGCGCTTGGCCAACAGGCTCTTGGCGATGTCGCACGAGCTGGTGAAGCGCGCCTTGCCCACCGGATCGAACTGGAACGCGCACTGGGCTGGGTCGGCGATTACCACCACCGGGTTCTGCTCCTGGGCGACGAACACGTCCGGGTTGCCGTATTCGGTGAGCCCCTTGAAGATCGGGAAGTAGGTCAGCGCGGCGATGATGCAGCCAGCCATGATGATCGGCTTGCGACCGATACGGTCGGACAGGCTGCCGAACAGGATGAAGAACGGCGTGCCGATCAGCAGGGAACCGGCGATCAGCAGGTTGGCGGTCTGCGGGTCGATCTTGAGCATCTGCAGCAGGAAGAACAGCGCGTAGAACTGCCCGGTGTACCACACCACCGCTTGGCCGGCGGTGCCGCCGAGCAACGACATGATCACCACCTTGAGGTTGTCCCAGCGGGCGAACGACTCGGTCAACGGCGCCTTGGACGCCTTGCCTTCGGCCTTCATCTTCATGAACACGGGTGATTCGTTGAGCTGCATGCGGATGTACACCGAAATCGCCAGCAACAGGATCGACAGCAGGAACGGCACCCGCCAGCCCCAATCCTCGAACGCCTCGGTGCCCATGGCCGTGCGACACGCCAGGATCACCAGCAACGACAGGAACAGGCCGAGGGTGGCGGTGGTCTGGATCCAGGCGGTGAAAAAGCCCCGTCGCCCCTTGGGCGCGTGCTCGGCTACATAGGTGGCCGCGCCGCCGTACTCGCCGCCCAGCGCCAGCCCTTGCAACAGGCGCAGGGTGATGAGGATCACCGGCGCCGCCACGCCGATCGCCGCATAGCCGGGCAGCAAGCCGACGATGGCGGTGGACAGGCCCATGATCACGATGGTGATGAGGAAGGTGTACTTGCGCCCGATCATGTCGCCGAGCCGGCCGAACACAATGGCGCCGAACGGCCGCACCGCGAAGCCCGCGGCGAAGGCCAGCAAGGCGAAGATGAACGCCGTGGTTTCATTGACCCCGGCGAAGAAATGCTTGGCGATGATCGCCGCCAGTGAGCCGTAGAGGTAGAAGTCGTACCATTCGAACACCGTGCCCAGAGACGAGGCGAAGATGACCTTGCGCTCCTCCCGGGTGATGCCGCGTTGGGGCGCGCTACTGCCCGTGGATGCGCTGTCGAGGACCGCCATGGGTCGCCTCCGGGATGAACGGTGCGGGCCGGAGTATTCCCATCAGTCTCGAACGCACATACCCAGGCCACAGGGCTTGAAGGTTGCGCGAAGCACGACGAGGCGTAGCCTCGGATCGCGGCAAGGTAATCTGAAGCATAATCATCTTTGCCTGGATATCCAGCCACAGGACTGAACGGCAGACAAACAACGCAAATGGATGAGCCATGACCGTACAACGCGACACCGCCTGGCAGGGCGAGCTCTGGCTGGCCGACGACCATTGCCTGCTGCTGGGAACGCCGGGACGGACCTCGGCCCATGCGCACTATGCCCATCAGGTACTGATCGCCCAGCACGGCGAACTCTGCCTGGATATCGCCGGCCAGCGCCACACCGGCGCCCTGCTGGCGGTGCCGTCGCTACAGCCGCATGCCGTGCTGGCACGGCCGGGTCCCTGCATCACCCTGTTCGCCGAGCCGCTGGCCTTCGAATTGGACACTTTGCTGGACCTGTGCCGGCAAGCCGATGGTAACGCCCAGGACCTCGCCAGGCGCTTGCGCGACTGCCCACGCCGCCCGCTCGACCCGCGCCTGGCCGCGGCCTTGGCGCGCCTGCGGGCGCTGGACGAACAACCTTTGCCGGCCCAGGCCCTGGCGCAGGCGGCAAGCCTTTCGCTGAGCCAGCTTGAACGGCTGTTCAGTGCCCGCCTGGGGCAGTCGGTGCGACGCCTGGTACTGTGGCAGCGCCTGCGCCTGGCGCTGCAGCGGGCGCTGGCCGGCGACAGCCTGACCGAGGCGGCCATGGCTGCCGGTTTTGCCGACTCGGCGCACCTGTCGCGCAGCCTGCGCCAGCAATTCGGCATCCGCGCCAGCGAGGCGCTGCGTCAGCTGCGCTCAAGCACCCTTGCCTAATGCCTCGCGCAAGGCCGACGGCACTTTGGCCGGTGGCTGCGTCTCGCGCCCGGCACGCCACGGCTCGCGCAGTTG
Organism: Pseudomonas xantholysinigenes; assembly: GCF_014268885.2. Lineage (NCBI taxonomy): Bacteria > Pseudomonadati > Pseudomonadota > Gammaproteobacteria > Pseudomonadales > Pseudomonadaceae > Pseudomonas > Pseudomonas xantholysinigenes. The sequence goes on along the minus strand of NZ_CP077095.1, from coordinate 2,672,679 downwards.
CGCCAGGTACCCAACCGGGTAGTCCGGACGGTCGCCGATACCCATGTCGTCGTCGGCCAGGGTGTAGCCCGGCAGGTACAGCGCGGTGCCGAGCAAACGATCCCACAGCGACAGGAACAAGGCGAAATTGACATCGCCCAAGGTGCCGTACTTGAGGTGATGCAAGCGATGCACCGGTGCCCAGGCAAACACATGGCGCAGCCAGCCAATGCGCATGTCGACGTTGCTGTGCTGCAACAGCAGCTGGATGGCGATGCTGAATGCCAGCAGCGCCGCGACATCCTGCGGCAGGCCCAGCAGTACCAGCGGCAATACCCCGCCCAGGGCCTCGGCGATCTGGTGCAGCGGGTGTTTCATCAGGCCATTGAAGCCATACAGCCGGGTCACGCTGTGGTGCACCGCGTGCAGTTGCCAGAGCCAGCGGCTACGGTGGCTGGCGTAGTGCACCAGGGTGATGCCCAGGTCCGCCAGCGGAATCGCCAGCAGCAATTGCCAATGCAAGGCCCAGTGGCTGGGCCAGTAACCGGCGGTCGGCAGCCAGCCGGCCAGCAGCGGCACGGCGGCGATGCTGACGCTGTTGAGGGTTTCGTTGACCAGGGCGTGCAGGTAATCACGCGGCCCCTCGCCCATGCCTGAGGCCCAGGCTTGCTTATAGGGATACAGGCCCTCGCAGCAGAACGACAGCAAGATCGCCACCGCCAGCAGCGGCCACAGCCAGACGATGCTGGCGCCGAGGTGAATCAGGTACAGCGCGGTACCGATGAAACCGAAGAACAGGCATGGAGCGTAGAGGATGCGCATGGTCAGGTTCGTCTCTGGTTGGGGAGACGGCAGTGTCGATTGACATCCGCGCCTGACGCTTGAACGAATGGCGCATGTTGCGCTTGGGGCATGCGGCGGATAGGCGCAAGGCAACGTGCTACCTGGCACCGGCTTCGCCGGTGTTCGCGGGCAAGCCCGCTCCCACACGGATCGCGCCAGATGCTAGAAATTGAGCAAGACAGTTGCTCCCACAAGCCTCAAGACGTGCGCTGCCCCTCAGATCCGCCGCCGCCCACCCACCTGCGGAACGGTCGATCGCGCAATCTCCACCTGCTGCGCCTGCCGCTGCGTATGCGCCGCCAACCCGGCCAAGGTCGGCTGGCTGAATACCGTACGTGCATCGGCATGCAACCCCGCCTGGCGCATGCGCGCCACCAGGCTGACCGCCAACAGCGAATGCCCGCCCAACTCGAAGAAGTTGTCGTCACGACCGACCTGCTCGACCTTGAGCACCTCGGTCCAGATCTGCGCCAACGCCTCTTCCAGTGCATCCTTGGGCGCCGTATAGGCGCGACTGATCACGGCCTCGGCCCCTGCCACCGGCAAGGCGTTGCGGTCGACCTTGCCGTTGGGGCTCAGCGGCAACTCGGCAAGCAGTACATAGGCCGACGGCACCATGTACGCCGGCACCCGGGCCAACAGATAGCCGCGCAGGGCCTCCGGCGCGGGCGCCAACTGGCCCTCGCGGCAAGTTACATAGGCCACCAGGCGCTCGTCGCGCACCAGCACCACGGCCTGGCCCAGCGCCGGATGGGCCATCAGCAGCGCCTCGAGCTCGCCCGGTTCGATCCGCAGCCCATTGAGCTTGACCTGGAAATCGTTGCGGCCAAGGAACTCCAGCTCGCCGTCGGCGCGGTAGCGCACCAGGTCGCCGGTACGGTACAGCCGGTCACCCGCAACGAACGGGCTGGCAATGAACCGCGCCGCCTGCAACGCGGGCAGGCCCAGGTAGCCACGGGCCACGCCCATGCCGCCAATATGCAGCTCGCCGCTGCACCCCAGCGGCACCGGACGGTCCTGTGCGTCAAGCACGTAGAGCCGGGTATTGCCGATGGGGCGGCCGATCGGCGGCGCCTTGAGCGGCAGCGGTGCATCCGCTTCAAGGGTCCAGGCGGTGCTGTCGACGGTGGCCTCGGTAGGGCCGTAGACATTGTGCAGGCGCACCCGGGGCAGTAGTTCGCGCAGGCGCTGGGCCAAGGCCAGGGTCAACTCGCCACCGCCACAGAAGATATCGGTGAGGCTGTTGCACTGCGCCACCCCCGGCGCATCGAGGAATGCATGCAGCAGGGCCGGCACGAACTTGACGATGCTCACCCGCCGCGCCTTGATCAGTTGCACCAGGTACTCGGGGTCGCGGTGGCCGTCCGGGCGCGCCAGCACCAGGCGCAGGCCGGCGCACAACGGCCAGAACAGCTCCCACACCGAACCGTCGAAACTGAACGGCGCCCGTTGCAGCAACGCGCCGTCGGGCTGCGGTGGGCACAGGCTCGAGCCCCAGTGCATCAGGTTGCACAGGCCACGGTGCTCGACCATCACCCCTTTCGGCGTGCCGGTGGAGCCTGAGGTGTACATCACATAGGCCAGGTGCTCGCCCGTCAGCTTGTCGAGCGCCGGGGCTTGCTCGGCGTGCGCTTGCCAGTCCGCCAGGTCGAGATCGACCAGCGTGGTGGCCTGATCAGCGAACAGCCCGCGTGTGGCAGCGTGCACCAGCAAGGCCACCGGCGCACTGTCGGCCAACATGTATTGCAGGCGTTCGTCGGGGTAGCCCGGGTCCAATGGCACATAGGCGCCCCCGGCCTTGAGCACACCCAGCAGGCCAATGAGCAGCGCCGCGCCACGTTCGACGCACACCGCGACCCGCTGGTCCGGCCCAACCCCCAGGCCGATCAGGTGGTGGGCCAGGCGGTTGGCCTGGGCATCCAGCTCGCGGTAGCTCAACTGCCCTGCCTCGCTCTGCAGTGCCACGGCATCCGGCGTGCGCCGCACCTGGGCGGCGAACAGCGCCGGCAAGTGTGAATAGGCGCGATCCAGCGCCACCTCGGTGTCATTGAGGGTCTCCAGCAGGTACGCACGCTCCTCGGCGGGCAAGCTGCTCAGGCCGTCCAACGGCAGCGCCGGATCTGCCTGCAACGCCTCGGTCATTGCCTGCAGCGCGCATTCGACATGCCCCAGCACCCGCGCCGCGCCCAGTTCGCCGGGCGCGCGCACAGCCAGGCGCAACGCCTCGCCATCATCATCCACGGTCAGCACCAGGGCGTGGCTGTGCACTTCGCTGGCCTCCACCAAGGTCACGCCCGGCAACGCCAGGTGTTCGAGGGCCGCGCCTTGGCGGTAGTTGAGCAGGCAGTCGAACAGCGCCACCCCGGCCGGCAGGCCGCTGCAACGCTGGGCCATTACCCGTGGCGCGTCCTCATGGGCCAGCAACGCCGCCAGTTGCGCATGGGTCGCCGCCAGGGCCTGGCCGACACTGCGCCCGGCCAGCGCGACCCGCAGCGGCAGGCTGTTGACGAACATGCCCAACGCTCGCTCGGCGCCCTCGCCCGCCATCACCCGGCCCAGCAGCACGCTGCCGAACACCACCTCGTCGCGACCACCCAGCGCGCCAAGCACCTGGGCCCAGGCCAGGTGCAGCAGGCTGCCCAGGCCGACATCGTGCTGGCGCGCCAAGCGCCGCATTGCGCTGACAAGGGTCGTCGAGAGCCTTGTCACGCAGCTGTCCGGCGTCCCCTGCTCATCCATCCCCGCCAAGCGCGGCGGCGCCTCGACGGCGGCCAGGGTGGCGCTGAAGAACGCCTCGTGACCGGCCTGACGGGCCGGATCGCGGCTGCGAGCCACATAGTTGCGATAGGCCACCGGCGCCGGCAACGTCTCGACCTGGCCGAGCATCGTCGCGCGCAACTCGTTGAGCAGCACCTGCACCGAGACCGCATCGTTGACCAGGTGATGGAAACGCAACAAGCCCAGCCACTGTCCCTGGTCCTCGACACAGGTCAAGGCCATCATCGGCGCCACGCGCAAATCCAGGGCCTGGCCGTGGGCACGCAATGCCGCCACGGCGTCTGCGGGGCTGGCGTCGAGCAACGTCAGCGGCAGCCTGGCCTGGCGCCAGACCACCTGCTGCGGCTGCTCCAGGCCCTCCCAGGCCAGGCTGGTACGCAGAATGTCATGGCGGGCGATGACCTGCTCCAGCGCCTGGCTGAAGGCGTCCAGGTCCGCCCGGCGCTCGAAACGGAACAACGCATCTTGCTGGTAGGGGTCGCGGGCCTCGGTGAGGTGGTGGTAGAGCAGGCCTTCCTGTAGCGGTGCGAGCGGATAGATCTCCTGCACATTGGCCGTGCCGCCTGGCACCGTGGCGACGATCCGCTCGATGGCGTCCTGCTCCAGGGTGGCCAGGGCAAGCAAATCGGGGGTGATCCGTGCGCAACCCAGCGGCACCCGGTTGGCCGCCACCCTAGTGGCCGGCCCCGTCTCGACGGCGGCGGCCAGGCTGGCCAAGGTCGGCTGACCGAACAGCACCTGGGCGTCGACCTGCAGGCCTTGTTGGCGCATGCGCTCGATCAACTGCACTGCTAGCAGCGAATGCCCTCCCAGCTCGAAGAAATGGTCCTGGCGGCCAACCCGCTCGACCTGCAACAGCTCGGCCCACAGCGCCGCCAAGCGCTGTTCGATCGCCCCCTGAGGTGGTTCGTGGGCACGCCGTACCTGGGTGTCGGCGCCCGCTGCCGGCAAGGCGCGGCGGTCGAGCTTGCCATTGGCGGTCAGTGGCCAGGCCGACATCGGCACATAGGCCGCAGGCAGCAAGGCGGCGGGCAACCGCGCGCGCAAGTGCTGGTGCAGGGCCAGCGGGCTGGTCGGTGCCGCGCCGATGTACCAGGCCACCAGCTGCCCGTCGCGCAGCAGCACCACCGCCTCGCGCACGGCGGCGTCAGCAACCAGCGCGGCCTCGATTTCGCCCAGCTCGACCCGCACGCCACGGATCTTCACCTGGTCATCGTTGCGCCCGAGGTACTCCAGGGTGCCGTCGCCGCGCCAACGCACCAGGTCGCCGGTGCGGTACAGGCGCGCGCCGGGTTGCGTGGCGAAGGGGTCGTCGAGGAAACGCTCGGCGGTCAGCCCAGGCCGGTTCAGATAGCCCCGGGCGACCCCGGCGCCACCAATGTACAGTTCGCCGACAGCACCGATCGGCAATTGGCGCAGGCGCGCATCGAGCACGTACAACCGGGTGTTGGCGATCGCGCCACCAATATGCAAAGGCGCACCGGGCTCGACAGGCCCCGAGGTGGCCACCACAGTCGTTTCGGTGGGGCCGTAGTTGTTGATCACCTGGTACTCCCGCTCGCGGGCCAGGCGCCGCAGTCGATCACCCCCCACCAACAGCGTGCGCAAGGTCGGGTGCGGCAGGCCTTGGGCGAAGGCATGCTCGGCCACCGGGGTCGGCAGGAAGCTCACCTGCAACGGCTGAGCGCGCCACCAACGCAACAGGCCGTCGATGTCCTCGGCGCCCTCGCCCACCGGCGCCAAGTGCAAGGTCGCGCCGGCGCACAGGGTCGGCCAGACTTCCCAGGCCATGGCATCGAAACCAAAGCCAGCCAGGCTCGAGGCATGGCTGCCGGGTCGCAGGTCGAAGGCCGTGCAATGCCAGTCCACCAGGTTGGCGAGCATGCGCTGCTCGACCATCACCCCCTTGGGTTGCCCGGTGGAACCGGAGGTGTAGATCACATAGACCAGGCTGGAGGCACCAAGGCCCTCGATGCGGGGGTTGGCCTGTGGCGCGGACGTCGGGGCGAGGCGATCCAGTTCGATCACCGGCAGATCGCCGAACGTCACGCTTTCGCGCAGGTCGGACTGGGTCAGCAGCACCTTGGGCGCGCAATCGCGCATCAGGTAGTCGAGGCGCTCGCGGGGATGTGCCGGGTCGATTGGCACATAGGCCGCGCCCGCCTTGAGCACGGCCAACAGGCCGACCAGGGTATCGAGCCCGCGCCGGGCCAATACCGCCACGCGCTGCTCGGGCCCCACGCCCAGGTGTATCAGTTGCGCGGCAAGGGCATTGGCCTGCTGGTTGAGGGCGCCATAGGTCAGGCGGCGACCTTGCTGCTCGGCCGCCACGGCATCGGGATACCGGGCCGCATGGTCCTCGATGCGGCGGTGCACCAGACATTCGCTGGGAGCGGCGCTGGCCGTGGCATTCCACTGTGCGAGCAGGTCTTGCTCGGCGTCTGTCAGTAGCTCGAAGTCCTCGACCGCGCGCTCCGGTTGCGCCAGCCCTTGGGCCAGCACCCACAGCAGGCGCTCACCCAGCGCCCGCGCCTCGTCGGCATCCACCCAGGCCAGGTTGTGCACCAGGTGCAGCCAGGCCTTGCCGTTGTGCCGGTTGCTGCGCAGGTACAGCGACAAGGGTGTGGGCTCATGGTCGTTGCTGACCTTCACCGAGTGCGCCGGCAAAGCCCCGTAGCGCAGGTCGTTGCCCTCTTCCTCGAAGGATACCGTCACCTCGAACAGCTGCGCGCGCTCCTCGCGCAGTAGGCCAAGCGCACGGTTCAGTTCGCTCACCGGCAGGCGTTGATGGCGCAAGTCATGTCGCAGGCGGTCGGCGATGGCGCGCACCAACGCGGCGAAACTCAGTTCACGGCCAAAATCCATGCGCAGGGCGCTGACCTGGGCGAACAGCCCCAGCGTCGCCTTGTGCCGGGCTCCACCGCGATTGCGCAGCGGCAGGCCGACCACCCAGTCGTCGCGCTGGGCGCTGCGGGTGCAGCACACATGCAGCGCCGCCAGCAGCACATGCAGCGGTGAGGCCTGCAACTCGCTGGCAAGCTGCTGCATACGTGCCAGCACCTGCGGCTCGAACGGTTGTTCGTATGCCTGGCTGGGCGAGGTGGCAGAGGGCCCGCGTTCACGCGGGCGCAACAGCGCATCGGGCAGTCGCTGGTACTGCGCCTGCCAATACTCACGGTCGCGTCGCTCGCGGGCCGACCCCTGGTAGGCCAGGTCCTCGTCGATATAGGCGCGGTAGGACGGCGCCGCGACCGGCAACGGCAAGCCCTGCTCGAGCAGCCCGTAGTACTCCCCCAATTGATGGAAGAACTGTTCGAAGCCCCAGCCATCGAGCATCAGGTGATGGGCCTGGGCGGCCAGCCGGTAGCGTTGGTCGCCCAGGCGGATCAGCGCTACGCGCAACAAGGGCCCTTGATCGAGGGCGAAGTGCTGGCGCATCTGCGTCTTCACCAGATGCTGCGCGGCGGCGTCCGGGTCGCTGTGCGCACGCAGGTCGTGCTCGTCCAGCGGCACCGCCATCGCCTCGACGAAACGCTGGCGTGGCAGCCCGCTGCCAGCCGGGTCGGGCAGCAACTGGGTACGCAAGCCGTCATGCACGCGCACCAAGTGCGCCAGGGCCTGGCGCAATCGGGCCAGGTCGATGGCGCCGTCGAGCTCGACGTAGCCGCCAATGTTGTACAGCGGCGAATCACCATGGCTCAACTGGTCCAGCCAGATGTCGCGCTGGGCGGTGGTCAGGGCAAAGCTGTCGGCGGCGAACATGAGGGGGCGTCATCCTTGAAACGGGTCGTCCGCGCATTCAAGCATCGCCCGGCAAGTACTGTATGGCCCGACAAACCCGGACAACCCGACCAGCGGACGTGGGTCGGACGTAGCTGGGCCATTGCCTAAAGAGCCCTGTAAAGGCACTGATTTTTTTGTAGGACATTGGCGCCTGCCCACCACCAGCAATGACCTCCCCCACAGCCTTGTCGCAGCCATTGGTCACGATCTGGTCGATTTCTGACGCAAATTGTCCGACAAACCGACGCACGCTCACCCTGTCGGGCACACACAAGGCGGCTTTCCACTGCCGCGAAAATGGCCTTTCCTGTCCCTGGTTTCCATTACAGACGCCGGCTTGGAGCCTGCTATTCAATACCGCCAAACCCGCACCACAGAGAGGACTCGACCGCGAGACCCAACCGCAGCGTTAGCGAATCAAGGAAGAAAGCACATGAAGCTGACCGACAGCCGCACGCACCACCACGACCCGCTCCTGTACCTGCAGCTGGGCGCCTTGGTCGCCAGTACCGGCGACCAAGGCTTCGCCGAGCAGATGTTCGAGCTGGTCAGCGGCCTGGTACCGATTCATCGGCTCGATCTCAGCGAATGGACCCTCGACAGCGAGCAAACCCGTATCCACCAAGTCAAGGTCCTGGGCAACGCCGGCTACCCCGCCGCCGTCACCACTACCCGGCCGCTGCGTCATCCGTTGCTGCAGAGCATCATGCGCATGGAAGACCCGCTGCTGATCCAGATCAACACCCCGGTGAACGCCGAGGGCGACGCCCACCAGTGCAAGCTGGTCTCGCGCAGCGGCAACCGCCGCTGGGTGATCTGCTGCTACCGCCAGCCGACCCAGCGGGCGTTCTCCCTGGCCGAGCTGTCATTGCTCAAGACCCTGTCGGACACCTTGCTGCCGTTGGTCGAGCACCACGCGCAACTGCTCCAGGTGGCCGGCCTGCGCCGACCTGGGCGGGAGCTGCCCGACGAAGCGGGCACCATGCGTCAATTGTTCGGTGATCGCCTGGAACAAGAAGGCATTCGCCTGTCCAGCCGCGAGCAGGAAGTCTGCATCGGCCTGCTGACCGGCGACACCGTGCCGCAACTGGCCCTGCGCCTGAACGTCAAGAACAGTTCGATCGAAACCTACCTCAAGCGTGCCACCGCCAAGCTGGGCGTCAGCGGTCGCCACGGCCTGGCCCGCTGGATGGCCGGTAACTGACCGCGAGACCCCGTCATGCCACGAACGACCCTACCCCTGCTTGCCGTGCTCCTGGCCGGCTGCACCTTGGCGCCGGACTACCAGCGTCCGGCCTCGCCCGCCCCCGCCCATTACCCCGAAGGGGCCGCCTACCAGCGCGGCCCCGCGGTCACGACCCTGCCCGGCGACTGGCAGGCGGTGTTCCATGACCCGGCCCTGCGCCAACTGCTGGCCGTGGCCATGGTCAACAACCGCGACCTGCGCCAAGCCGTGCTCAATGTCGAAGCCTACCGCGCCCAGTACCGTATCCAGCGCGCCGAGCTGCTGCCGAAGATCGCCGCCAATGCCCAGGGCACGCGCCAATACCTGCCCCGCCGCCGCACCGGCGGCGCCGGCATGATCAGCGCCCAGCAGTCGGCCACCGTCGGCATCAGCGCCTACGAGCTCGACCTGTTCGGTCGCCTGCGCAGTCTCAGCGACCAGGCGCTGCTCAACTACCTGGCCACCGACGAGGCCCGGCGCAGCGCCGAGCTGAGCCTGATCACCAGCGTCGCCGGCGCCTACCTGACCTGGCGCGCCGACCAGGAACTGCTGGCGCTGTCGCAACAGACCTTGCACGCCGACCAGCAGAGCCTGGGCCTGACCCAGCGCCAGCGCCGTACCGGCACGGTCTCGGCGCTCGATCAGATCCAGGCCACCACCCGCGTCGACAGCTCCCGCGCGGCGGTGGCCCGCTATACCCGCCTGGCGGCCCAGGACCTCAACCAACTCCAGCGCCTGGTGGGCATGCCAGTGCGCGACGACCTGCCGGCCATGGCCCTGGCCGACGAGCAGATCGCCCGGCTGCCCGCTGGCCTGCCGGCCGACCTGTTGCAGCGGCGCCCCGACATTCGCCAGGCGGAATATCAGTTGCAGGCCGCCAACGCCAATATCGGCGCGGCGCGGGCCGCGTTCTTTCCGAGCATCAGCCTGACCGCCAATGCCGGCAGCAGCAGCCGCGAGTTGTCCGACCTGTTCGACGCCGGCTCCGGCAGCTGGCTGTTCCAGCCGCAGATCAACCTGCCGCTGTTCAACGCCGGCAGCCTGCGCGCCAGCCTCGACTACGCCAAGCTGCAGAAGGACATCCAGGTGGCGCGCTACGAGAAATCGATCCAGACCGCCTTCCAGGAAGTCGCCGACGGCCTCGCCGCCCGCGGCACCTACCAGGATCAGCTACAGGCGCAGCGCGACCTGGTGGCGGCCAGCCAGCGCTACCATGACCTGGCCGAAAACCGCTACCGCAACGGCATCGACAGCAGCCTGGCCTTCCTCGATGCGCAGCGCGCGCTGTTCAGCGCCCAGCAGGGCCTGATCAGCGATCGCCTGGCGCAACTGCTGGCCGAGGTCAACCTGTATGCCGCGCTCGGTGGCGGCTGGGAAACGCCAACGAATCTGACCTACCAGCGCTCAGCGGCCCTGCCGAAGTAGACCGAGGGCGACACCCCCAAGGTGCGGCGGAACATGGCGCTGAACGCGCTGGGGCTGTCATAGCCCAGGTCCAGCGCCACCTCCAGCACCGATTGCCCGGCCGCCAGGGCGTCCAGGCTGGCCAGCAGGCGCATGCGCCGCAGCCATTGCACCAGGCTCAGCCCGGTTTCGCGCTGGAAGGCGCGCGTCAGGGTGCGTGGGTTCAGGCCGCTGTGGGCTGCGGCACGGGCCAGGCTCCAGGCCTCGGCGGGAGCCTGGCGCAGGGCCTCGCACAGCGCCTGCAACTGCGCCGAGCGTGGGCTGGGCACATGCAGGGCGAACACCGGCAGCACGCGAATTTCGTCGAGGATCAGTTGCATGATCCGCGCTTCGCGGCCTTGCGCTGGATAGTCCGGGGCGATGTCCATGGCGCGCACGATCAGCTCGCGCAGCAGCGGCGAGATCTCGATCACCTGGCATTGGCCCGGCAGGTCGGGCCGCGCGCCAGGGTCGACGAACAGCGTGCGCATGCGCACCACGCCGGCCATGCGCAGTTCGTGCTCGGCCGCCGCCGGCACCCACACCCCACGACCAGGCGGGACCACCCAGCTGCCTTCGCGCGCGTTGACCGTGACCACCCCGCTGATTGCGTGGATCAGCTGGGCCCGATCGTGGCAGTGCGGGGCGATGTGTTCGCCATGGCGGTAGTTCTCGGCGAGGGGCAGGATGATCGGGCGTGGCATCGGCTGGGGTCTGATGGTGGCGTGGGGGGATTATTGGCGATTGCCGGGGGTGGGTGTGCGGTTTTTTGGCAATGCTCGCATGAGGGCGGACAGCTACGTCTGTGGCAGCGAGTGTATCGGGCCGCCGCGAAGCAAGCGGCGCGGCGCCTGGCACCGGCTGCGCCGGTGTTCGCGGCTGAAGCCGCTCCCACAGGGACCGCGCCGACCTCATGGCATGCACCACACCTGTGGGAGCGGGCTTGCCCGCGAAGAAGGCGACGCGGTGCCTGGCACCGGCTGCGCCGGTGTTCGCGGCTGAAGCCGCTCCCACAGTGACCGCACCGACCTCAAGCCATGCGCTATGCCTGTGGGAGCGGGTTTACCCGCGAAGAAGGCGACGCGGTGCCTGGCACCGGCTGTGCCGGTGTTCGCGGCTAAAGCCGCTCCCACAGGGATCGCGCTAGCTTTAGTCGTTGGCTCCCACAGGCTTCAAACCATGCTCTACACCCTCACAGCAACAGGTTGCCCCGCTCCTCCTCGGTCAACTGCGCCTTGGCCCGCTCATCCAGCGCCCCGGCCCCCAGTACCTGCACCGGGCTCTGCCGGTTGTACTGCGGGTTCAGGCTCGCCCCGTCCTGCCCCGGCACCAGCCGTTCACCGCCAAAGCCCAGCACCTGCACGGTGATCACCGACGGCTGGCGCTGCCGGGCCGCCGCCTGCTGCTGGCGCCCGGCCTCCTCGGCGGCCTGGGTCGCCGACGACGCCGCGGCGCTGGCCGAGGCAATGGCGCCGGTGTTCACCGCCGCCACCACCGGCATGCCCTTGGCATCGCCCTGGACCTGGATGTTGGCGGCATTGACCACCTGCAAAGCGGCGATATTGACGTTGCCCGACACGCGGATCCCCGCTTCGCCGGCGTCGATGGTGCCCAATGGCGCAATCAGGTCGATATCCCCTGGCGGCACCTCGGCGATCGGGTTGAGCGTGGCGATGCCGGCACCGGTGCTCGGCACGCTCGGCGCCAGGCCGACGTTGCCCCACAGGTCATAGGTGCGCTTGGGCGGGGTATAGACCACGGTGGTCTTCGAGCCGCGCCCGGCGTTGATGTCGCCGCTGGCCGACCAGCCAAGGATCGAGCCGCCGAACGTGGTCATGATCCGGCTCTGGCCAAGCAGGATGCTGCCCTGGGCATACAACTGGATATCGCCGCTGCCCTGGGTGATCACCCCCGCCGTTGCAGGTGGGGCCTCGCCCTCGATGCCGAATACCTGCTGGCCACCCGGGGTAAGCACCTGGATGCCACCACCGAAGTCGGTGTGGATGCCGGCGCCGCCATAGAAGGTAGCGTTGCCGCTGTAGCTGATCGGGTTGCCCGCCACATCGCGGTCCGGGAACAGCGCGGCGATGGCTTGCCGGCCTCGCAGGTAGCTGCCGCTGCGCGGGCCGCTGGCATCGTTGTACTCGCGCCCGCCTTCGCGCAACTCGGCGAAGTAGATCTGCCGGGCGAACTGGCGTTGCTGTTCGCTCGGTAGCGTGGCGAACAAGGCGAGCGCCGCCTGCTCGTCGCCCTCGAAGGCAAAACGCTCGCTCAGCCACTCCGACAGTGCCTGGTCGTAGACCTTGGCGACCTTCTCCGGGTTGGCCTCCAGCGAAGAGCCCGGCGCCAGCAAGCGCGCCGGATCGAGGTAACGCCGCAGCAACCCGGTGTAGTCCGGGCCCGCCTTGCCGGCACCGACAATCACCGCGATCGCGGCGCCATCGTTGCCGCTGCCAGCGCCCCCCACACGGCCTAGGCTGGTGATCGCCGCCTCCTGGTAGGCCGAGCCCACGCCTTGCCCTGCCTGGTACAGGTTGCGCCCGGCCACCACCTCGAGCAGGCCAGGGCCGGCGATGTTGAAGGTGCTAAGCCGAATATCGCGACCCGCGCTGATCAGCGACACATCGTTGCGGTCGCTGTGGATGATCAGGTTACCGCTGGACAGTGCATCGTTGGCGCCACCGAAGCGCCCGTGGGCCAACTCCGCGGCGGCATAGCGCCGCCCCCCCAGCGGCATGCCGGCGTTGACGATGTCGCGGCCCGCCATCACCCGCACCGCACCACCACCCTGGTAGAGCGTCAGCCCGCTGGTGGTGAAACGAATGAGTTCGCCGGTATTGAAACCGACGATATCGCCGTCCAGGGCATAGAAGCGCGCGGGTGCCAGTGGCCCCGGACCATTGGCCGAATAACTGTTGAGCCCGAAGCTGTACAGCGGGAACTGATCGGCTGCGGCCGGCAAGTCACCGCTGAGGTTGTTGGCCCCCGGACGGCCATTGCCCGGTGTGCCGAGGAACGCCGGGCGCTCGGGGGTGGCAATCGGCGAGCTGTCGGTACCGGCCTGGCTGACCACGTAGCCGCCGGCATAGATCGAATCGCCGGCCAGCAGCTGCAACGAGGTATTCGCCGAGGGCGCCAGCATCAGTGACAGGGTCGTGCTGCCGGTCAGTTGCGGCTGGGCCGAGTTGCCGTAGTACAGGCTGCCGCTCAGCGCGGCGGCATGCAGCACGGTCGGGTAGAAGTAACGCCCACCGTAGGTTGGCAGGTTGAGGCTTTCATTGATGTTCACCCCCGCCTGGATCGGCACCAGGTTGCCGCCGGCGCTGAGCAGCTCGACCGCGCTGCTTGGCCGCCACAGGCTGAACCAACTATTGCTGCCACGGGCATAGGCACTGCCATCGTCGGCGGTGAACGGTTGGCTGTCGTATTGCGGCAGCCGGCCTGGGTCACCCACGCCCTGCAGCACCAGGTCGCCAAGGGTCTGGACCCGCACGGCGCTGTCGCCCGGCAGCAAGGTCAGGCCGCCCAAGGCGCTGGCGCGGGTGGCGCGATAAGGGTCGTAGGCCCGCGACTCACTGTTGTCCTGTTGGGCGGCAACGTTGCCGTAGACCTCCAGGGCACTGCCGATGCTGCCGGCCTCGATGTTCACGCCACCGCGCAGGTTGACCAGCACACCGCCCAGGTCGAGGTCGGCCTTCGCCGCCTCGACGGCGGCAAGGCCTGGGTTCAGGCCGGCGCCGACACGCAGCTGCAGGTCGCCGCCGCCCGTCTGGCGCAACACCCCATCCGCCCCTACCCGACCACTGCTGGCCACCACCAGGTTGAGGCCCTGGCTGCGCTCGACGTCGGCATAGACCGCGTTGCTGGCTTGTTGCACCCCAGCAGCGCCTGCCACCGTCACCGCCAGGTTGCCACCGCCCAGCGTGCCGATGCCGGTGAAGCCCACCAGCCAAGGCGCCACCGGTTCAAAGGCGGTGTCGGCTGTATAAGTGCCGAAATTGATCCCCCAGGCGGCCAGCGAGGCCCCCTGGCTCTGCCGCCACAACCAGCTGCCAGCGGCCGCCGAGGCCTTTTGCGCCCGCACACCTTGTGGCGAGTCCTTGCTGGCGAGCAGGTTGCCGCTGAGGTTGCCGCCGGCCTCGATGCGCAGGTTGCCGCCCTGCTCGGGATACCAGGTGCGGAACTGCTCGGCCGTCACCGCCTCGTAGTCCGCCCCGGAGGCGCCAAGCAGGCTACCGTCGCTTTGCCGGCCACGGACCATCAGGTACGGGTCGCGGCCCTCCACCAGTAGTGGCGCCGCCGGGGTGCCGGCGGTATAGACCCCGTACAGCGAATCCATGCGCCAGTCGCCGGCGCTGATCAGCTCCAGGTCGCCGGTACCGGTGCGCAGCACGCTGAACAGCTGGGTGGTGGGCGTCACCACGATGCGCTCAGGGTCCGGCTTCGGGCCCGGATCGTCGACCTCGACGCACCAGTCGGGCAGCCACTGGCAGTACATCAGCTGATCCTCGCCCACCGGTGTGCCCGGCTCGAAGCCGGCACCATTGTCTGGCGCCCAGACGATGATTTTCTTCACCGGCGCCGGCATGCACCAGTCCGGCACCAGTTGGCACAGCGCCAACTGGTCTTCGGTCACCGGCGAACCCGGCTCGAGCCCGGCGCCGTTGTCCGGCGCCCAGACCAAGCCGGTGCCTGGTGTCGGCACGCCGCCACCGGTCTTGACCTGGCCGGCCAGGTAGTGCTGGTCGGCCAGGCGCAGCAGGCCGGCATCCGGCTCCGGACGGGTCAGGCGACTGTCGGCGGCGTCCAGGTCGGCGCCCGCCACCAGGCGCATCGACCAGGACTGCGAACCGGCCGGCAGCATCTGCGCCAGGGCCCAGTTGCGACCTTGCTGGCCGTCGACCCTGGGTCGCAGTTCGATCAGGTCGGTACCCTCGGCCAGCTTCACATCGGTCCCGGCGGGGAGCCGCGCGCCAATGGCCAATGGCAACGCGCCGCGCTGGCTGAGCCCGCCTTCGGGCAGCGCCACGCCCTTGGTCCAGGTCCCGCCTTGAACCTGGGTGGCCACTGGCAGCCGGCTACCGGCGCCCAGTTCGCTACCCACCGCCAGGGTGACCGCCTCTTTGAGCAAGGTGCCCGCGGCATACAACAGGTTGCCCTGGCCGTCGTGGATCGTCGCTTCCAGCACGGTGCCAGCGGGCAGGGTCAGGGCGCTGGCCAGACGCAGGGAGGCCGGCAGGCGGGTCTGCGCGGGTAAGGTGGCTTCGCTGAACGGCAGGTCGAAATTGAGCACGCTGCCTGCGGGGAAGCGCGTGCCTTCGGCCAGTTCCACACCGCTGCGGGGGATCACCAGGTCGCTGTCGAAGGGTTGTTTGCCCGGCAGCAGCAACCAGCCACGGCCGTCCATGCGCGTCTCGCCGCTGATCGGTTCGGGCGGTGCGAAGCCGTCGCTGATGCTGCCGTAGATTTCCAGGTTGCCACCGGCACGCAGCACCAGGTTGCCCACCTCGCCCGAACCTGGCGTCGAGGTTTTCTGGGTATTGGGGTTGAGGCTGGCATAGCGGTGCTCGGACAGGTTCAGGTCGCCCTGCACCACCAGGTCGGTGGTGCTGTCACGGGTGGCGATTTCCACGCCTGGGCGCAGGTGCAAAGCCTGGGCATAGGCCGTGCGGGTCAGCCCCGCCAGGCGGTTGTCGAGCAGGTCGTGGTTGTTCAAGGCCGCGTTGATGAACAGCTCGCTGCGTTGGTGCTTGGCGTTGAGGTAGTCCTGGTCGATGGCCTGCACCGGGCGACCGCTGGCCCCGGTGCCACGGTCGGCGGCATCGGTGTAGCGCTGGTTGCCGACCACGGCGATGCTGCGGGCGCCGAGGATGTTCAGCGCGCCGCTGGCCTGGATGGCGATGTCGCCGGCAATATCACCGCCCAGGCGTGGAGCGCTCAGCTGCAAGGTGCCCAGCGGCCGGCCAGTGGGGCTTTGGGCGGCGGTGCCGTGGCGCAGGTCGAAGGTTGCGCCATTGCCCAGGACCAGCGGCCCTTCACCACTGCTCAACTCGATCAGCGCCCGGTTCGGCGCCTCGATCAGCGCGCCCCGGCTGTCGACCCGCAGCACGCTGCCGTGGGCGTCGAGCTGGCCATTGCCGGTCACCGTCAAGCCACGCTTGGCCGCCAGGCGAATACTGCCGACCTGTTCGCCGCTGGCATCGACGCGACCATCGACGGTGAGCCGGCCATTGTCCAGGGACAGGCTGATGTCATGGGCCTTGAGTTCATTGCCGAGCAGCAGATCACCCTGCTTGATCTGGAAACTGCGCGCGCCGACCATTTCGTCGCGGTTCAGGCGCAGGTTCAGCCCGCTGAAGTCGTCGATGACCTGGGCCCGCATGTCCAGCGTCCCTTGGGCATACGGCACCCAGGTGCCGCCGGCGTTGTAGCTGCCGCTGGCACCGCCGAGGTTGTGCCCCAGCAGCTCGATGCGCCCGGCCTGCTCGCCCAGGGCGATGGCGCTCAAGCGCCCGGCGCGGTTGTTGCGGGCGCTGAGGTCCACCTGTGCGCCGGCCGCCTGGCGGATGTCGCCGCGCTGGCTGCGCAGATTCAGATCGCCACCCCAGCTGTACTGGGTTACATCATTGAAGGTCAGCGCCCGGCCGGCGAGGTCCAGGCGCGCCTGCCCGCCCACCACCAGATCCTGCTCTGCGTCCAGGGTCAACTTGCCGCTGGGTAGGCTGAAGGTGCCGTCGACCAGCACCCGCTGGCCGCTCAGGGCCAGCTCCGCGCCGAGGCTGTCGCGCCCACTGGCCAGCGCCGTGCCGCCGGCCAGCACACGCAGTTCGCCACCAGCGCTGATCCGGTTGACCGAGCCGCTGGCGCCGGTCCACAACGGTGTGCTCACCAGCAGGTTGCCGCCACTGTAGGCGAACGTGCCGTCGGCCTGGTAGGCGCCGCGCCGGTGGTGTACCTGCAGGCTGCCTTTATGGTTGGCGCTGATCTGCCGGCTGGCCAGCAGGTTGACCTGGCTGAAACCGAGGATCTGCCGGGCCATGTCGGCGCTGCCGTCCGGCTGGCTGTTGGCGCCATAGCCGAAGGTCAGGCTGCCGACCTGGATATCCAGTACCCCATCGCCACTGCCCGCGCCACCGGCGATCGGCGCCCCCGCGCTGTTGCGGGCACCGTTCCAGATCAGGCTGTCGGTGCGCAGCACGGCATGCTCGCCGGCCGTGCCCAGGCCATGGATCGCCGGGCTGCCCAGCACCAGGTCGCGCAGGCGGCTCTTGCCGGTCTGGGCATCGTAGGTGTCGAGCACTGCGGCGCCGAAGAAATTCAACGAATCGGCCGCCGACAGGGTCAAGGTCTCCAACGCTGGCACCCCGCCGCCACTGTCGCCGCTGAGCAGGCGGTCGAGCACGCTCTGGTTCAAGGTCAGGCCACTGCCCAGCACCCCGGCCGCCGCCGCGCTGGCCAGGGCCTCGGCGGAGCCGACGTTGATCCGGCCCACCGCCAGGCCGAGATGCCGGGTGCCGAACCGGGCCTGTTCGGCGAGGCTGAAGGTCTTGTCGGTGGCGGCGAACAGCGAGCCTTCGGAGTACAGCCGGGTGGTGCCCTGGCAGTTGCCGCTGGGGCACTCGCCGATCAGGATGCTGCCAGGGCCGAACAGCGACCCGGACACCGCCGGCAATACATCCAGGCGGCCATTGGAAACGGCCAGCAGGCCATGCTGGTTGGTGTCGATGAAGAAC
Organism: Pseudomonas xantholysinigenes; assembly: GCF_014268885.2. Lineage (NCBI taxonomy): Bacteria > Pseudomonadati > Pseudomonadota > Gammaproteobacteria > Pseudomonadales > Pseudomonadaceae > Pseudomonas > Pseudomonas xantholysinigenes. The sequence continues at coordinate 2,654,895 of NZ_CP077095.1, read as the reverse complement.
CCGTCATTGGCGTCGTACGGCACCTGGCCTTGGCCGAGGGTGACAATGCCGGCGCCCTGCTCGACCACGATGCCGCCGTTGCCGCTGCTGGTGGCGAGCAGCACCTGCGCCGCACGCAGTTCGGCGCCGGAGCGCAAGTAGATCGAGGTGGTGTTGTCGTTCAGGCTGACCTTGTTGCCGCCTTGGCCATAGACCACCTCTGGCCGTGCGCCGATGCTCAGGCTCGGCGCCTTCAGCGCGTTCAGCTCGCTGGCATAGAGGCGGGTCGCGCTGTCGCCGGGCAGGCTGCCGCTCGCCCCTGGCCCGAGGATTTCCAGGGCGCTGGCGCCGAGCACCGTGGCGCTGCCGGCACGCGCGCCCTGGCTGGCGGCGAAGTGCGCCTGGCCGGCAAAGCTGAAAGTGCTGGCCGGATCGTCGTTGGGCCGCAGGCGCAAGGTCAGCCATTTGCCGTCGGCCTCGATCGCCGCGCGCGGCACGCCCTTGGCCGCGGCATCGGCCGCGACGAACTGGGCATAGCTGGTTTCGTTGTACTGCGAATAGCGCCGCAGGGTATCGCCGGCCGTGAGGATGACCTGGCTGGACAACGGCTGGCGGACGCCGGTGTTGGCCACCGACAGGCTGCCGGAGGTGGTCCAGGAGCCATTGCGCATGGCCACGCTGGCGCCGGCCTGGCCTGGCGCCGCCAGGCCGTTGAGCTCAACCCGATAGGCGCCGGGCAGCAAGGCATAGCTGGCCGGCATCAGGGTATAGGTGCCGGCGGCCAGGCCCGGGATGCCGTGGTCGAGGGTAATGCGCTGGCCGATCGCCGGATCCGCCGCGCCAGAGGCACCGGCCAGCGGCGCGTAGTCCTGGGCCAGGCCGGGCACGATGGCGTACACCGGGTTGCTCGCCAGCGTCGGCAGCAGCAGCCGGCCCGAAGCGTCCAACTGCATCAACGGGTGGTAGCGGGCATCGGTGGAGCCGCCGCGCCCGGACACGAAGCCTGCGCCCAGCAGTTGGCCACCGCCGGACAGGTCCAGCAAGGCCCCGGCTTGCACCTCAACCTGGCGCCCACCGAGCATGATGCCCTGGGTGATGTCGCCCGCGGCGCCGATCAGGCTGACCGCCTTGCCGCCATACAGGTAGCTCAGGCCGTCGACCGTGCCGCCATAAGGCATCAGCAAGCCTGCGCCGCTCACCGAGGTGATGCTGCCCGGCAGCAGGCGCAGCTGTCGCACATCGCCGTCCTGGCTGCGCTGCTCGCTGCCCAGCGCCACCAGGCCCAGCGGCGCGCGCACCACCCCGCCCTGCTCGACGCTGCCACCCACCAGGCTGATGCGGCCAAACACCGAATGCGGCGTCGCCGGCAGGCCAGTACCGACCCGGCCAATGCGCAGGGTCGCATCCAGGCCAACCTCGATGGCGCCATAGGCGCCGGTGACCGGGTAAATCTGCGCGGCCAACAGCTCGAGGTCGGCGTTGCTCGACAGCCGTCCACGGTCGCTGATAACCGTGTCGCTGGAGCCCAGCAAGCGAATGTCGCCTTCGCTGCGCAACCGGCCCAGGGCGAAGCCACGGCGATCGAAGGTCAAGGGCGGCAGGCCCTTGAGGTCGAGGCGGCCATGGGCGCCGAGGGTCAGCGGGTCGCGCAGGTCGAGCAAGTTCGCCTCGACCTGCAGCAGCGCCGCGCTGTCGCGCTGCGACATGCCGCCCTTGATGGTCGGTCGGGTCGCCGTGTCGGTGTTGTGGTGCATGCTGCCGGCCAGGCGCACGTAGGGCGCCCGCAGGCGTACCTGGCTGTCGCGGGCGGCACTCTCGGCCAGCACCAGCGAGCCGGTGTACAGGCGGATGTCCTGGGCCATGGCCAGGTCGAGATCACCGGCGAATGCCAGCACGCCGTCACTGAGCAGCGCCAGGCTGGCGAAACCGCCGGCCTGGATCTGCTCGACGCTGAGCCGACCCTGGCCGTAGGCCAGCGCCTGCTGGCCGGGCTCGTCACGTTGCTGGCCCAGGACCAGCTCGCGCGGGGCCAGCAGTTCGGCGGCCAGGCCGTTGTTCAGGTACAGCCCGGTGTCCAGCGCCACCGCCAGGCTACCGGCAGCCGCGCCGACGCCACCGGCCGCGGCGCTGAAGTCACCGAGCAGGCGCAAGCCGTTGTTTGACGCCAGGCTGATACTGCCACCGGCACTGGCCAACGACAGCGGCCCCTGGCCACGAATGTCCAGGGTCGCCTCGGCGCCGTCCGCGCGCAACCGCGAGCCTCGGGCCAGGTCGACGAACAGGTCCGCCGCGTCGCTGATGCCCTTGGCCTGGTCGAGCGTGCCGCCGATGACAATGCTGCCACCGTCGTCGACCCGCCCATAGCGCCGGCCCTGGCTATCCAGTGCGGTGTAGGCGCGGCCGGCGACATCGATCAGGGCCTCGTCGCCCAGACGGATCGCGCGCTGGTGCGGCGCTTCGCCGATGCCGCTGATGGCCAGCGCGGGACGCTCCTGCAACAGGCTGACCTGGCCACCCGCCGCGTGCAGGCTGCCTTCCAGGGTCAGTTGCGCGGTGCTGGTCAGGCGGATCGACTGACGCGGATCGACCGTGATCGAGGCCCCCCGGCCGATGTCCAGCACCGCTGCTTCGCGCCCGGCCTTGTCCAGCAGCACATCCCCCGCCGCCAGGGTCAGGCTGGCCCCGGCGCGCTGGCCCAGTTGCCCCTTGACCGCGTCCTCCTGCATCAGCGGCGCCAGCCACGGCTGCGCCTGACGGTCCAGCGGCAGGCTGGCGTCGAGCAGCTGCACGGGCCGCCGCACCTGGATCTGGCTGCCAGGCGCCACGGTCAGGCTGCTGGCACCCCGCACACGGTAGTGGGCAAAGCCCAGGTCGAAGAAGTCGGCATCCAGGTAGACCCCTGCCCCGGCCTCGGGCACGCCGCCGATCTGTACCCGCCCCCCACGGATGTCGAGGGTGCCCGCCGCGCCGCTGCCGTATCCGCGCAACTGGCCATCGAGTTGCAGACGGCTGCTGGCGTCGCTGCCGCCGTCCTGCCCGGGGAAGGCGGTCTGCAAGGTGATGTTGCCGCCGTCGCCGCCCAGCAGGCGCGCCCCTTCGCGTCGGGTCACACCGCCCGAGGCATCGAGCACGCTGCCCGTGCCCAGCAGCACATCGCCGCTGCTGCGCAGCGCCAGGCTGCCGGCATGGCGCCAGGCGCGGGCCCCGGCCTGGTCAAGGTCGCTGCGCACGCCGCTGACATCCAGCCGCACGCCCTCGCCGACGCGCACCTGCGCGCGCAAGCCAGCGGGCGTCGCCAAGGCCATCTCGGCCAGGCCATTGCCGCCGGAAACCTGCTGCACCACGTTGCCCAGGTGAATGCTGCCGCCCTGCGCCGTGAGGTCGGCGTTGACCACCACCTGCGGGCCATGCAACGCCAATTGCCCGCCATCGGCCAGGCGCAATTGCCCCTCGACCTGCACACGCTCGCTGGCGGCCACTGTCAGGCCACCGAGGGCAAAGCCATTGAGCAGATCGGTGTCGAGCAGCAGGCGGCCACGGCGTTCATCGGCCAATGGCGCCTGCAAGGTCACGTTGGCACTGGCGCCGCCGCTGTCACGACCCAGCAGCACCTCGCGCAGGACCGGGTTCAGGCCCGCGCCGATGTCCTTGCTCGACGCCAGGTAGACTGGGCTCTGCTGGCCGATGACCAACTGCGCGCCCTGGGCCCGGGCAGTGTGCGCCTGCTTGTAGCCATCCAGGCCGGCGACCGGCGCCTTGACCTGTCGCTCGTCCTGCCAGGTCTGGCCGATCAGTTGGCCATCGAGCAACGCGGCCTGGGTGGCGACCACCAGGCTGCCGGCGTCGCGCCCCACGGTATAGCCCTGCTCCAGGCGCTGCTGCGGCGCGATCAACGGGTTGTAGAACAGGCGGGTCTGGTTCCAGCGCGCGCTGCTGTCCTCGAAACCCTGGTAGAGGCCGGTGTATAACAAGTCGCCCGGCGCCTTCGACAGCTCGTACAGGCGCCCGTCGACGCCACGCAGCCAGCTTTGCCGGATCACGCCGTCCTGCACCGCCAGGGTGCCGCCAGACAGGTTGATCTCGGCGCCGGCGCGGGTCACCAGGTCCTGCCCGGTGAATGTCACGGTACCGCCCTGGGCCATCCACTCGCCGACGCCGTGGTTGCGCGTGCCCAGGTAGCCGGCCACCTCCAGCAGGCCCCCTGCGGTGTACCAGCGGTCACTGGCATAGCCATTGACGCCCGCCGCCACGTGCACCAGCTCGCGCACATCCACCCACACGTCGCGGTTGATCAAGCCGCCCTTGTCGCGGTTGCCGGCGGCATCGCGCTGCTCGTTGCCCTGGACGTTGATCTTGATGGTGTTGCTTTCCATGGCCACCTTGACGCCCAGGGCGCCCGCCACATCCAGCCGCGCGCCGTCGTCCAGCAGGCTGCGCCGACCGGCGCTGACCGCCACCTGGCCGCCAGTGGCCAAGGTCAGCGAACCATCCTGGAAGTGCACCGTGCCACCGCTGACCACCTCGATACGCGATTGCTCGGGGCGGTCGGCGACCGTGCTGAGGTTGTCGAAGTGCCCCGTGGTCAGGTTGCCCCTGCCAGCGGCAACGGTCTGGCGCGCCGCCTCGCGCTGGCTGTCGAGGGCGCTGCTGTCCTCGAGCAGCACGGCGGTGACGCTGCCCTGGCCGAAGCTGACGCTGCCAGTGGCATCGTTGGCGGCGTTGAGCAGGTGGATGCTGCCACGGCGATCGACCGCCGTGCTGGCCAGGGCCACGCCGTCCTGCTGCACCTGGTGGCCGGTCAGGGTGATGTCGCCGCCACTGGCCTGGATCAGCCCGCTGTTGGCCACTCGCCCCGCGGTGCTGCCGGCGCGCAGGCTGCTGGCCACTTCGTTGCCACGGGTGGTGGCGTACTGGTTGGCTTCGGTGCCCTGGCCACGGCGAATGTAGAAATCGTCGCCGGCGGCCAGGGTGGCCTGGCCCTTGGCAGTGACGATCTGGCCGTCGTTATCGACCTCGCTGCCCAGCAGCAGCACATAGCCGCCACCGCTGGTCGAGGTGGCGGCGGCGCGGGTCTGGATCTGCGCGCCGCGCTCGACCACCACCTTGCCCCCGGCATTGACGAAGGTCGCCTGGCTGCCGCTGTTGTCGACATACAAGCCGCGCTGGCTGAACTGCTCGTCACTGACCTGGGCGGCGGCGGCTACCAGGTTGCGCACGTTGACCTGGCTGGTGCCGTTGAACACCACGCCATTGCGGTTGACCAGCATGACAGTGCCGGCAGCCTCGATCTGGCCGTGGATCTGGCTGGGCCGGGCATGGGGGTCGTTGACCCGGTTGAGCACCGCCCACTGGGCCTGCTGGTCGAAGGTCACGGTGGTGTCACGGCCGACGTTGAAGGTTTCCCAGTTGAGGATGGCCTTATCGCTGGTCTGCTCGATGCGCACCTGGGTCTTGCCGCCGACTTGGGTCTGGGTCGGCGCCTTGGCGTTGAGCCAGCCTTGGGTCAGCGGGTTGTCGTCGACCTTCAGGCCACCTTCGCCCAGGCCGTTGGGCACCAACTGGGGCTGTACCTGGGCCAGGGTCCGGCCCTTGGCCTGGGCCGCCTGCTGGGCGGCGATGGCGGCGACGGTGTTGTTGAGGTTGCCGACCGAGCGTTGGAACTGTTGGTTCAGACGCTGCTGCTGGGCCAACGGCGGCGGCGAGCCGGGCTGCGCCAGCCCCCCGGCCCCCGCGCCACCGGCGCTGGGCGCGGTGGAGGCGCCCTTGGCGGCGAACCAACCGGCGCTGAAGGGCTGGGCCGCGTGGGCGCTGCCCGCCAGCATCAGCAAGGCGATGGCCTGGGCCAGCGGCTTGAGCCGCAAAGGTTCGCTGCCGGCAGCCTGGCTGCGGCGCTGGACGGCTGGGGCTGGGAAGGCTGGCTGGGGCTTGCCGCGCGACATCGCTTCGGTTCCTTGTTCTGGGGCCTGGGAGAATGATCCGCTGCGGCGGTGATGCCGCTTTGCCATAAGGCAGTTCGCGTCGACACGGACCGAACCTTTGTCATGCAAAGTTCATCCATGTCCGCTATGGGCCGGGGCTGCGCGCAAACGCAAAAAACCCCGGCAACGGCCAGGCGGCCATTGCCGGGGTGGAGCCTGGGTCCGGGAAGGACTCAGGCCCGCGCAGGCATCACGAACGGCCGATGCCGTTGCATACCGAGGCGTTGTTGATGTCCAGGCCGTCGCCGTAGGCGTTGTCCAGGAACACCTTCTTGACTTCGGCGGCGAAAGCGGTCGGCAGGTTGACGAAGGTGTGGGCGGTGATCAGGGTCGACTTGTTGCCGCTGTACAGGTCGTTGAGGAAGCCCTTGAGCGCGCTGGCGTCGGCGGCGTCCTGGTAGCACTGGCCAACCAGCAGGTTGGTGTAGCCAACGATCGGGTAGCCTGCAGTCGGGATCGGGCTGCCGCCAGCCCCGAAGGTCGGTACCCAGGCCGCTGGGTTGGCGCGGTTGGCGGCGGTCGGCGCAGCGACAGTGCCAAGGGCGGTCTGGGCGTTGGCGGCGGTTGGCAGCGGCGCGGTGCCGGCAGCCATGGCGGCCTTGCTGACACGGGCAACCACGGCGTTGTTGCCCGGGGTGACGTAGTCAGGGCTGATGTAGCCGATGCTGCCGTCGATGGCGTTGATCTGGGTCATCACGTCGCCGCTGCCCGAAACGCCTTTCCAGTGGGCTGGAATGCTGCCGACCTTGGCGCTGGTGAAAGTGCTGCTGACGCTGAAGTTCGACGCGCAGGAGTCGTTCAGGAAGCGGGTCAGCAACTCGGTGGTGCCGCTGCTGCCGGAGCGGTAGACGACGGTGATCGGCGTGTTGTCGCTGGTGCCCAGCAAGGCGCCCCAGGTGGTGGCCGAGCCGGAGAAGGCCGCGCACAGCTGGGCGCCACTCAGTTGCAGGGTGGTGTTGCCCGCTTTCTTGTAAGGGATGGTGACCGAGGTGCCGACCGCCGGAACCTGGATCAGTTTGCCCCAGGTGGCCAGCTTGGCGCTGTTGTAGGTGGACAGCTCGCTGGCGCTGAGCACCGAGTCGGAACCGGCGAAGTCGACGTTGGTGCCGGCAGGCTGGTTGATCGAGGCCGGGGCGTTGGTCAGGAACGCGGTCTTGCCACCGCCGCTGCCGACACCGGTGTAGCTGAAGCCGGCAGGCAGGATGCCTGGCAGAGCGCCCTTGCCGTTGTACAGCGGCTCAGGCAGGGTAGCGCCGCCACCGACAACAGCAGCCATGGATTGAGCCGAAGCCAGGGTAGCAGCCACCAGGGAGGCGGCGATCACAGTACGCTTAAACATGAAGCAATCTCCTATCGTCGTGTTCGTACGTTGAGTGGGTCGCGCATAGCGGTGGCCAGAGCCGTATCCCCTGATCCAGAGGGGCTGGTGACCTGTCCACGGAGGCCACATTCGCAGCTTGTGGTGACAGCCAAAGGAAAAAACATCGGGAGTTCGCGGGGTAAAAGCTCGGGTGTCGCGCGGGGGATTGGCCGGCCTTGCCGGGGCCTGGCGAAGGATCGTCAACGAGGGCGGGCGGTGGCGCTCTGGAGGATGGCGCGCGGGACACTCGGGAGGTTCGGCCGAGGCGCTGAAAAAGTTTCAGGGCCGCGCAGGCAGTGCCGGACCCCATGGCATGTTGGCGCTGCGTTTGTGAGCTGCGACAACCAGCCGCGGTCGCGCGCGAACCCTTTCGCCACGGCGCCAGCGTAGATGCAAGCTAACCGCAGATACGCCGAATTTCTGCATAATTGATAGTCATTCGCCATTAACTCGTTCTCGGAACCCCTCGCCAAGGGTAGAATGCGGCAAAACCGGGAGCCGCAATGAACCACGACCGCCCTATCCCCAGCGAAGACGATGCAATCACCGATGCCGCCGCGCACTGGTGCATGCGCCTGCACGCCGAAGATTGCACGGCGGCCGAGCAGCGGGCCTTCGAGCACTGGCAAGCGGCCGACGCCCGGCATGCCGAGGAATACCAGGCGATGCTGGAGATTTGGCAAACCGCCGATCTGCTGCCGCGCCGTGCCCCGGTGCTCGCGTTCAAGCCAGCAACGGCGCCCCGGTCCCGTGCGCGCCGCTGGCAGCCCCTGGCCACGGCCGCGGCCATCACCCTGCTCGCCCTGCCCCTGGCCGGTTGGGTGGGCTGGGAGCAAGGCTGGCTGCCGGACAGCTACCAGCACTTCGAGACCGACGGGCGACGCCAACAGATCCGCCTGAGCGATGGCAGCCGCGTCGAGCTCAACCTCAACAGCGAACTGCGCTTCCTGAACTACAAGGACGAACGCCGCGTCACGCTGGTAAAAGGCGAGGCATTCTTCAAGGTCGCCCACGACAGCAGCCACCCGTTCATCGTCCGAGCCGCCAACGGCCAGACCCGGGTCACCGGCACCCAGTTCAACGTGTGGAAGTATCAGGATCAGGTCAAAGTCACCCTGGTCGAAGGCTCGGTGCTGGTCAGCAGCAACGGCAACAGCGGCGGTTATCGCCTGGGGCCGGGCATGCAGGCCAGCTACCACCTGGGCGACTTCGAGCCCGAGCTGGCCCAGAGCAACGACTACGCCACCAGCCTGGCCTGGCGCAGCGGCAAGCTGGTGCTCGACAACCTGAGCCTGGGCCAGGCCCTGCCGGTGATCAACCGCTACCTCGACAAGCCCCTGCGCCTGGCCGACGAGGGCACCGGCAACATTCGCATCAGCGGTATCTACAACACCGCCGAGGTCGAGCGCCTGGTCGACACCCTGCCCAAGGTGCTGCCGGTCTACCTCACCCGCAGCAAGGACGGCAGCACGGTGCTCAACCGCATAGTGCCGGCACCGAAACGCGGCTGATCGCACTTTCTTACCGGCACGTCTCACCTGGGCGCGATCCCTGAGGGGGCGGCATTAGCCGCGAACACCGGCATAGCCGGTGCCAGGCACCGCATCGCTTGCTTCGCGGGCAAGCCCGCTCCCACAGGTGTGGTGCATGCCCCGAGGTCGGCGCGGTCGCTGTGGGAGCGGCTTCAGCCGCGAACACCGGCGCAGCCGGTGCCAGGCACCGCGTCGCCTGCTTCGCGGGTAAACCCGCTCCCACAGGTGTGGGGCATGCCCCGAGGTCGGCGCGGTCCCTCTAGGAGCGGCTTTAGCCGCGAACACCGGCGCAGCCGGTGCCAGGCACCGCATCGCTTGCTTCGCGGGCAAGCCCGCTCCCACAGGTGTGGGGCATGCCCCGAGGTCGGCGCGGTCCCTGTGGGAGCGGCTTTAGCCGCGAACACCGGCGCAGCCGGTGCCAGGCGCCCACAAGCGGGATCAGATCAAGCCCCTGATCAGAGCGACATCGCCGCCAGCCAGCCAAACGCCAGCAACGGCAGGTTGTAGTGAATGAAGGTCGGTACCACCGTGTCCCAGATATGGTGGTGCTGGCCGTCCACATTCAACCCCGAGGTTGGCCCGAGGGTCGAGTCGGATGCCGGTGAGCCGGCGTCGCCCAGAGCACCGGCGGTACCGACGATGCACACGGTAGCCAATGGATCGAAGCCCAGCTGCACGCACAGCGGCACGAAAATCGCCGCCAGGATCGGTACCGTGGAGAACGACGAGCCAATGCCCATGGTCACCAGCAACCCCACCAGCAGCATCAACAGCGCGCCCACGCCCTTGCTGTGGTTGATCCACTGCGCCGAGGCCTCGACCAGCGACTTCACCTCGCCGGTGGCCTTCATCACTTCGGCGAAGCCCGAGGCGGCGATCATGATGAAGCCGATCATGGCCATCATCTTCATGCCTTCGGTGAACAGGTCGTCGGTGTCTTTCCAGCGCACGATGCCCGACAGCGAGAAAATCAGGAAACCGACCATGGCACCGATGATCATCGAGTCCAGCCACAGCTGGATGACGAACGCGGCGGCGATGGCCACGCCGGCCACCAGCAAGGTCACCGGGTTGTACTGCACGCTCACCTGCTCGACCTGCTCGATGCGCGCCAGGTCGTAGTCGCGCTTCTTGCGATAGCTGAAGAACACCGCCAGCAGCAGGCCGGCCAGCATGCCGGCCGCAGGAATAGCCATGGCATGGGTGACATTGACCCCACTCACGTCGACCCCGGCGCGGGCGACGTTGGCCAGCAGGATTTCATTGAGGAAGATGTTGCCGAAACCCACGGGCAGGAACATGTACGGGGTGATCAGGCCGAAGGTGATCACGCAGGCGATCAGCCGGCGGTCGATGCGCAGGCGCGTCAGCACGTACAACAGCGGCGGCACCAGCAACGGGATGAAGGCGATATGGATCGGCAGGATGTTCTGCGACGACACCGCCACCACCAGCATCAGCCCGATCAACAGCCATTTGACCTTGCCACCTTCGGCATGGCCCTGGCGGTCGATCATCGCCAGCGCCCGGTCGGCCAGGGCGTGGGCCAGGCCCGACTTGGCGATGGCCACGGCGAAGGCGCCGAGCAGCGCATAGGACAGCGCCACCGTGGCGCCGCCGCCCAGGCCGCCATTGAAGGCCTTGAGCGTGCCTTCGATACCCAGTCCACCGACCAGGCCCCCGGCCAGGGCGCCGATGATCAGCGCGATGACCACATGCACGCGGGACAGGCTCAGGACCAGCATGAGCCCGACCGCGGCAATCACTGCATTCATGGTGTGCAAACCTCGTTACGACAGACAAAAGCGGGACGCTCCGGCGACAAGCTGCGCGCAGGCAGTGGCCGGACCAGGGGATGTTGTTATGAAGGGCGCACACTCTGAAGCACGGGCGGGCATAAGTCAAAAAGCTCTGCACAGCGGATACCGTGCGGGGCTAGACGAAAGTCGCAGGGTTAAATTGAACGTTTGAATAAAGAAAAATCCGCGCAGGCCGACACAGTCGGCAGCATCAAACCTATTACAAGGGATTTTCCCCATGCCTTTGCTGCGACAACTCTCCATCCAATGGAAGATCACCCTGCTGGCGGGCCTGTGCCTGGCAGCCATCGTCACCCTGCTCGTCGGCCTTTCGCTGTACCGCATGGACCACAGCTCGGACCTGGTCAAGGCCAGTAGCATGCAGATGCTCACCGAGGCGGCCCAGTCGCGCATCGAATCCCAGGGCGAAGTCCAGGCCCTGAACATTCGCCGCCAGTTCATGGACGCCTACCAGTACGGCGCCGGCTTCGCCCGCCAGGTGCTGTTCCTGCGCGAACAGGCGGAAAAACGCTTCCTCGACGCCTACGACCTGCGCCAGGACATGACCGCCCAGGTGCGCGCCGCGCTACAGGCCAACCCTGACCTGCTTGGCCTGTCGCTGGTGTTCGAGCCGGGCGCGCTGGACGGCAAGGACAAACTGTTCGCCGGGCAGAGCGAGCTGGGCAGCAACGAGACCGGGCGTTTCGCCCTGTACTGGTCGCAACCGCGCGCCGGCCAGCTGACCTCGATGGCCCTGCCCGAGCACGACATGGCCAACACCGAGATCGGCCCCAGTGGCCAGCCGGCCAACACCTGGTGGGTGTGCCCGCGCAGCACCGGCGCGGTGTGCGTGGTCGAGCCCTACTTCTATGACATCGACGGCCAACGCGTGCTGATGACCAGCATCGTGTTCCCGCTCAAGGCCAACGGCAAGGTCATCGCCACCCTGTCCATCGACATCAACCTCAATAGCCTGCAGGCCCTGAGCCAGGCCGCCAGCCGCGGCCTGTACGAAGGCCGCACCACGGTCGGCATCCTCAGCCCGGTCGGCCTGCTGGCCGGTTACAGTGCCGACGCCGGCAAGCTGGCCCAGCGCTTCGACCAGGTCGACCCACGCCAGGGCGCCGAACTGATCCGCAAGCTCGCCGAGGGCAAGCTGCAGATCCTGCACGACCAAGAGCGCCTGAAAGTGCTGGCGGCCTTCGAGCCGATCCCTGGCGCCAAGCCTTGGGGCGTGTTGCTGGATGTGCCGGAAAACGCCCTGACCGGCCCGGCCGAGGCTCTCAAGCAAGAGCTCGACGCCCTCAACACCAGCGGTACCCTGCTCGAGCTCGGCCTGGGCTTGGGCGCTGCCATCGCCGGTCTGCTGCTGGTCTGGCTCATGGCCCGCGGCGTGACCCGGCCGATCCTCGGCGTGGCCGCCATGCTCAAGGACATCGCCAGCGGCGAAGGTGACCTGACCCGCCGCCTGCAGTACGACAAGCGCGACGAACTGGGCGAACTGGCCGGCTGGTTCAACCGCTTCCTCGACAAGCTGCAACCGACCATCGCCGAGGTAAAGCGCTCGGTGCAGGCCGCCCGGGGCACCGCCGACCAGTCCGCGGCCATCGCCGCCGAGACCAGCGCCGGCATGGAGCAGCAATACCGTCAGGTCGACCAGGTCGCCACCGCCTCCCACGAGATGAGCGCCACCGCCCAGGACGTCGCGCGCAGCGCGGCCCAGGCCGCCCAGGCCGCCCGCGAAGCTGACCAGGCCACCCGCGAAGGCCTGGCGGTGATCGACCGCACCACCACCAGCATCGACACCCTGGCCGCCGACATGAGCAGCGCCATGGCCCAGGTCGAAGGTCTGGCGCACAACAGCGAGAAGATCGGCTCGGTGCTCGAGGTGATCCGCTCGATCGCCGAGCAGACCAACCTGCTGGCGCTCAACGCCGCCATCGAGGCCGCCCGTGCCGGCGAAGCCGGGCGCGGCTTCGCCGTGGTCGCCGACGAGGTGCGCAACCTGGCGCGCCGCACCCAGGAATCGGTGGAAGAAACCCGCCAGGTGATCGAAGCCCTGCAGGCCGGCACCCAGGAGGTGGTCGGCGCCATGGACAGCAGCCACCGCCAGGCCCAGGGCGGCGTCGAGCAGGTCGGCCAGGCCGTCAGCGCGCTGCAGCGCATCGGTCAGGCGGTGACCGTGATCACCGACATGAACCTGCAGATCGCCAGCGCCGCCGAGGAACAGAGCGCGGTCGCCGAGGAGATCAACAGCAACGTCGCCACCATCCGCGACGTCACTGAATCACTCAGCGGCCAGGCCAACGAATCGGCGCGGGTCAGCCAGTCGCTCAACAGCCTGGCCAACCAGCAGCAGGGGTTGATGGACCAGTTCCGCGTCTAAGCCCATTCATCCGCGGCCAGGGAACGGCCGCAGCATGGGATTCAGAGTTCGATCCTGGCCGGGTGGAAGCGCCCTGCGCCGAGCGTTCGGTCCAGCAATATCAACGCCGCCTCCACATTCGGCCGGCGCCCCATGGGCAGCACCAGCGTGTCGGGCAGCGTGGCGTCGCTGTAGCCGGACTGCATGACCAGCAAGTGCAATTGATCGGCGTCCAGGTAGATATGGTGCTCGCGCATCGCATACGACTGAATCAGGCTCATTGCGCCAGCCGCCATGGGCGCGGCACTGGAGGTACCGCCGTAGCGCGAGGTGTAGTCCCGATCATCGCCTGGCCTGTCCTGCAGGTCGCCAAAACTGAGGGTCACTACACCGTCACCCCAGGCGTTGAGCATGCGGTGCGGATAATGATGATTGGAAAACTCATGGGCCTTGCCCGTCGTCGAATCACAGGCCCCCACCAGTATCACATTGGCGTCCCCATGATCGGAGTAGAAACGTCCGGACGAAAGATCAACCCCTTCGTCTTTCCTTGCCCCCGTGCGCTCATGGTCCCGTTCATGACCATTGCCGGCCGCGCAAAGAACCACCGCGCCGCGTTCGGCGAGCAGTTTCAGGTGTGCCCAGAACACCTTGTTATGCACGATAGGCAGGTTCGTTCCAGGGGTCGCGAGATCCCGGATCTGTTGTGGAATCACCACGATATCCCCCGCCGCTACCTGTTCGTGCAGCCCCAGTAGCGCCAGCGATTCGCCCTGGGCATTTTCGGCGCGGGCATGATGCAGGCGTACTTCGCTGCCGTGGCAGATCCCGGTGATCCCTACCTTGTCCGGGTTCGCCACGAGTATCCCGATCGAGGCGGTGCCATGACGTGGGTCGTCGTTGTCCCCCAGCGATATGACATGCAGGTCGGGGTTGCTGCGCAGGTCCTCGTGGTTGGCGAACAGGCCACCGTCAATCAAATGCACCCGCGCGCCCTTGCCATTGACCTGACCAGCCCAGGCCCTACGTATATTCAGACCGCGCGTGGCGCTGTCCGGCGCATCAAGGTAGGTTTGCAGGTGGGTGAAGTTCGGGGTCGGGGGCGGGGGCGGAGCCATCGAAGAGCGCACGGGCACACTGCCGATGAGCATCATCGACAGGTCAAGCAGCACATCGAAAAGCCGCAGCCTTTCGACCCGGTCCGACAACCAGGACGACTCAACCAGGGTCGGCAGCAACTGGGCTGACTCGACATAGTCCAGCGCAGCCAGGGCGCTGCATAGCGCCAGATAAGCGTCATTCGCCAAACCCGCTGGATGCGCGACCAGGTGAAAGCGCCGCAGTGCCGCAGGCAGGTCATTTGCAGCGTGATAGGGTTGCGGATCGACAAGGCTTGCCAGCGTCGGCCAAGCCTGGAGCAGCGACGATTGCGAGCCCGGTTGCAACGCTTGGCGGAACTGCTCGAGCCCATTCTCCGAAAATTCCACCACCAGAGCGGGCAACGCCGGTTGCTGGTTGATCCCAGGGTTGTCCTCGAGCAGGGCATCGAAGGGGGCACGCCGGCTTTCGGCGGAGCGCCGCTGGCGCTCGCTGAAACCGATCAATGGCACCGTGTCAAGAATCGATCGGGTGGTTTCGTCCTCGACAATGGTGAACGCCAGTGGTGCAAGACGCTGCTCGCCTCCCCCCGCCGCCGCGGTCAAGGTGACATGCGGGGTGATGGTGTATTGGCCTGGCGATTGGGCAACCGTGAACACTGCCGGGCACCCCAGGTCAGCCAGCTTGCCAGTGCGCGCGTGGGCGGGCGCCACCTTTTCCGAGAGGCGCTTGGGCCCCTGCGGGCCCACACTGCGTAATAGGTAACGAATGCTATCCACTTTGTCCAGGTCCTTGCCCAGGCCGCGAACGTGCAATTTCCCGTCGAAACGAAAGTTACGAAAATAGGTAAATTCAATATCAATACTCACCGTACCATTCCTTGTCTTACGGTTGACTGAGCCATCAGGTGCGCCATGATCAGGCGCAAGCCCAACCTAGGATCGCTGCACAGCTACGCCCGTAGCAGAGCGAAGCCATTCCCTTCGGCACTCCGCCAGGGCCGCTGGTCTACACTTGCTCCCTCACGGACCAGCCACCTACGAGGCGTCGATGAACAAGCTCCCCATCCTGCTGGCCGGCCTGTTGCTGGCGCTCGGTCTGGCCGCCACCGACTCCGCGGCTGCGGCCGAACAACCCGCTCCCATCCATTTCGGCGCCATCGGCTGGGAAAGCGGTGCACTGACCACCGAAATCCTGCGCCTGATCGTCGAGCATGGCTATGAACTGCCTACTGATACCCTCCCCGGCAGCACCGTCAGCATGGAGGTCGCCCTGGCACGCAACGACTTGCAGGTGATCGCCGAAGAGTGGGCTGGGCGCAGTCCTGCCTGGGTCAAGGCCGAACAGGCCGGCCAGGTCTTCGCCCTGGGCGATACCGTGAAGCACGCCGAGGAAGGCTGGTGGGTGCCGGCCTACGTGATCAAGGGCGACTCAACCCGCAACCTGAAGCCTCTGGCACCGGACCTGCGCAGCGTCGATGACCTCAAGCGCTATACCGAGGTATTCAAGGACCCCGAAGCCCCCGGCAAGGGACGCTTCCTCAACAGCCCCAGTGGCTGGACCTCCGAGACCGTCAACAGTCAGAAGCTCAAGGCCTATGGCCTGGATGGCCTGTACAACAATTTTCGCAGCGGCTCCGGCGCCGCCCTCGACGCCGAGATCGCTTCGGCCATCCGCCGTGGCCAGCCGGTGCTGTTCTACTACTGGAGCCCCACGCCGCTGATGGGCCGCTACGACCTGGTCCAGTTGGAAGAACCGCCCTTCGACGACGCGGCCTGGGCCACCTTGACCGATGCCGCCAACCCCCGGCCCAAAGGCAGCCGCTCGCTGCCAGCCAAGCTTTCCATCGGCGTGTCGAAGGCGTTTCGCGACAACTACCCGCAACTGGTCGCGGTGTTCGAGAAGGTCGACCTGCCCATTGCCACCCTGAACAAGGCCCTGGCCCACATGAGCGAAACCCGGCAGAAACCGCGCGACGCTGCGATTGCCTTCCTGCGTGACAACCCACAGGTGTGGAAAGCCTGGCTGCCGGCCGAGAACGCGGCCAAGGTCGAGGCCGGCCTGTGAGCGGCGGCTTTCCCGAAGCCCTGCAGTTTTCGTTCGCATCCTCGGTCAACCAGCTGGTCGATTGGCTGGTGCTGCATTACGGCGATCACCTGCGCAGCGTCTCCGACCAGTTGCTGCAGCTTCTGGTGGGGTTGGAGAACCTGCTGCGCGCCCTGCCCTGGTGGCTGCTGTTGCTGCTGGTCGGCCTGCTGGCCTGGCATGCCAGCCGCAGCCTGGCCAGGGCCCTGGGGCTGACCGGCTTGCTGATGCTGATCGGCGTGCTCGGGCTCTGGGACAAACTGTTGCAGACCCTGGCCCTGGTCTTGGTGAGCACCGGCCTGTGCGTGCTGCTCGGCGTGCCGCTGGGCATTCTCCTGGCCACCCGCCCGCTGGCCCGGCGCCTGCTACTGCCGGTGCTCGACGTGATGCAGACGCTGCCGGCTTTCGTCTACCTGATCCCGGTGCTGATGCTGTTCGGCCTGGGCAAGGTGCCGGCGGTGTTCGCCACTTTGATCTATGCCTTGCCGCCCTTGGTGCGACTGACCCAACTGGGCCTGGCGCAGATCGATCCGTCGTTGTTGCAAGCCGCCCACGGCCTGGGCGCCGGGCGCTGGCAGCGGTTGCGGCGCATCGCCCTGCCGCTGGCGCTGCCCAGTATCATGGCCGGGCTCAACCAGTCGGTGATGATGGCCCTGTCGATGGTGGTGGTGGCCTCGATGATCGGCGCCCGCGGGCTGGGCGAAGACGTGCTGGCCGGGATCCAGACCCTCAATGTCGGCCAAGGTGTCGAGGCGGGCCTGGCGATCGTGGCGCTGGCCATGGTCATCGACCGCATCAGCCAGGCCTACGGGCAGCCCAGGCGCTGAGCCGAGTATTCGCGTATGGTGTCCGCCACGCCACCCACCGGAGCCTGCCCCGCGTGTCCCTCAAAGCCCTGCGCACCCTGGTCACCATCGCCCGTCACGGCACCTTCGCCCGCGCCGCCGACCTGCTGAGCCTGACCCCGTCGGCGGTGAGCCTGCACATCAAGACCCTCGAGGACGAGTTGCAGGTCACCTTGTTCGACCGCAGCCGCCGCCAGGTCGTGCTGACC
The DNA here is from genome assembly GCF_014268885.2 of Pseudomonas xantholysinigenes. NCBI lineage: Bacteria > Pseudomonadati > Pseudomonadota > Gammaproteobacteria > Pseudomonadales > Pseudomonadaceae > Pseudomonas > Pseudomonas xantholysinigenes. Next base: position 2,637,645 of record NZ_CP077095.1, on the reverse strand, counting down.
GAGGCCGGCCAGCTCGCCGTGGCCCGGGCCGAAGGGATCCTGGCCGCCTATGACGAACTGGCCGACACCCTGGCCAGCGGCCCGGGCCTGCGCGGCCGTCTGCGTATCGGCGCCATCCACACGGTACTCGCCCGCCGGCTGCCACGGGCGCTGGTGTGGATCAAGGCCCACCACCCGCACTTGCATGTCAGCGTGGTGTCCGGCATGTCGGCGGAACTGGCCCGGCGCGTCGAAGATGGCGAGCTGGACGCGGCGATCACCACCGAGCCGGTCAGCCCCTACCCGCAGAGCCTGCGGTACGAGCCGTTGTTCGAGGACCGCTTCTGGGCCATCGCCAGCGCCGAACTGGCAGGCCAGAGCCTGCCACAGCTGCTGGCCAGCCAGCCGTTCCTGCGCTTCGACAAGCGCGCCTGGGCAGGCCGGCAGATCGAACAGGAGCTGCGCCGCCAGCGCCTGCAAGTCAGCGAGCAGATGGAACTGGACAGCCAGGAAGCCCTGGCCCGCATGGCCGCCATGGGGCTGGGCGTGGCAATCATTCCCATGAGCGATGACGACCTGGCGCGTTTGCCAGAGGCCAGTGTGCTGCCCTTTGGCGAACCGCAGCTGACCCGGCGCATGGTGTTGCTCGAACATGAGAAAAGCCAGCGCCGACATTTGAGCGCGGTGCTGAAGACGGCATTGGAGGCCTTGGATCAAGGGGCGATGCAATCCCAGTAGGAGGCCACGCAGGGAACCAATACCCCTGTGGGAGCGGGCTTGTCCGCGAAAGAGCCGCAAAGCGGCCCCTGCAACCCTGCAGTTTTTCTCAACAGTGGATAAAGAAAACACCGTTTTTTCTGCTCGCTGACCTCCGCTACCCTGTGCCGGTACCCGTTCTCGGACCGCCCGCCATGCTCCACCTGCTGCTGACCACCCTTGTCCCGATCATCCTGCTCATCGCCCTGGGTACCTGGCTGCGGGTCCGCGGCTTTCTCGCCGAGAGCTTCTGGCCCGGCGCCGAACGCCTGAGCTACTACGTATTGCTGCCTTCGTTGTTCCTGCACGGCCTGGCTACCGCCAACCTCGATGGCGTGCCGGTTCTGGGCATGGTCGGCGTACTGATGCTCTCGACCCTGCTCGGCGCCTTGCTGCTGGTGCTCTACCAAGGCGCGGCAAGCCATGACGGCGCCGACTTCACCTCGGTGTTCCAAGGCGGCGTGCGCTTCAACAACTACATCGGCGCAACCCTCGCCGCGGGCATCTACGGCAGCGCCGGCATCGCCCTGGCGGCGGTGGCCAACGCCGCCATCGTGCCGCTGGTGAACCTGCTCTGCGTGCTGGTGTTCGCCCGTTTCAGCGCGCGCCACAGTTCGCCGGCCACGGTGCTCAGGGCGATCTTCGCCAACCCGCTGATCGTCGGCTGCGCCGGCGGCCTGCTACTGCGGGTGAGCGGCCTTGGCTTGCCGGCAGGGCTGGAGCCGACGGTCAAGGCCCTTGGCCAGGCCGCGTTGCCCCTGGGCCTGCTGTGCGTCGGCGCAGCCTTGGGCGGCGCACGCCTGGGCCAGCAGGTCAAGCCACTGCTGGCCGCCTCGCTGTTCAAGTTCCTGGTCATGCCCGTCACCACCTGGGGCCTGTGCCGGCTGTTTGGCCTCGGCGGCCAGGCGGCAGTGGTGGCCGTGCTGTTCCAGGCGCTGCCGACCGCCTCGTCGTCCTACGTGATGGCGCGGCAGATGGGTGGCAATGCACCGCTGATGGCGACCATCATCGCCCTGCAGACCGTCGCCGCCGCCGCGACCCTGCCGTTGGTGTTGAGCCTGACCCTGGGTTGAAGCCCTTTGGCTAGACTCAGGTACAGCCCACCCTACGGAACCTCGATCATGCGCCTTGCCTGGATGCTGTTCGGCCTGTCCCTGCTTGCCAGCCCACTGCCCGCCGCCGACAGCCAGAAGGCCGCCGTCGCCGAAGACAAGGCGCAGGCACTGGAGGAAAAGGTCGTCGAAGACGCGCCGCCACCCAAACCGCAGGAAACCCTCAAGCCCAGCGAAGTACAGGCCGTCGACCCCGCGGGACAGTCACCGATGGACGACAGCATCACCTGCCTGGCCCGCACCCTCTATTGGGAAGCCAAGGGCGCCGACGCACAGGACATGAGCGCGGTGGCCAGCGTGGTGCTCAACCGCCTCGGCCACGAGGGCTTCCCCGACAGCATCTGCGCGGTGGTCAAGCAAGGCGTCGAAAGCAAGAGCTGCCAGTTTTCCTGGTGGTGCGACGGGCGCCCCGACCAGGTGGAGGAAGCCGAGCGCTACGCGGTGGCCAAGGAAATCGCGCGCAAGGCGCTCAACCAGCAGCTCAAGGACCCCACCGGCGGCGCGCTGTACTTCCACGACCGCTCGGTGCACCCGGACTGGGCCAAGGCCTACCGCAAGACCGCCGAGACCACGCACTTTCTGTTCTACCGGCCCAATACCGCGCTGGCACGCTGAACCATGGCCGTATGGCACTTTCCCAGACACTGGCGGTCTACTCCCTCTTTTGCCGCTGGCAATCGATTGCCGGGCACGTTCAACGCAGTGCACATCGCCGGGCCAAACGCCCCGCGCTTGTGTAGGATGAGCAGCGCAGACCCAGACGCTGCCAGTTACAGGGAGATCCACATGCGCGTCCCATCCGTTGCCTGCCTCTTCGGCCTGACGCTGGGCCTGTTCGCTAGCAGTGGCGCCCAGGCCTTCACCGGCGAAGAAGCGCAACTGATCGATACGATCAACGCCTACCGCAGCCAGGCCCAGCGCTGTGGCGGCGAAGCGTCGCTGGAGCTGCCACCGCTGAGCAGCGACACGCGCCTGGCATTGTCGCCGGAAGGCACCCGCGACCTGCAGCAGGCCATGACCCGCGCCGCCTACCCCATGGTCAACGTGCAGGCCATCAGCCTGTCCGGGCCGCGTGACGCCAAGGCGGCGATGAAAGCTGTCGAGGAAAGCTTCTGCCAGGTGGTGCTCGACCCGCAGTTCGTCGATATCGGCGTCAGCCAGGAAGGTCGCGACTGGCGCATCGTCCTGGCCCGCCCGCTGCTCAGCGGGCGCCTGGGCGACTGGCAGGCCGAAGGGCAGAAACTGCTGCAGGAGGTCAACGCCGCGCGCAACCTGCCACGCCAGTGCGGCGGCCAACCCTATGCCGCGGCGCCGGCGCTGGCCTGGAGCACCACCCTGGCCGGCGTCGCCGCCAACCACACGCGCAACATGGCCAACCAGAACTTCTTCGACCATATCGACCGTGACGGGCGTACCCCGGGCGACCGCGCGGAGCTGGCCGGCTACCTGTACCGGCAGATTGGCGAGAATATCGCCGCCGGGCGCGATACCGCGCGCAAGGTGGTCGACGGCTGGCTGGCCAGCCCAGGGCATTGCGCAACCCTGATGAACCCGGACTTCCGCGAATTGGGCGCGGCCTATGCGATGGACCCCAAGAGCGATGCCGGGATCTACTGGACCGCGATGTTCGGCACGCCACAGTAAGCCGCTGCGGGCCGGCGCAACGCCTGCGCCGTGCAGCCAAAGCGGCGCTTCAGCCACTTGCCCAGGTAGCCGGCATCGGTCATGCCCACCTCGTCGGCGATCTGCGCCAGGCTGTGGCTTGAGTTCAGCAGCCGCCAGCGTGCCTGCTGCAAGCGCATCTCCAGCCACCACGCCTTGGCGCTCATGCCATGGTTGGCATGAAACTGCCGGTCGAGCTGACGCCGGCTGATGCCCAGCTCCGCCGCCAGCGCCTCGATGCTCAACCGCGCCGCCAGATGATGGCGCATCAACGCCGTGGCGCGCTGCACCACGCGCCCCTGCTCAGGGCCAAGCTCCAGCGAGCGCAGGGCATGGCGGCTGTCGCGGCTTTCGTCCACCAGCATGTCGGCCAGGCCCTTGAGTGCCCGGGCCCGGCCACTGGCATGGCTGATCAAGGCCACGGCCAGGTCGATGGCGGCGGTGCCGCCGGCGCAGGTGATGCGGGTGCCATCGATGCAGTACAACTGCTCGGTCTGCACCTGCAGGTGCGGGAAGCTGGCGCGAAACTCGGCCTCGTGGCGCCAGTGCAAGACCACCTTGTGCCCCTCCAGCAGGCCACAGGCCGCCAGCAGGAACGCCGCATTGTCGACGCTCACCAGCTTCACGCCCGCCTTCGCGGCCTGGCGCAGCAGGCCCTTGTAGCGTGGGGCCAGCGCCGCGGTGGCCGCGGCATTGCGCCCGCCGAACAGCACCAGATAGTCGACCTCGCGCCAGTCGGCCTGCTGCGCCGTCACCTCCACCTGCACCACCGCGCCACTGCTCGAGGCCACCGGCGTGGCGTCGAGCCCGAGGATGCGCCAGCTGCAATAGCGCTGGCGGCTGTAGTCCTCGTCATCGGCCGAAAACCGCAGCTTGTCGAGAAAGCCGCCAAAAGGCAGCAAGGCGAAGTCCGGCAAGGGCAGGATCATCAGGCGCAGGTCGGGCGTCATTACATGTCCAGATATAACCACTAAATGTCCAGATCATACCCTGTCGATTCGTCGCCATGCCCTACACTGGCGCCCTGAATCGACACAAGGCAACGCAACATGGCACTCGACACCTGGCTCATCTACCTGCTGGCCAGCATCGGCCTGTCCCTGACTCCCGGGCCCAACAGCCTGCTGGCCCTGACCCACGGCGCGCTGTATGGCGCCCGGCGCACGCTGTTCACCATCGTCGGCGGCGTGTTCGGCTTCAGCGCGCTGATCGCCTTGACCCTGTTCGGCCTGAGCGCCCTGCTGCAGGCTTCGGCCTCGTTGCTGAGCGTGCTCAAGTGGGTCGGCGGCGCCTACCTGCTGTGGCTGGGGATCCAGTTGTGGCGCGCTCCGGCGCTACACCTGCAGCCGCTGCAGGGCAGGCCGCGGCTGAGCAACGCCGAGCTGTTCCGCCAGGGCTGCCTGTCGGCCATGGCCAACCCCAAGGTGCTGTTGTTCTACGGCGCCTTCCTGCCACAGTTCATCGACCCACAGCGTGGGTTGCTGGTGCAGTTCGTGGTGATGGCGGCCACCTTCGCCAGCGTCGAGTGCCTGGTCGAATACCTGCTGGCGCGCCTGGCGTTTCGCATTCGCCCCTGGCTGGCCAAAGGCGGCCGCGGCTTCAACCGTTGCTGCGGCGGCCTGTTCGCCCTGATCGGCGTGGCCTTGCCGCTGGGCCGCTGAAGCCTGGCGCGCTCACAGCGGTCGAAACCACTCGCGTCGCTCCTCGAATGCGGCGCGAATCGCCGCGACCATCACCTGCACCAGCGGATCGGTCTCGCGCTCGGCATTGACCGCCAGCCATACCCGCCGGCGCATCGGCTCGGCGAACAACCCCGGCAGCGCCAGCAGGCCACGGTCCAGGTGCCCGGCATAATGCGGCAACAAACCGACGCTGGCGCTGCACTTGATCAGTTGGCAATACATTTCGTAGTCCTGGATCTGCGTTACCCCGGCCCTACGGCTCTGGAGCAGCGCCTGCCAAGGCGCCAGCGCGACGATATCCAGTTGCCCTTGCCACTGCACCAGCATGTAGTCCTGCAGGTCGGACAGGCTGTTCGGCCGATTCGCCTCGCGGGCATAACGCTTAGCGATATGCGGCAGATAGTCCAGGGTGGCCAGTGCCTCGGGCGCGCCAGCGTCCGGCGCGCTGGTTTCTGGGCGCAGGTCGCCCAGCCACAAGGCGATATCGGCGTCGGGCTGCGCGCCCTGGCGGCCATCGAGCGTGGCGACGTCAAGGCGCATGCCCGCATGCTGGCGCACGAAGTTGATCAGGTTGCGCCCGAGCAGGTCCTGCAACAACGGTTCGGCCACCGCCAGGCGCACCCGCACGCCCTCTTCCCGTGGCGGCGCCAGCGGCGCGGCAGGCTCGCAAGCCTGGAGCGCCATCAGCAAACGTTCGCCCTGCTGGCTGAGCACCGGGTTGTTGTTGCGGTTGACGAACAGGCCGTAGCCCAGGCGCGCCTCCAGCGCCGCCAGGCGTTTGCGCAGTGCCACCGGCTTGAGGTTCAAGCGCCGCGCCGCCTGCATGAAGCAGCCGCAGCGGGCGGTGACCAGAAAACAGTTGCGTGTCTGTTCATCCAGGGCCAACGGCACCTGGGGGCGAACGACAGGCAGGGTGGTTTCCGGGGGTCGCCCCCGGGACAGATCGATCGGCATCCCTCGCCTCCCACGGGCCCGCCTGGGCAGGCCCGATTCATCCATGGTTGTTGAGGACTAGCGGCTGCTCTCCAGCACCTGGTTGAGCGCCGCGCCATCGATGCTCAGGGTGGCGGTGTCGAACATGCCCTCGACATAGGCCTTGGCCACCTGTTCCTGGCGCTGGGCACGCAGCAACTCGCGCAAGCGCGGCGCCACCTCATCGAAGGTCGCCGCCCGGGCGGGCTGTTGCTCGACCAACTTGATGATGTGGTAACCCGCCGCGCTCTGCACCGGGTCGCTGACCATGCCCACCTTGAGCTTCGGTACCACCCCGCGCACCTCGGGCAGCAATTGCGCCAGGGCCTGCAGGCCGGTATCGCCGCCGTTGGCGGCGGTGCCGGCATCCTGGGAGTGGCCACGGGCCAAGGCAGCGAAGTCCGCATCGGCGGCCTGGGCCTGCTTGGCCAGCGCCTGGGCCTGCTTGCGCACGGCCTCGTCATCCCGCGGGTTGTCCACCCGCAGGAAGATCTGGCTCAGGCGGTAGCGGGTCGGCAACTGCAAGCCGGCCTTGCCCGCCTCGTAGGCCTGCTTGAGCTCAGCCTCGCTGGGGTAGTCGTCGGCGACCTTGCTCACCGAGTTCAGGTAGTCGCGCAGGACGATCTGCTCGGTGGCGGCGCGGGTCTGCACCTGGATCTCGGGGCGTTGCAGCCAGCCCTGGGCCTCGGCCTGCTGGTACAGGGCCTTTTCTGCCAGGCGGGCGCGGATCCAAGCTTCCAGGGCCGGGCGATCGCCACGCAGGTTGGCGCGCGCTTCTTCGGGCAGTTGCGCGAACAACGCCTTCAGTTCGCCGCTGCCCACCTGCTGCTCGCCAAGGCGCGCCAGGACCGGGCCGTTGTCGGTGGCCACCAGGGCGGCGGGCGACGTCGCGCGCGCCGCCGCCACCGGTTCGTCGCCCGGGCGCAAGGCCAGGGCGACCGCCACCGCGACCACGGCCAGCGCACCGGCGCTGGCCCAGAAGGTGCGCGCCGTCACGAGGCGCGCTCTTGGTCTTGGGCGACCTGGGCGGGCTGCTGGTCGGCAACGTTGCGGCTGTAGTCGCGCAGGTAGACGATCAGTTCCTGCAGCAGCCGGTCCCACAGCACCAGGCTGCCCAGCAGATGCTGCTGGCTGACGCCGTCGGCGACCACCACATCCTGCTCCATCACCAGGAACTCACCTTGCACCGACAGGCGGGCGAAACGGCGGCTGGCGTTCCAGTGCTCGGCCAGGCCCGCCGGCAGCTCGCCCTGGACGCGCAGGGCGCAACTGAAGGTGAAGTCGAGGAACTCGCCTTCCTTGCCCACGGCGCGATTGCCGAAACGTACGGCATAGCCCACGCCCTGGCTGGCGCTGAGCAGTTGCACCACGGCGTTCTGCTCGGTGCGGTTGACCCGGCAGCCGGCATCCTGCAGCAACTGGGTCAGGGAGTCGGCGCTAACGGTTTCGATCAGGGTGACTTCGGTCATGTGCTTACTTCCTTGCGTTGAGAAATCGTCACTGGGTCGCGCCCTTGGGGGCGTCGAACTGGCTTTCGTAGAGTCGGTCGCCATAGGCCTGGGCCAGTTCCTCGAAACGAACCCGGGCGCCGCCGGCGAACGGCTGGCGCATCTTCACCACATCGGCGATATCGACCTTTTCGAAGGCGGCCAGCATCTCCTTGGCCGCCCCGTACATTTGCTGGTTGCGGGCCTGGCACTGCTGCACCTGGCCGTCGCGCTCGGCCAGTTGTGCCTGCAAGGCGGCGCGTTCGCTTTCCTTGGCGCGCGCCATGCCCAGCAGTTCGTCATAGGCCTGCTTGTACTTGTGCAGTTGTTCATTGCTGCTGGCCACCAGGGCCTGGGCCTGGCTGTGCACGGCCTGCTGCTGCCCGGCCAGTTGCTCGCTGTGGCCGCGGGCCTTGGCCAGTTGCGCGGTGAGCTCGCGCACCTGGCCCAGCGCGGCGTCGCGCTGCTGTTCGGCGGCCTGGCGCGCCGCGCTGGCCTGAGCCTGTTCGCTCTGCAGGGCCTGCAGTTGCTGGGTGGTGCCGCGCAGCTGGGCGCGCAGGCGTTCCTCGAGGGTATCGGCCGACGCCGAGGCCGCCAGGCTCGCGCCCAGGGCCAGCATCAGCCAGGTACAGCAATGGCGGTAAGCTCCCTTGTTCATGCCCGTGCTCCTTCCCTAGAAACGCGTGTTGACTTCAAGTTGTAGCACATCGATATCAAACGGCGCGCCGTAGACCACTTCGCTGCTCAGCCAACGGGCTGTAGCGTAGACGTTGTTGGCCAGGCCGTAGTTGCCACCGAGGAAATAACCCTTGGCGTTGGTCCCGCCCAGATGGAAGCTGGAGTCGTTGAAGCCGTCCGGCAAGGCATCGGGCTCGATGCGCTTGTAGCCGGCGAACAGGTTCCAGTCGCCGGCCTTGCGCATGTCCAGGGCATTGCCCAGGGTGAACTGGACCATCCAGGCGTCGCTGCCGCTCTTGATATTGCCGTTCTCGTCGACATTGTTGGCCAACTGGCCGGCCGAGCGCTTGCGCATCTCGCCGGCATCGTAGGCCAGGTTGTGGATGTAGTTGGCCTGGCTGCGCAGCTTGAAGTCATGCGGCAGGTCGCTGTCCCAGACCAGGTTCAGGTCGAGCAGCTCGAATTCCGAGGCGATGCCGACGAACTGCGGCTGCGGCGTGGCCGCCGGGTTGGCCGGGTTCGGCGTGATATCGCGCAGCAGGAACAGGGTGTTGCCCTTCTGCATGAAGGTCGGGCGGGTCTCGTCGCTGTCGCAGCCGGGCTGGCCATCCCAGGGCGCGCAAGGGCTGGAGCGTTCGCCGACGATATCGTCGAAGCGGTAGTAGGCCGCCGCGCCCTTGAGGCGGTTGTGATCGTTGATCGCCCACTTGGCGCCGAGCTGGGCGCCATACAGCCATTTGTTGTCGCTGTCCTGCTTGTCGAAACCGTTGCTGGTGGCGTTGTCGTCGCTGTACTGCACGGGGAACGCGCCGACGGTGCCGAACAGGCTGAGGTCGCGGTTCACCGGCTGGTCGAAGATTGCCGCCAGGCCATCGAAGTTGAGGTCGTGGGAGTAAAGGATATCGGTGGACATGAACGGGTTGGCGATGCGCCCCCCGCTCAGGGTCAGGCGCTCGCTCGGGCTCCAGCTGACATAGCCCTGGTCGAGCCAGAGGTCCTTCTTGGCAAAGCCACCGCCGAGGTTCTGGGTGGTCGACACCGGGTTGTTGTTGGAGCCGGTGGCGATACGGATGCCAGCCACCCAGTTTTCGGCCAGTTGCGCCTTGAGGCCGAAACGCGCGCGCAGGCGCAGGATGCTGTCGCGGTCCTCGCGGGTGTTGAGCAGCGGCGGCAGGCTCGAGCTGCTGTTGGGGTTGACGTCGTACGGGCCCTTGTCGTTGAGCTTGGCGAAATCGACGATCTCGTTGCTGTTGCTGTCGGCGTACGAGCGCGATTCACCGCGCAGGCGCAGGTCGCCGTCGAAGCTGATGCGCGAGGCCCAATCAGGGAAGGTGTTGGGCGCGGCCCAGTGCTCCTGCTTGGCGGTGCTCAGCACCTCGGCCTTGATCTCGTCGCGGATCTGCTGGCGGACGATGGCCGGCACATACTGCACCCGGACCTCGCCATTGGCCGCCGGGGCCTGGGCGACGATCGGCGCGCTGCTGGCGGCGCGGGCCTCCTTGGCTTCGCGCTCGGCCTGGGCGATCAAGGCATCGGCCTTGTCCTGCTTGAGCACGCCCTGCTCCACCAGCAGGCGGATCAGGTTGACGGTGGCGTTCTCCGACGGCGAAGCGTGGGCGACGGCCGGACCGACCGCGGTGGCGGCGGCCAGCAGGCCGAGCGCCAGGGTCAATCGGTTCACTGGGCACTTCATGGGTGTGCAACTCCTGTTGGTCTGTGGTGCTGCGTGGTTCATGGCCGGCGCCCCTGCAAGGCGACTTTCACCGGCAAGGTGAGGCTGGCCGGTGGACGCTGGTCGAGGGCGCGGGCGGCGCGCAGGGCGGCGAGCACCTGAGCGTCGACCTCGGGTTCACCGCTGCCGCGCAGCAGCTCGACCCGGGTGATCTCGCCTGCGGCGCTGAGCCAGATTTCGGCCTGCAGGTTGAACACCAGGTTGCGCAGCTCGGGGTTGTCGCGCAGCAGGCGCTGGAAGGCATAGGCCAGGTACTGGCTGTAGGTGCCGCTGCCCAGGCCACCGCCGCCACCACCGGCCATGCCGCCGCCCTTGCCGGCGCCGATGTTGAAGCTGTCGCCGCCGGCCTGGGCGTCGCCGTCCATCTGCATCGGGTCGGCCAGGTCCTGGGCCGGGTCCGGCGCCTGTTCGGCGGGCTTGACCTCTTCGGCTTCCGGTACCGGTTGCGGCTCGACGCTCTTTTCTTCCACCGGCGGCTCGGGCTCTTTCGGTGGTTCGGGCGGCGGCGGTGGCGGCGGCGGTGGCAATGGGATGATCGCCGGCACCTTGGGCGCCTCGCGGCGCACCCCGGCCATGTCATTGGCCCACTGCCACAGCAGCCAGGCCAGGCCGGCGCCGGCCACGGCGAGTACGGCCCAGGTCAGCAGCCGGCGAAGGTTGGCTCTAGGTTCCATGCCTGCCCTCACCCTTGGTTCGGCTTGCCGGTGACCAGCCCGACCTGGGCCAGTTCGAGGCGGCGCAGCAGGTCGAGCACTTCGACCACCTTCTGGTACTGCACCCCGGCGTCGCCGCGCACGATCAGCGGGAAGTCCGGGTTGCGCGCCTTTTCACTGCGCAGGCGGTCTTCCAGCTCCTGCAACGTCACCGGGTAGGCGTCGAGAAACACCTGGCCGGCATCGTTGATCGAGATCGCCTTGGTCTTGGGCTGGGCCAGCGACACCGAGGCGCTGGCCTTGGGCAGCTGCACCTGGATCCCCGATACCTGCGCGGTGGCAGTGAGGATGAACATCACCAGCACCACCATCAGCACATCCACCAACGGGGTGATGTTGATGCTGTCCACCGCAGCGTCGGCGTCGTCGTCATGGGCGTTGTTCACGGATGCCATGGCTGCGCCCTCACGCCGGAACCGGCGGGCTGAAGCCACGCGCGGTGATCGGCGGCGCGGCTTCGCCGGCCTGGCCCTCGCCGTGCAGCTCGGCCAGGCGGGTGATGAACTCGTCGACGAATACCCGCATGTCGGCGCTGACTTCGCGATTGCGCGTGGTCAGGCGGTTGTAGCCGAACAGCGCGGGGATCGCGACGAACAGGCCCATGGCCGTGGCCAGCAGCGCGGCGGCCATGCCCGGGGCGATGGCATTGATGTTCACATCGCCGGCCATGGCGGTGCCGAGGAACACCACCATGATCCCCAGCACGGTGCCGAGCAGGCCGATGTACGGGCCACCGGCAATGGCGTTGGACAGGCTCGACAGCTGTGCCGACAGCGCCTGGTTCTCACGGGTGCGCACGCCGTCCATGGAGCAGCGGATCGCCTCGATGGTGGCGGCCGACACCGCGGTGGTATCGGCGCCCTGGGCGCGGCGGGTGCGGATTTCCTGCACGGCCACCTGGTACAGACGCCACAGCGACGAGTCGCGCAAGCGCTCCTGCAAGGCATGATCGTCGGCGAACTGTTCCAGTTGCGTGCCGACCGTGGCGAAGCGCGCGCGGAACTGCGCGTTGGCGCCAGTGACGCGGTTCAGGGTGCGTTGCTTGCGCAGCATGATCACCCACGACTGCACCATCATCAGCACCAGGATGGCGATGATCACCCAGGCATCCACCGGCACGGCCTTGAGCAGGAAGCCCAGGCCACCGAAGCCGAAGCCCGACTGCTCCTCGTCGACGCCGTACACCACCAGCCGCGACTCGGCGCCCTGGGCCAGCACGTCGGCTTGCAGGCTGGTCTGGGTGCGGGCGACGCGGGAAACACGCAGCTCGTCCAAGGCACCGACAAAGGGCGCGAAGTGGCTCGCCGCCTCGCCCTCGGCCGGTGGTAGGTCACCACCGATGCCGATTGCGCCAGTGAAGGCCGCGAGGCTGGCGGCCAGGCGTGCCACCGGCTGGCCTTCGACCAGCAGGGTCAGGTTGCCGCCCTCGCCCACCAGCGCCAGGTGTTGCCATTGCCCGGCGGCCAGTGCCTGGTTGGCAGTACCCCGCTGGCCATCGACCTCGACGAAGGGCACGCCCTGGGCCAGGCCCAGCAGCAGGTGGTGGCCGGCCTCGCGGCGGGCCATGAGCAATTGTTCACCCTGCGCCTGGTCTTGGCGCAGCCAGGCGCTGAAGGTGAAGGCGCCGCCGGCGGGCAGTTGCAGCGAGGCGCTGGCCGGCAGTTGCAGGGCCTGGCCGCCGAGCTGGATGGCCCGGCCGATCACGCCATCGACACTGACCGTCGGCCCTTGCAACAGGTTGTTGTAGGGGCTGGCATCCCGCGCCGTGGCGCCGTCGAAATGGTAGAGCGCGGTGTAGTCGGCATCGAAGCTCGGCTGGCCGTTGGGGGCCTGGGCCTTGGGGTTGCCGTAGTACATCCACAGGTCCTGGCGCTGGCCGGCCTCGATGCGCGGCAGGTCGACCCAGATCAGCGCGATGCCCATCAACGGGTCGAACTGCTCGACATGGTGGTTGAGCACGGTCTTGTCGTCGGCGCTGACGAAGCGCAGGTCGGCGCCGGTCTCGCTGACCCCGTCGAAGCTGAAGTTGCCGGTGTGCAGGCGCACCAGAAGCGCGGTGCGGCCCAGCGCCTGGGTCAGGCCGGCGCCCTGGGGCGTGGTGTCCACGGCGATCTGCTTGCGGTACATCCAGTCGTCCTGCCACCAGGCGCTGGCGCTGCCCGGCAGGGCGAAGCCCAGGCACAGCAGCAGGGTCAATATCAGGCGTTGCATGGGAGGTCTCCAGGTCGATGCCGGTGGGTAGGTCGAAGGTTCAGAAGGTCGCCTGCACACTGAAGTGCAGGCGCGGGTCGTGCTTGTCGGTGTTGGCGCCGTCCTTGAGCGGCACGGCCCAGTCGAGGCTGCCGGACAGCCAGTCGTTGACGCTGGCGCGAGTGCCGAGGCCGACACTGGCCAGGCTGTAGCTGTCATCCTGTTCGGGCAGTGCGTCCTGCAGGCGCAGGTGCGCGCCTTCGGCGAACAAGTAGAAGCGCCAGTCGCTGATGTAGCTGCCGACGTAACGGCCGATGGAGGGGGTGCGCAGTTCCTGGGAGAACAGCACGCCGTCGTCGCCGGTGCGCTCGGCGGCCAGGTAGCCGCGCACCGAGGTGGCGCCGCCGGCGGCGAACTGCTCGTTGGACACCAGCGGGCCCGAGGCCAACTGGAAGGCCAGCTTGGTCGCGCTCTGCCAGTTGCCGGCGACATCGAATGTGTAGCTGCCATCGCCCTTGACCAGGGCAAAGCTGGAGTCGGCGCGGTAGCGCTTGTAGTCGAACGCCGCATCGTCGCTGCCGTAGCCGAACAGGCTGCGGGTGCCGGCCACCAGGCTCAGGCCCAGGCTCAGCTGGTCCTGCTCGGTGAAGCGGTAGCCGTTGTAGCCCAGGGTGATCGGCGCGTACTTCAACGGCACCTTGTCGCGGCTGCCGCCCAGGGCGACCTGTTCGTCGAAATCCTTGAAGTCGACGCCCAGCGACAAGGCATGGGCCCAGGCACCGACGCCCGGCAGGTTGTAGATGGCCGAGACGCCATAGGAATGGCCCTTGCCCAGCACGTTGGTGCCACCGACGGTGGCCACGTCGCTGTCGGACTGGTAGCCGGAGAACTGCAACGACCAGCGCGCATTCAACGGCAGCGCGTAAGAGCCGGACCAGACTTCGGCGTTGTCGCGGTCCTCGGGGGCGGTGAACCAGGTCAGCGACACGCTGTGCCCGGCCTGCCAGAGGTTGTTGTAGCCCAGGCTGACCACGCTGCGCAGCTTCTCGGTGTCGGCGCTGTGGTCGTTGTTCAGGCCCAAGCTCAGGCTCCAGGGCTGCTTGTCTTCGACTTGCAGGTCGACATCCATGGTGCCGGGCCGCTGGCCCTCGCGCACCAGCGGCATGACCTGGCGGCCCGGGGTGCGATTGAGGCTGGCCAGCTCATCCTGGACCTGGGCGAAGTCGGGCACCTTGCCCTCCTCCAGCGCCGGCACCTGCTCACGGATCTCCACCGGCGAGTAATGCTTGGCGCCGACCACCCGCACCCGGCCGACCTTGGTCTCGGTCACATTCAGGTAGACCACACCGCCCTCGACCTTCTGCTCCGGCAGTTCGACGAACACCGACTGGTAGCCGCGGGCCTGGTAGCTTTTCTGCAAGGCCTCGCGGGCGCCCTCGAGGTCGGCCAGGGTCCTGTCCGGGCCGAGGTACGGATACACCGCCTCCTCGATGGCCTGGGCGTCGAGCACGGTGTTGCCACGCACCACGTATTCATTGATTTCGACCCGCCGTTCTGGCCTGTCCGTCGGTTCGTCAGCGGCCACCGTGGTCGACAGCAGGCACAGCAGTACCCCTGCGCCGACGCCGCATCGCTTGAAGAAGAAATGCTCCACACCGCCCCCTTGAGCGCCAGGAATTCGTTTGGTTTCTAGTGGTTGTCGTGGCGGGCCAGCCAGCTGTGCAGCAGGCCCAGGTTGAGGCTGAACTCGGGCATCGCCTGCAGGCTGGCGCCGAGCACTTCGTCGACCATGCGCTGCAGCAACGACACGGCCATGGGGCTGGCCAGCAGCACGCCGAGGTCATGGCTGAACAGGCTGAAGTTCCACACCCGCGACTTCAGTTCCAGGCCGGTGAACCAGCGGAACAACAGGTTGTAGGTGAGCTGTTCGTAGAGCTGCTTCTCGCTGGGCACCGAATACAGCAGCTGCAGCAGCAGCACGTGCATCAGGGTATGCGGGGCGATGATCATGCCCTGTTGTTCGGCCAGCAGCGCCAGTGCGCCACGGTGCTCGGCCAGCAGCGCCTCGATGCGCGGCTTGAGCAGCGCCAGCGAGTGCCCGGGCGGCACGCAGCTGGCGACCTCGCGCAGGGCGCCCTGCCAGTCTTCCTGGGAAACGATCCAGACCCACGGCGCGCCGTAGCGATACACCGAGACCGGCTGCTTGCGCGCGGCCTCGACGATCTTCGCCAGGCGTTGGTCGAGCTCCTGCATTCCCACTTTCGTGTAGCGTTCCATAGATCCCATCGCCCCGCTCCTACGCTGTGTCGGGCCTGATGGCCGGACGCCCTTTGCGTGTTCATCGCTTTGACGGGGATGGCGCTTTGCTACCGAAGGTTTGTCATGAAAGGTTCATCAGGGGAGGATGACCGGCGCTCGCCGGGGTCTTGCGCTGGCGCGACGCAACGCTCACGCCCACCGCGCGGCGGGCGTGAGCGCACGGGCCTTCAGGGTGCGGCCACCGCGCTGGCTGGCGCCAGCTGCAGCACTTCGTTGGTGTAGTCCCACTCTGCCTGCACCTTGTCCGGGTGCTCGTTCAGGCGAATACCGTAGGACGGGATGATCTGCCGGATCTTCGCCTGCCACTCAGGCGTGGCCACCTTGTCCTTGAACACCTTGTTCAGCAGGTCGAGCATGATCGGCGGCGCGGTCGAGGCGCCCGGCGAGGCGCCGAGCAGGCCGGCGATGCTGCCGTCCTTGGCGGTGACGATTTCGGTACCGAGTTTCAGCACCCCGCCGAGGTTGTCGTCCTTCTTGATGATCTGCACCCGCTGGCCGGCCTGCCACAGGCGCCAGTCTTCCTTCTTCGCCTCGGGGAAGTAAGTCTGCAGGGCGGCGAAGCGGTCGTCATCGGACTGCAATACCTGGCCGATCAGGTACTGCACCAGGTCGAACTCGCGCAGCCCGACCCGCACCATTGGCCAGCTGTTGTGCACCGACATGCTGGCGAACAGGTCGAACAAAGAACCTTCCTTGAGGAACTTGGTGGAAAAGGTGGCGAACGGCCCGAACAGGATCATGCGCTTGCCGTCGAGCACCCGGGTGTCCAGGTGCGGCACCGACATTGGTGGCGCGCCGGTGGCGGCGATGCCGTAGGCCTTGGCCATGTGCCGCTGGGCGATGGCCGGGTTGTCGGTGACCAGGAACGAGCCCCCCACCGGGAAGCCCGCGTAGTCCTTGGCCTCGTCGATGCCGGATTTTTGCAGCAAGGGCAGCGCCGCGCCGCCGGCGCCGATGAACAGGAACTTGGCATCGGTGGTCGCGGTGCTGCCGTCCTTGAGGTTCTTGTACTCGACGTGCCAGCTGCCGTCGTCGTTGCGGGTGATGTCCTGTACCTCGCTGGAAAGCTTGAGGTCGAAGTTCGGCCGGGTCTGCAGGTAGCCCACGTACTGGCGGGTGATCTCGCCGAAGTTGACGTCGGTGCCGATGGGCGTCCAGGTGACCGCGAGCTTCTGCTTGGGGTCGCGCCCCTGCATCATCAGCGGCACCCATTTGGCGATCTGTGCCGGGTCTTCGGAGTACTGCATCGGCTTGAACAGCGGACTGGCCTGCAACGCCTGGTAGCGGCGCTTGAGGAAGCTGATGTTGTCGTCGCCCCAGACGAAGCTCATGTGCGGCGTGGTGTTGATGAACGAGCGCGGGTTGTTCAGCACGCCCTGCTTGACCTGCCAGGCCAGGAACTGCCGGGTGATCTGGAACGACTCGTTGATCTCCACCGCCTTGCTGATGTCGATCTTGCCGTCCTTTTCCGGCGTGTAGTTGAGCTCGGCCAGCGCCGAGTGGCCGGTGCCTGCGTTATTCCAGCCGTTGGAGCTTTCCTCGGCGACCTTGTCCAGGCGCTCGACCATCTGCATCGACCAGCCTGGTTCCAGTTCGTTGAGCCACACCGCCAGGGTGGAACTCATGATGCCGCCGCCCACCAGCAGCACGTCCACCCGCTTGTTATCCGCGGCCTGGGCGTGCAACCCCACGGCCAGGGCCAGGCCGGCCAGGGCCCATTTGCCTTTGTTGGTGATGTTCATGTGCTCTCCATCTGCGCCTGTGCGGGTAATTGCCTGGGTTCAAGCGTAGCTGAGTGAAACGCTCGGGCAATTCGCTGATGGCGCCAGGTGCTTGCTTCGCGGCGGTTCGCCATGCCCTGAGGTCGGCGCGGTCCCTGTGGGAGCGGCTTTAGCCGCGAACACCGGCGCAGCCGGTGCCAGGCACCGCGTCGCTTGCTTCGCGGGCAAGCCCGCTCCCACAGGTGTGGGGCATGCCCTGAGGCCGGCGCGGTCCCTGTGGGAGCGGCTTTAGCCGCGAACACCGGCGCAGCCGGTGCCAGGCACCGCGTCGCTTGCTTCGCGGGTAAACCCGCTCCCACAGGTGTGGGGCATGCCCTGAGGCCGGCGCGGTCCCTGTGGGAGCGGCTTTAGCCGCGAACACCGGCGCAGCCGGTGCCAGGCACCGCGTCGCTTGCTTCGCGGGTAAACCCGCTCCCACAGGTGTGGGGCATGCCCTGAGGCCGGCGCGGTCCCTGTGGGAGCGGCTTTAGCCGCGAACACCGGCGCAGCCGGTGCCAGGCACCGCGTCGCTTGCTTCGCGGGTAAACCCGCTCCCACAGGTGTGGGGCATGCCCCGAGGTCGGCGCGGTCCCTGTGGGAGCGGCTTTAGCCGCGAACACCGGCGCAGCCGGTGCCAGGCACCGCGTCGCTTGCTTCGCGGGTAAACCCGCTCCCACAGGTGTGGTGCATGCCCTGAGGTCGGCGCGGTCCCTGTGGGAGCGGCTTCAGCCGCGAACACCGGCGCAGCCGGTGCCAGGCACCGCGTCGCTTGCTTCGCGGGCAAGCCCGCTCCCACAGGTGTGGGGCATGCCCCGAGGTCGGCGCGGTCCCTGTGGGAGCGGCTTCAGCCGCGAACACCGGCGCAGCCGGTGCCAGGCACCGCGTCGCTTGCTTCGCGGGTAAACCCGCTCCCACAGGTGTGGGGCATGCCCCGAGGTCGGCGCGGTCCCTGTGGGAGCGGCTTTAGCCGCGAACACCGGCGCAGCCGGTGCCAGGCACCGCGTCGCTTGCTTCGCGGGCAAGCCCGCTCCCACAGGTGTGGGGCATGCCCCGAGGTCGGCGCGGTCCCTGTGGGAGCGGCTTCAGCCGCGAACACCGGCGCAGCCGGTGCCAGGCACCGCTCGGCTCTTGGCCTAAGGCTGCTGGTACTGGCTCAGATACTTGTCCAGCACCGCCTTGTCCCCCGCGCCCTCGCCGGCGACTTGCCACAGGCGCCGTTCGATGCCCTGGGCCAGCAGATGCCCCACCGCTGCCTCAATCGCCGACAACACGCACAACTGCGCCGGCTCGTTGGTGGTGTAGCCGACTTCGGCCTCAAGCAGCTTCTTGAACTCGATGAACTTGAACACCCCGGCACTGCGCCCCACCGAGTAGATGGTCTTGCTGGTCATCACGTTGGCCAGCACCTGCCCGGTGCGCACGTCCACCGCCCGCAGGTTGACCGTCACCTGGTCGACCCGATACTCGCGAGACAGGTCGATACCCAGGTAGCGCGCGCCCTCGCCGCCGCTGCGCACGTTGGTGTCGTAGGCGATGATGCCGCCTTCGAGCATCAGGTTGGCGGCCTGCAACGGCGGCAGTTCAGCCTGGATGTTCTCGGCCACGTCGGGCTTCTTCTGCGAGGCGCGGATGATCTTGCGCTCGGTCAACAGGTTCTGCAGGCCTTCGCGCTCCAGCACCACGAACCAGCCACTGGCATTGAGCGCGTCCATCAGCATGCTCGCCGCGCCCTGGGTGACGCTGGTGGAGAACGAGCTGGCCGGGGTCGGCTTGTACTGCCCGGTCTGGTCGCGGAAGCCATACACCACCGCCATCAGCCGACCGCGGGGCCTGGGCATGTTGATCAGGTCGTAGTAGGTCGAGGCCCGGGGTGTCAGGGTCGGGGTTTCCGAGTCCTGTTCGGCGGGCATCGGCTCGCGCAGGCCACAGCCTTGCAGGGCGGCGAGGATCAGCAGTGTGCTCAGCAGGCGTTTCATGGTGTTCTCTCCCCGTAAAAAATGCCGTCCCTCTCAGGGGTTCAGGCCGCTCACGTCGATGACCGAGACTTGTCCGGTGGCGCGATCGGTAACGCGGATGCTCAAGGCGCCGGAGTCGTCGATCACGTCGATGAGAAAGGCATCGGTGGCCATGCTGCCGCCCTTGCCATTGCCGATGTTGTCCAGCAACTGCCCCAACAGCCGCGACTCGAGCTGGTTGCTGAAACGCTCCAGGGCCGTGGTGCCGGCGAACGCCGAACTGCGGTCCTTGAGGTCGGGATCGTCATAGTCGTTCTGCGCCTGGGCGTTGTTCAGCAACCAGGTACCGTTGAGCGGGTTGCCACCGAAGGCCGGGTTGACTGGGGTGTACACCAGTTCCGTGGCCAGGGCCTGGCAACCGAGGCCCGCGGCCAGCAGGCAGGCGGCGACACGCAGGGGTTTGTGGTGGCTCATAGCTCGTCCCTCTCCAGATCGGTTGTGTCCTGCAGCAGCCGTTGCAATTTGCGCTGGATGATCTGCTGGCGGACCAGGTCGGCGGCCTCGTTGGCCTCGTCGGTGAGTTGCGTGGTGTTGGGCGGCAAAAAGCGCCGGTACACCACCTCGCGTTCGTACTCCACCGTCACCAGGCTGCCCCAACGGGCATCCGGGCGTTCGCGCACCACCAGGTTGAAATCGAGCCGGCTGGTGGCGCGCAGCCGGTCGCTGAAGGCGTAATAGAAGTCGTGGCCGATGTGCGAGATGGTGTTGTCGACGATGAAACCCATCATCTCGTCCTCGTCGCCGGCATGCGCCGGTGACTGCGCCAGGGCCAGGCACAGGCAGACCAGGCCGGCCAGGCGCTTCATGGCGCGTCTCCCATGCCTGCATGGCTGCGCGCGCCGCTGGCGCTCTCGGCGAAGGCCTGCTCGGCGACGAACTGCCAGTCGCTGTAGTGCTCCAGGCCTTCGAAGCCGTTCCACTGGGCATCGAAGCCGCTGCGCTTGAGCGGCGTCGCCTCGGAACGGCTGTACACCCCGGTGATGCGCCCATCGACCGCGCGCAGCAGGCCCCAGTCGTCACTGCCGGTCACAGGATCGGGGTACAAGCGGCGGATATGCCGTTGCGGCGACGGGAAGCGGTTGTCCTCGAGCAGCTCGGCAAGCTCCTGAGGGTACTGCGCCAAGCCTGGCGATGCCCGGTAGAAGCTGCGCAGCGCCTGCGCGTACTGGCCGCCGACCCACAGCAACTGGCGCTCGTGCTCGCGCTGCACGCAGGTTTGCCACAGGGTGCCGCTGGCAGCCAGGGCTACGCTGCTGACCGCGATCAGCAGCAGCACGCCCAGGTAGGTGAAGCCGCGCTCACCATTCGGCGAAAAGGCTGCCATCACGCGCCCTCCCTGTGGCACCGCTCTTGATATCGGCGACCCCACCGGCCACGCCGTCAGGCGGCGGCACCAGCTGCCAGGCATCGCGACGCTCGGTGATCGGGTCCAGTGGCGCGTTGCGCAGGTAGCGCTGTTCCACCAGCTGGTCGAGGGAGTCGGGGTAGCGGCCGGTATCGCCGTAGTAGTGGTCCAGGGCCTCGCGTAGCACCGCCAGGCTTTGGCGCAGGGTGGCCTCGCGGGAGGCCTCGAGGCTGTTGAAATAACGTGGCAGGGCAATGGTCATCAAGGTGGCGATGATGGCCATGACCACCAGCAGTTCGATGAGGGTGAAGCCCTTGCTTGCTTTCATCGCCGTCACCATTGCCCGTAGGGAATGTTGTTGAGGCCCTTGCCCGGCGCCTTGGAATACACGTCGAACACGTCCTCGCCTTCGCGTGGGTTGTCGGCGGCGCTGTCATAGGCGCGCAGGCCCCAGCCGCCCTGGTCATCGGCCTTGGCGGCGCGCAGCGGATCGTGGGGGATGCGCCGCAGGAAGTAGAACTTCGCGCCCTTGGCGCTGCGCACATCGCGCACACCGTCCACCAGCACCTGCAGGTTCGGCGGGTAGCCGCTGCCGTTCAGGCGCTTCTCGATGTAGCCGGCGTCGAAGGCGCGCTTGTAGGCGTCGATGGCGTCGCGGATCTGGTACAGCGCCTCGCGCAGCTGCTGTTCCTTGCCGCGGCGCACCACGGTCTCGGTCAACGGCGCGGCCATGCTCGCCAGCAGCCCGAGCAGCGCCAGGGTCAGCACCACCTCGATCAGGCTGAAACCGCGCTGGCGGCGTGTCATGGCTGTTGGCTCCGGGTGGCAGGCACCACGGCCATCTGGCCCTGGACCACGGGCGCCGACTGGGTTTCCGGGCTGGGCGCCTCGGTCGGCACGGCACTGGCCGGCAGCGGCTGGGCCAGCTGGCGTACCTGCAGGCTCGACTCGGTGCCGGTGGCGAACTCCATGTCCGACGGGCTCTGGTACGGCAGGTTGCGCACGATGCGCGGGGTGATCGCCAGCACCAGCTCGGACTTGCTGTTCTCGTCGTGGTTGCTGCCGAACAGCCGACCCAGGCCAGGAATGTCGCCCAGGCCGGGGATCTTGTTGCCGCTGCCGGTCTTGTCGTTGCGCACCAGGCCCGCCAGCACCTGGGTCTCGCCGTCGTGCAGGCGCAGGCTGGTCTGGGCGTTGCGGGTGTCGACCTGGACCGGGATGGTGCCCTGGCGGGTCGGTTCCAGCGGCGTGGCGTTGCTCACCTCAAGCGCCACCTTGATCGCCACCTCGTTGTTCAGGTGCACGGTGGGCTGCACTTCAAGCTTCAGGCCGACGTCCAGATAGGTGACGCTCTCGGTGATCACTGGGCCCTGGGTCGAGGGCACCGAGGTGGCGCTGATGATCGGCACTCGCTGGCCGATGTGGATGCGCGCCTGCTCGCGGTTGCTGACCCGGATCACCGGGCTGGCCAGGGTGTTGATGTCCTTGTCCTGGGCGTTGATCTTGGCTTGTGGCGCCGGGGCGATGGAGATGCGGCTGGAGTTGATGCCGCGCAGCTGGTCGAGCACGCCCACCGGGGTGCCGTCGCTGTTGACCACGCCGAAAGTGTTGGGCCATTGCAGGCCGAGGTCGAGGATGCGCGAACGGGCCACCTCCATCACCTCCACTTCCAGCACCACCTCGGGGTTGGACTGGTCCTGGGACTGCAGCAGTTTCTCGGCCATGCGCACGGCGTCGGGGGTGTCGCGCATGGTCAGGGTATTGAGGCGTTCGTCGACGAACACATCGCGGGTCTTGAGCATGGTCTTGACCATGTTCAGCGCGGTGTTGGCATCGATGCTGGTCAGGTAGAAGGTGCGCATGACCAGTTCCTGGTAATCCTTGGTCTTCTGCGGCGAGTCGGGGTAGATCAACAGGGTGTTGTCGTTGACGATCTTCTGGTGCAGCTGGTTCTGCTCCAGCAGCAGCGCCACGGCGTCCTCGATGCGCACCTCGCGCACGAAGATGGTGGCTTTCATGTCCGGGCGCAGGTCCTTGTCGAAGATGAAGTTGATCCCGGCGACCTGGGCCAGCACTTCGAAGATGGTCTTCAGGTTGGCGTCGCGAAACTCCAGGGTCACCGGCCGTTCCAGCTTGCTGCGCAGCTGCGGGAACGGCGTGGCGGTGCGCGCCTGGACGTTCTCGATGTCGCTGCGCAGGGTCTGGCCTTTCTGGTTCTGCGGGTCGAGGCGCAGCACCTCGCGCATGTAGCGCTCGGCGCCGAACAGGTCGCCCTGGCGCAAGGCCGCCTGGCCCAGGGCGACGCGCTCGTCGAGGGTGCGCATCAGTTCCAGCTGGCGGATGCCTTCCAGGGCGCGGCGGTTGTTCGGCTCGATCGTCAGCACCCGGCCATAGCCCATGCGCGCGCCGGCGAAGTCATGGCGCACGCGGTCGCTGTCGGCCTGGCCGAGCAAGGCTTCGACGGCGGTCTGCCGGCCATGGGCCAGGGCGATGTTCAGCTCGGTGTTGCGCGGATCATCTTGCAGGGCCTCTTGCAGGCGAGCGAGACCGGCTTCGTACTGCCCTTGCTTGATCAGGTCCTCGCCATCCTCGCGCACGCCGCTGGAGCCACAGGCGGCCAACGCCGCGCACAGCGCCAGGAGCAGGAATGGAGCAGGCTTGCACGACTTCGAAGGCTTCATGGTGCGCTCCCGACAGACAGGGTCTGTGGCTGGTGCAGTGGCAGGTAGACCAGGCTCAGCTCGGTGGCCGAGACGCGGTCGAGGCGGTAGGTGTCGTCGATCACGTCGCCTTGGCGCACGACGTAGAGTTTTTCGCCGCTCTGCAGGAAGATCTGCAGGTCGTCGCGGTCGCCGATACGGCCGATGAACTGGAACGGCAGCGCCGGGGCGGTGGGCGCGGCCACGACCGGGGTGGCGACCACAGGTTGTTCGGTGACGGTGGCCAGGGCTTGTGGTTGAGTCCATTGTTGGGCCGGGAACAGATCTCTGGAGGCCTGTTCCTGCCTAGTCGCGGCCACAGGTTGAGTAGGCGACTCGGTCACTGTGGGAGCGGGCTTGCCCGCGAATGCAGCCACTTCGCTTTCCTGGTTGAACCAATGCCCCGGCGCCCACGCCAGAGCGGCGCTAAGCCCCAGAAACCCGACCCACATCACCGCGCGCTGAGTGTTCATCACGACCTCGACAGGTAAAGGGTCATGCGCACACGACCGGTCAGTTCCCGGTCACCGATCCGCTTGCGTTGCAGCTCGAGGTCTTCCAGCACCAGGGTCGGCAACTGGCCGATCAGGGCCTGGAGAAAGCCGCGGATCTGCGGATAGCTGCCGCGTACCGGCAGGACGATCTGGTAGCGCGCCAGCTGGGTCTTGGGATCGACGCCCAGGGCGTACTCGGCGCGCGCCAGGCTGATGCGTTCGGCGTTGGCCAGATGGTACAGGCGCTCGATGAGTTCGCTGGCCTGGGGTTGCCCCGGCAGTTGCTGGCGCAGGGTGTCCAGCGCCTGTTGCTCGGGCTTGACCTGAACCTTCAACTCGCCCCGGGCCAGGCGCTGCACCTGGGTGTTGGCGTCGGCCTCGGCGGCGCGCAGCGCGCGTACCGCCTGCCACTGCGGCAGGACCGCGGCCAGGGCCAGGCCAACGGCCAGCAACGCCACCAGTGTCGCCGCCAGCCCTACTCGCCCCAGGCGCGCGGCCGCTTCATGCACCATCAGGCTATGGACGCGCATGGCCGGTCTCCCAGGTGGCGGTGAGGTTGAAGCGCACCGGATGCTCGGCCTGCCCGGCCAGCACCTCATGGTTGAGCAGGGACACATCCGACAGTGCCTCGCTGCGCTCCAGGCGCTGGTGGTATTGCAGCATCGCCTCGAGGTTGCGCGCCTCGGCGCTGATGCGCACCTGGCCCTTGCGTGCATCGGGGGTCAGGCTGAGCAGCGCCACATCCTCCTGGGGCATGGCCTCGAGCATGGCGAACAACTGTTGCCAGGGCCGCTGCAACTGCTGCGAGACATTGCGCATCTGGGCCAGGCGCTCGGCCTGCTCGCGGAGCATCGCACTGCTCTGTGGCGCGGCGGTGGCCGGACGCCGGCCGAGCTTGAGTTCGAGCTGGTGCACGCGGCCTTCGAGGTCCACCTGTTCGCTCACCAGTTGCTGCTGGGCCAGCACCAGCACCGCCAGCACGGCGCCACCCAGGGCCAACAGGGCCCAGGCCGTCGGGCCACTGTGGCGGGGCTGGAATTCCAGGTCGAGGCGGCGCATCTCAGGCCACCGCCCGCCACATGGCGCACAGCGGATCGGCCTCGGCGGCCACCTGGCACAGCTGCACCGCGCCCAGGCCGGTGGCCGTGTCGCGTCCCGGGGCATGCAGGTAGACCCGCGGCGGCTGCTCGCCATACAGCTCGCAGGTGCGCTCGATCAACGCCTGCAAGGCCTGGTCGTTGTCGGCGCAGCCCTGGGTCAGCACCTGTTGCCAGGCGCCGCCGGCAGCCAGCAGCAACACGCTGCGGCGCGGCTCGGCGAGGACGAAGAGGAAGTCGCCCGCCTGCAACTGCGCCGAACAGCGGTTGTAGGCGGCCATCAGGTACGGCTGCACCGAGCGCAGGCTCAGGTGGCTTTCCCGGCCCAGCGCCTGCAAACCTTGCAGCAGTGCCTCGGGCAACGCCGTGGCGATGCGCGCGGCCCCGGCCGGCTCCGGCGAGAGCACGATGCGCCAGGCGTCCAAGGCCTGGCCGTAGAGGTGTTCGAAGCAGGCCCGGGCATAGGCCTGGAGCTCGCGCGGATGACCGATGGCGTCGCTCCAGGGCACCAGGCAGAAGCGGCTGTAGCGGGCCGAGAGCAGCACCTGCAACTGCGCGCCACGCACCGGCTGCTCGGCCAGCAGGCCGGCCAGCGCAGACAAGGCTGGGGCCCAGGCCGGCTGGGCGGCGTCGCAGTCGAAACCACGGCTACCCAGCCACTGATGTTGATATCCGTGCCAGCGCCCCAGGCCGACACCCTCGGCGCCAAGCACGGCGCAGTACTGGTCAGGCGATAAATGTGACACGGTTGATCTCCTCCAGAGTGGTGCGGCCCGCGCGGACCAGGTCCAGGGCCGAGGCCCGCAGCAGGCGCAGGCCGCGCTGGCAAGCCAGCTGCTTGATCTGCGACAGCGGGCGACGTTCGACGATCATCTGCCGCAGGTCGTCGTCCAGGTGCAGCAGTTCGGCGATGGCGCTGCGCCCGCGGTAGCCGCTGCCACGGCACTGGCCGCAGCCCTGGGCACGGACGAACTGCCAGCCGCTCACCGCTTCGCGGGTCAGCCCGGAGGCGGCAAGCAGCTCGTCATCGGCCTCGCAGGGCACCGCGCAATGGGTGCAGGCCAGGCGTACCAGGCGCTGGGCCAGCACGGCGTTGAGCGCCGAGACGAAGCTGTAGGGGTCGACCTGCATCTGGCTGAAGCGGCCGATCACATCGAAGACGTTGTTGGCGTGGATGGTGGTGAACACCAGGTGCCCGGTGAGCGCCGACTGCACGGCGATCTGCGCGGTGTCCGGGTCGCGGATCTCGCCGACCAGGATCTTGTCCGGGTCGTGGCGCAGGATCGAGCGCAGGCCGCGGGCGAAGGTCAGGCCCTTCTTCTCGTTGACCGGGATCTGCAGCACGCCGGGCAACTGGTACTCCACCGGGTCCTCGATGGTGATGATCTTGTCCACGCCGTGGTTGATCTCGCTGAGCATGGCGTAGAGGGTGGTGGTCTTGCCGCTGCCGGTGGGGCCGGTGACCAGGATCATGCCGTAGGGCTCGGCGGCCAGGCGGCGCAGGGCACGCAGGGTGTGCGCCTCGAAGCCCAGGGCCTGCAGCTGCACGCCACTGACCTGGTTGGACAGCTCCTGCTTGTCGAGCACCCGCAACACCGCGTCCTCGCCGAAGATGCTGGGCATGATCGACACGCGAAAGTCGATCTGGCGCTCACCGATGGCCACCTTGAAGCGGCCGTCCTGGGGCACGCGTTTCTCGCCGATGTCCAGCTCGGCCATGACCTTGATCCGCGAGATCACCTGTTCGGCGAACGCGCTGCCGCTGGCCTTGCCGGCGCCGTTGAGCACGCCGTCGATGCGGTACTTGATCACCAGGCCCTGGCCGGTCATGCCCAGGTGGATATCGCTGGCGTGTTGCTTGAGGGCGTCGTAGAGCGTCGAGTTGACCAGCTTGACCACCCGGCTCTGGTCTTCGCTGATGCTGGTCAGCGACAGCTTCTGCAGGGTGTCGCCCTCGCTGCCGGTCTCGACCTCGTGCTCCAGCGAGTCGACAGCGTGGAAGCTCTCTTCATGGCGGGCGAGAAACGCGGCCAGGTCGGCGGCGTGGGCCAGGAACAGCGGCAGGCCTTGCAGGCAGTCGTCGATCCAGGCCAGGCGAGCACTGTCGAAGGGGTCGGCGAACACGCCGACCTGCTGGCCTTCGTATTCGACCAGGGCGAATTCGCGTTTCAGGCATTGCGCCAGGCTGACCCGCTCGAACGCCGGGACGCAGGCGAACAGGGCCTGAGTGGCGAGCACCGGGTAATGCAGGGTGGTGGCCAGGCGCTGGGTGAAGGTGATCGGGGTGTCGCCGGAAAGGCGCTCCAGGCAGGCCAGCAAGCGTTCTTCGCCGGCCTGGGCGCGGGCCTGGGCCAGCAGATCGCGAGGGTAGCCTGCGCCGTTCGCGGGTAACCCCGCTTCCACCTGCGGAGCAACCTGGGGACCCTGTGGGAGCGGGTTTACCCGCGAAGAGGCCGGCAGCGACACCGGTTCTTGCGAGGTTGCATCGATTGCCTGGGCCATGGCCTGCGACTCCGCTCAGGGGCGGCGCCGCAGGCTCGATGCCTTGGGCGCCGCTATTCCCCGGTGAGCAGTTGTTCGTCGTCAGGTTCGGGGGGCTTGGCGCCATTGCGTCGGCGGTCGGCCAGGACCCAGCTGCCATCGTACAACTGCAAGGGGAACGATTCGTTCCTGGTCTGGCGTCGCTCGACGAAACCCTCGGCGGGTTGGTCCGTGGCCCTGCGCTGGCGCTCGATGCCCATCAGGTCGAAGACGGCGCGGGCCAGTTCCATCAGCGGGAACGGCTTGAACAGGACATGACTCACACCGAGTTCGGCGGCCCGCTCACGGACCTCGGCGGTCGGGTGGGCGGTGATCAGCACGAAATGGCACTGCCTGTTCCTGCGCACGGTCTCCAGGACCTGAAACCCCTCCATGTCGGGCAAGCGGTAATCCAGCACGATCACGTCCGGCGCCAGGTTCTCGGCCAGTTCGATACCCGAGGCACCGTCGTGGGCGAGATGAGCCTCCAGGCCTTGCGCCTGCAGATACGCCTGCAGGTTCTGCGCAAGGGTCTGTTCGTCATCGACTACCAGTACTCTGTTCACCAAGGTCCACTCCCCTGAACTGCCCGGTTCCCCGGTCTGCGAAGTGCGGCCTTGTAGAGGCTTGAGCAGGCTTCGTGCCAGGCATGAAAGGTCACCGCACATCGCTGTTAAGTCACTGATATTGCTGGATCTGTCCTAGTGCTTGGGCCCGCGCAGGCACGCGGTTCCCCACAACCGGGGAAAGCTGATAGCACATTGCCCTGCGACGATTCCCCAACAGTGGGGAAACGCCCTGGCACCCCCTCAGTCGACGCGTTCCACTGTAGCGGAATCACGCAAACGTTGGCGCACCACTTGCCGCGCCTGGGCCTGCAATTGGGCGACGAGCGCATCCCTGGCCAGGCGCAGGCCGTGTTCAGTTGAGACAGAAGGATTATCACTTTGGTTCTGCTGTCCTTGCAGTGCTTGCCTATTGGCCTGATGAAAGGCGGCGATCTCGGCGCTGCTGGGCTCCTCGATCGCGCTCAGCCGCGCATAGGCTTGTTGGGCGGCCAGTTCATGTCGAGTGTAGTCAGCGAAGGACGACCGATCGAAACCGGCCTCCTGCAACCGACGCTCGAATACTGCCGGGCTGCCGAACGCCGCCTCCAGCTCGCCCACCTGGGCCTGCACCTGCGCATCGCTGACCTCGATGCCCTGGCGCTGCGCCTCCTGCCAGAGCAACTCTTTGTCGATCAGCTCGTCCAGGGCCTGGTCGCGCAGGCGCTTGTACAGCGTCGGGTTGCGGATACTGGTCAGTGCCCGGCCCTGGGCCTGGAGGTACTCGCTGAAGTAGCGCTCCAGGCGCAACACGCCGATTTCCACGCCATTGACCCGCGCCGCGGGCAACTCGGCACGGCTCGTCTGGGTGAGCAGCAGCAACAGGCACAGCGTCAGCATGCGCATGATCAGGCTCTCCAATCAGCACGCCCACCAGGGGCGGCCGCGATCCTATGGACTGTCCGGCGCCGCGCGATACGGCGCCACCTCGATAAAACCCGGCCCCGGCAAGCTCACCGCGACCACATGGGCACCTGCCAGGCCCTGCCGGCGTCCCGGGCCAAACCCGAGCAATGGGGTCAGCCCGGTGTCGACGTCATGCAATTGCTCGAGCGCATCCAGCAACTGCTCGCGGCTGGCATCGCGCCCGACCTGCCGTAATGCCTCGGCCAGCAGGCGCCAGGCGCACCAGGTGCTCACCTGTAGCGACGCCTGTCGCGCATCCAGCCCCTGGCGGCGCTGTATCCCGGCCAGGGCCGCCCTACCCTGCATGGTCCAATCCCCAGGGACGAAGGGGTAAGCCAGAAGCACTCGCCGCGACCACTGCGCGGGCAACTCCGCGACAACACTGGCCACCTGCCCCGAAGCCGCGAGCAGGTACGGCGTTCGCCCGGCGGCCTGCAAGCTGGCGGCCAGCTCGGCGAAAGCTTGCGCGTGACCAAGGTAAACGATGCCCTCACCCGCGGGTGGTGTGCCGTCGAACACCTGCACCGGCGGCGGCGACCAGCCCATTTGTCGCAAGCGTTGATGCAAGGTTTCAGCGGCGGCGGCCTGGCCGGCACCGGCATAGACGATCTGCAATCGCTCCTGCCCCAAGGCTTCACGGGCATGCAGGGCCACGCTGAGCAGCTGCTCGGGCAACCCTGGCAGGGGGTCGAATACCTGGCGGTTGCCACCCGCGCGTGGCGTGGCGCCGACCCACGGCACGCCGGCAGCTTCCACGGCCTGGGCCTCGAGCAGTGGCGCCAAGGGCGCCACCAGGGCAAACACCTGCGCCTGCAGCAACGTCTGAAATGCCTGGGCGGTACTAGCGACATCGTATCCCGGATCCTGCACCACCAATTGCAGGCGTCGGCCATGCACCCCACCCTGCTGGTTCAACTGCTCGACAGCGTCCTCCAGCACCGCGCGCACCACCCGCCCGGCCTCTGCCAGCGGGCCTTGCTGCGGCAGCAGGGTGCCGAGGCGCAAGGTCGCTTCCTCCAGCCCGGGATCGCGGTCCTCGTCCAGGCGCTTGAGGTACGCCGTGAGGTTGCGCTGGTCGGCCAGGCTCAGCTCGAAGCGTGGCATCGCAGGGTCAAGGCGATTGCCGCCCGGGTCGATGCCTGTGCGGATGACCCGGGCCAGGCTGGCATCGCTGTAGGCCGGATAGCGCCGGCGATTGCTTTCGCGCTCGCCCGCCCCCAGCGCCAGCCGTTGCCAGTCCAGGCTCGGCGGGCGCACGCCGCCCTCGCTGCGGCCACGGCCGTCGTTGCCGTGGCAACTGGCGCAGGGCAGCACGCTGGCCGGCACGCTGATGTCGCTGGCGCCGACCCGGGCTAGCAACTGCGCGTCGCTGCTGGAGACGCCTTCACGGTACAGGCGCTTGCCGGCTTGTTCATGGGGCGTCAGCTCCAGTGCCAACACCGGTTGGCACAGACACCACCACACCAGCAGCCACCACTTTGCAGCAACGGGCTTGTCCCGCGATGGTGACTTGCGTGGTCCACCCGGTGGACTACCGTCGCATGGAGTGCGGCCGCTGCGCGGCCGATCGCGGGACAAGCCCGCTCCTACAAGGGGGTAAGTGCCCATCTCGATATCACCGCCCAGCCAGCGGTTGGGCCAGCAACTGCATGCGCTGGGCGATGGCCGCAGGCGGGGCGTCGGGGCGGATCTTGCTCCAGCGCTTGCCCCCCACGTCGCCGGCGATCAACTGCGTCGAATGCTGCTCGGGGCTGGGCAGGAACTGCCCCAGGCGCCCCAGCACCAGGTCGACGCTGGCCTTGTCGCCAGTGAGAAACAGCCAGTTCGGCCCGTCCACTCCCTGCTTGCGGGCAAAGGCCTTGAGCACTTCGGGCGTGTCGTTGAGCGGGTCACTGCTGACCGAGACGAAAGTCACCTGCGCCGCCAGCGCCGGCCCCATGGCCTCGCGCACTTCGCGCAGCTTGCGGGTGATCAGCGGGCAGGCGTCATTGCAGTGAGTGAAGATCACATTGAGCATCACCACCTTGTCCTTGAGCACATCGCTGTAGAAGCGCAGCTCACGGCCATCCTGGTCCTTGAGCACGGTATCGGTGAACCAGGTCTGCGCATCACGGGTGCCGCCGCCGCTGACCATGGTCGGCGGTGCCGGTTGCGCGGCCGGGGCATGGCCCTCATGGGCCAGCGCCACCGAGGCGAAGATCCACAGGCAGGCGGCCAGCACCAGCCAGTCGAGGCCGCGCATGCCGGCCTGGCGCGACGTCTGGGTACTCATGGTTGCGCCTCCTGGCCGGCGATGGCCGTGCTCTTGGCATGCACCCGGCGCGCGCCGAGGCGGTTGATTTCGCTGATCAGCACATTGGGGTCGGTGAAGCCGTAGTAGCGCGTCCAGTGGCCGCTGCGCCCGTCACCGACCAGGATCAGCGGTGGGTGCTCGCTGAGGTTGGCGCTGAAACTGCCCAGGCCCTTGAGGGTTTCGCTGATGGCGTAGGGCGAACCGGTCAGCCAGCTCCAGCCTGGCCCATGCTGGAATGCCCGGGCATAGCTGGCCAGGCGCTTCGCGTCGTCGCGCTGCGGGTCGACGCTGATCGACACCAGGCGTATCTCCTCGCCCACCCGGCCGCCGAGCTGCTGCTGGACCTTGCTCATGATCGACGACACCACCGGGCACACCGTGGTGCAGCTGGTGTAGATGAAGCCCATGACCACCAGGTGGTCGCCCACCAGGTCCTGTTCCAGGCGCACCGGCATGCCGTCCTGGTCGAGCAGCGGCACATCGGCGAAACGCACGCTGGTCTTTTCCTGGCGCGCGGCGGGCGGTTCGCTGGGTTGGCCACCATGCTCATGTCCGGCATGGGCCAGGACCAACGGGCTGGCCAGCAGCAGGCTCAAGCCCAGCAGGGTCACGCGGGAAGATCGGTTCATCGCAGGCTCCTGGGTTCCCCTTGGGAAGCGGTGGACGACGTCGTCGCGGGCAGCACCCGCAGGCTGGTGAAGTTCTGCTCGGCAAAGGTGCGACCCAGGCTGGGCGACTGCACATGCAGGTACCAGGCGCCGGCCTCGGCCAGCTCCAGCGTGGCCTGGTAGACCCCCTCGCCCATGTCCACCAGCTGCACGTTGCGCGGCAGCGACGAAGGCGCGAGGAAATAGCGCAAGGTCAGGTCGCTCAGGCCGGTGCGCGGCTGGCCGTCCTCGCCGAGGATGCGCACCCGTGCCTGGTATGGGCGATGCGCAGGCCAAGGCTGGCCGCCACCGATGAACTCGGCGTGGGCGCGCTTGTGCTGGCTCGCTTGCGGCAATGCCGCCACTTCGGTGCTGAAGCAATGGATGATCTGCGGCTGGTTGAGCAGGAACGCCACATCGAAGGTGCCGGCGGCCGGCAGTTTCACCGTCGAGCCATACACCCCCGGCGCCACCTCGCGCAGGCTGCGGTCGATGACGATCGCCGCGCGGGCCTGGTGGCCGCGATTGTTGTAGCCGGACATCGGCGCGTTCATGCCTTCGGCATAGAAGTAGGTGGTGTTGTCCACCGGGTTGACCGCGAACACCGCGTTGTCATCGCGCGACACACTCACGCTCTGCGCCAACGGCAGGTCGCCGGCTTGGCGCGGCGCCGCGGGGCCGGCCTCGAAGCCCTGGACGATCGGCTCGCGGCCCTGGCCGAGGCTGGCCAGGTTGATCATGCTGACCTTCGGCGAAGCCAGGCCGCGCACATAGGCATAGCCCTTGGTGAAGGTCAGTTGATAGGGCTCGGCGGCTACATCGATGCGGTGGATCAGTTGGTCGTTGCTGGCGTCGATCACCAGCGCCTGGTTCTCCTGGGTGTTGAGCACCACGCCAAAGCGCCCGTCGCGGCTGAAGCGCATCGGCCCCAGACCCTGTTCGGCCTTGACCGTGTGGCGCAACTGGTGGCTGCGGGCATCGATCACTCGCACCGTGCCTTCCTCGCCGTCGACCACATACACCGCCTGGGACAACGGCGAGTAGGCCACCGACAACGGGTGCGGGCCGACTTCGAGGGTCTTGACCAGGCGCATCTGGGCGATGTCGATCACGCTCAGGGTGCCCGCGTCCCGGTTGCTGACAAAGGCATGGCGCGAGTCGCCGCTGAAAGCGATCTCGTGGTGACCGGAGCCGGTGCTGAACGACTTGAGCATGGTGCGACTGGGCACATCGATCACCGTCACGCCGCCCTTGGCCGGGTCGCTGCTGTTGTTGCCAACCCACAGCAGGCGCTGGTCCGGTTGCAGAGCCATGCGCACCGGTTGCTCGCCGGCCTCGAGGGTGGCCACGCGGGTGAAGGTCTCGGTGTCGATCAGCGCCACCTGGTTGCGTTCGGGCATGGACACGAACACCTGCTTGTCGTCGCCGGTGGCCACCCAGTCCATGGGCCGCCCCGGCAGGTCGATGCGCGCCAAGGTGCTGGTGATCCCGCCCACCGACACGGTCGGATCGATCACCGTGAGGCTGGCGTCCTTGTTCAGTACCAGCAGGAAGTAGCTGTTGAGGTCGAGCAATGGCCGGGCGCCGATGCTGCTCTTGAGAAACAGCGCCACCCGCGCCTTGCAACCGCTGTCGCGGTCGCCGAGCGGCGCCGCCTGCGCCGGGTCCAGCCAGGCACCTGGGGCCATGCCCGACAGTGGCTGGCCGCTGGACTGGTCAGTGACCTTGAAGCGGATGCTGGCGAAATCGCCTTCGCGCAGTTCGCTGCCGCTCAGCGGGCGCGCCTCGAACTCCACGGTCACGCCATCGCGGCTGAGCCGGTGCAGGGCCTGTGGGTCGGCGCTTTCCTGCAGCAGCTCGCGGGGGTCGCACCAGAGTTTTTCGTAGGCGACGCCCAGGCCGATCAACGCGCTGCCCAGCAACAGGCCCAGGTATACCGGGCTCAGCTTGCGGTTCATGCCGGCACGCGCAAGGTGGGGCGTTCGAGGGGGATGAGCATGCTGCACCTCCACGGGGCTCAGGGGTCCTGTGGAGGTAGCTAGCAAGCGCTATGCCATAAATAAAATTGTTTTTAATCAACAACTTGAGAATAAAGTTCAAGCCTGTTGGGGAGGCAGCCCCAAAGCCGGGGGCGCTTTCGCACCTGCCCCATCGGTGCACGCCGTCGCGTTGGCAGCGCAACGGCCTTGTAACGCAGCAGAGCCGCAAAGCGGCCCTGGGAGTTCAACGCCAATGCGAAGATCCCGGGGCCGTATTGCGGCTCTTTGGTGGCGCAGGTGCTGCTACTGATGGTGGTAGCAAAGCCCCCCTACTGCCCCGGCGCCGTAGCCGGTGGCGCCTCGTTGGTCACCCGCAACAGCCCCCACAGCCCCGAGGTGTTGCCATACGCCGCATAGTCGCGGAACAGGTAATCCCCCGGCACCGCGTTGGCGCCACCGGCGCTGGGCAGCATGAAGCTGAAATGCGCCGCCGGCAGCACGCTCTCCTGGGCACCCACGTACATCGCCATCGGGTTGTAGCCGTATCGCACCGAGCCGATACCTGGCAGGCTCATCGGGTAACCCTCCACATCGCTCTTCTCGGCCTGGAAGTTATGCAGCGGCCACACATGCCCATCCAGCTGATAGGTCATCCCCCGACTGCCGCCGCTGGGCATGACGATGTGGTTGCGCAGCGGCTGCCCTGGCTTGGCGTACAGCACCGGGGTCTGCGGATCGCCACCGACCAGGGCGTTGCTGTAAGCCATGTGCGCATTGGGGATGTCGGCAAAGCCTAGCCCGTCGGCGTGGCCGAACGGCGAGTCAGGCGCCATGCCGAAGCGCAGCCACAGCGGCTCGGTCTTGTAGTTCACGGCCATGTTGCCATTGTCCTGTGGATCGCCCGCCGCGCCGTTGCCTTCGGTATTGATCCCCGCCACCGGGGCGCCGTCGGCCCAGCGCATGTTCAGCGCTCGCTGCCATACCGTGACGAAGTCGCGGTAGTCGGCCTGGCCGCTGATCTTCACCGTGGCCTGGGCGCGGCTGGCGTTGTCCTCGATCCAGGTGGCGCTCTGCGGCAGGATGCTCATGGCGCCCACCAGGCCTTTCTGCGGTTGCTTGATCACATCCGCCGGGGTCAGGTTGAGGCCGCCGAACTCGATGGCGGTGGTGTTGATGTTGTCCACCGTGCGGCCCAGTTGCAGGGTCGGCTTGCCTTCGCGCTCCAGGTGCCCGGCGTAGTACTGGTACACCTTGGTCGGGTAGGCGCCGCTGCTGCCGGTACGTGGCGGCACGGTCTGCACCGGGTTGAGGCCAACGTTGACGCCATCGGACTTGGTGATGTCGTAGGCCAGCAGTTGCGCGTGCAGGCCGACATGGCTGGACGGACGCATCAGGTTGTTGGCGAAGGCCGTGGCGCCCTCGCTGTCGAAGCGGTCGCGCTTGGCCACGTTGTGCATCACCGCGGTGCTGGGCAGGTCCGGCATCATCAGCGGCAGACGGTTCTCCAGGGTCACGCTGATGCAGTCGCCGGCATTGGCGCGCAGGATCAGCGGCTCCACCGGCACGCCAGGCTTGAGCTTGCCGGTGCCAGGGTCGAGGTCGGCCTTGCGCACATAAAGGATCGCAGTCGGGTCGTGCAGCGGCGCGCTGTGGCCACCGATGGTGAAGGTCTCGCCATCCTCGGGATCAACCCCACTGACCAACGGGATGCTGGTACGCCGGCTGTTGAACACCAGTGTGCCGCCATTGGCCTTGAGCGGGCCGCCGACATGCTGGCCAACGCCGTTGGGGTCGTTGATCGCCACGTTGTTGCTGTTGGCCAGGATGTCGTTGGCCAGCGCGGCGACCACTTCATAGCTGCGCTTGACCGTCGGCCGGGTGCCGATGCCATTGGCGTTGGCCGTGGTTTTCGGGCAGATGCCGTCGAAGTTCACGGTGTTGCGCATGGCCACCGGCTGCGGGTTGTTGGGCAGCGGGAACAGGTCGGCACGCTGCGCGGTGTAGTTGCGCATGATGCCCCAGATGCCATTCCAGTATCCCTCGAGCGCCGCGTCCAGCGAGTACAGGTAGTCACCGTTGGTGGCAGCGGAGCTGGAGATCATCGACACCGGCGCCATGAAGCCCAGTTGCTCGGAAATGCCGATCATCTGCGACGACTTCCACCCCGAGTTGGAGCTGTTGCCGAAGCCCGAACCGTTCTGCAGCCACTTCACCCCATGCAAGGTGACGTTGTGCTCCTCTTCATGGCCGCCGGCGTGCATGCGCAAGCGCACGTTGTCGCCGGAATAGGTGCGTAGCATCGGCGTGAACGGGTCGCCCGGCTCGCTGCCGGCCTTGTTTATATGCGGCGGGAACAACGTGGTGCCGCCGGTGGGGCCGACCGCCTGGGTGATCGCCGACGGCGCCAGGTTCATCGCCGGGATGGCGCGGTCGGTACGGGTCTGCAGGGCGTAGCCCAGATCACCGCCCAGGCCGTCGGCCTGCATGCCGCGCTTGCCGTCCGGGCCGACCTTGTTCGGGTCGAACACCCGCAGGGCCAGGGGCTCGTTGCGGTAATTGACGACGAACATGCCCGGGTCATCCACCGAGATTGCCTGCGGGCAGGGTCGGGTCGGGCAGCCGGGGTTGATGCCGCCGCGCTCCTCGACGATGGCTTCGAGCAGGTTGGAGGCCTTGCCGCGTACCGGCGGGTTGATGGCATAGCGGAAGCTGTCGGCGGTGGCCGGGTAGGCCTGGCCGTCCGGCACGCCATTGGGGCCGGCGCCGACGTACACGCCGGCTTCATAGGCGTGCTGGAAGTCGCTGTACTCGAGGAAGAACTCGCGGTAGCTGTCGTTCTTGCCGTCGCCGTCGTGGTCGCCGGTCTGGATCACCGCCTGCCATGAAGTCGGGCCGCCGTCCTGGCGAGTGGCCGGGTTGTACAGCTGCTCGCCGGTCTCGGCGTGGTACCAGGTGGAGCCAGCGGGCTCGGCCAGCACGGTGGCGTAGAGCCCGAGCTGCTGGTGGGTCGATGGGCCGAGGTGGTCATGGGTGAAGATGGTGCCCAGGCCACGGTCGACGTTGTGCACGTTCACCAGCGGGTCGGCGAACCAGCGTTGCATGGCGCTGCGCGCGCCCAGCCAGTCGGCCCGGCCGAAGCGTCCGAAGTATGGGTGCTGCTTGGCTTTCGGGCAGGCCGCGGTGCCATCGCGGGCATCACCTTCGCTGCAGTTGTTGAAGCTGCGAATGGCGTGCACGCGTTCGACCACGCTGCCCGGCGAGAGGATGCCGTCTTCGTAGTTCCAACCGTTGGCCGAGCCGTCGGCGGCGGTCAGGTCCCATTTGGGCAGGTGGATATGCTGGCCGATCACATCGGTCGGGGTGCGCACCTGGTAGTCGTCCATTTCGTAGAACGACGGGATCAGGTTGGTGTGCACGTACTGGGTGCAGTCGAAGGTGTTCATGCGCATCACCAGCGGCTCCGGTGGGCGCTGCTTGGTGATCACCGGCCAGGCGTCCTCCCACAGGGCAAGGATGCGCGCCTGCGGGAAGTGGTAGCCGACCTTGTTGTATACCGCATCGAACTGGATGTTGGCCGCCTTGTAGATGCGTGGCCGGTCGGCGGTGAAGGTGGACGCGCCACGGAAGCTCATGCCGCTGAGGCTTTCGCCGCTGAAGAACTCACCCTGGCCCGAGCCTTGGGTCAGACGTTTGCCGCGGTCATCCATGCACGGTTCGTAGTAAGGCGCGCCGGCGGTGGGCAAGGCGCCGTTGGTGCGGAAGGCCTTGGCCACCGGCTGGCTGCCGGGGATCAGGGCAAAGCTTGGGTGTTCGGCCTTGGCGTGGAACTGCATCGCCGCCTGCTCGACCTCGGTGCCTTCCTCGGGCAGGTAGATCGGTTTGGCCTTGTGCACCACCTTGGAGAAATCCAGCTTGGTGGTGGTGGTCACCGCCTCGCCGCCAGCGGACACGCCGTCCAGCACGTGGCGACCAAGGCCGCCGTCCCAACCATCGACCTGGTTGGGGTCGAGGTTGGCCCACAGGGCCTTGCCACTGTCCTTGAGTTGCCGGGCCAGGGCCGGGTCGAGCATGTCCAGCGGCGGAGTCGGCGGACGCTGGCCGACACTGCTTTCCATGCCGCCGATCCAGAACGGATAGCCGGGGTTCTTCAAGCTGCCGTCGGCGTTGCGGTTGCTCTCGCTGCGATCGACCAACGCGAGGGAGCCGACCGCGCGCGGCGCGGCGGGTTCGTCCGGATGATCATCACCCTCCTCCTCGTCATCATCGTCATGCCCGGCGACCAGGGTCTCGGAGAGCTTAGGTACCACCGTGACCTTGCCCGGCATCGGCGCCATGGCCTTGCCTGGCAGTGGCACGATGGCCGGGATCGGCGTGCCGGCGACGATCTCGCCATCGGGCAAGGCCCGTGCGCCCGGCGCCGGCTTGCCACTGCGCAGGGCGAACGGCGTGGCATGGAAACCGTTCTCGCCCTCGCCGCTGACCGCCAGCCGGGTGCCCGGCTCGAACACATCGTGCACCCGCCACATGGCCCACATGCCCTGGGCGAAGTGCGGATAGAAATGGCAGTGGTAGATCGCGTCGCCCGCCACCCGGTTGCGGTTACCCGAGCCGCCGTTGGCGATTTCGTAGGTGTAGCCCACGCCCGGGCCGATGCCCTGGGCGTCGATGTAGTCGGAGTTGTCGTCGTTGGGGTTGAACAGCCACTGGTGCCCGTGCAGGTGGAAGATGTGCTGCTCGTGGCCGTTGTGAGTGTTGCGGAACTTGGTGAAGTCGCCAATGTAGCTGTGGTGCACGTTGGCCGGCTCGGCCGGGTACAGGGCCATGCTCGCCTTGACCCCGGTGGCGCTGGCCGGCGGCACTTCGCCCGGACGAATCTGCTCGAGGCCGACGTTGGCCGGAACATCCACCAGGGTGCCGATGTCGCCGACGGTGTGGGCACTGAGGAAGAACTCCTCATAGGCGCACGACAGGCAGTCATGCATCGGCCCCACGCCCAGGCGGTTGGCCACCACCTCGGCGCCCATGCCGCCGGAGCCGTAGTTGATCATGAACGAGTCGCGGGTCGGCTCCAGCACGTGGCCCATCACCGGGTCCGCCCAGTAGCCGGGGAATGCCTGGGTGCCGGCCACCTCGTCGGCGAACTGCGATGCGAAGTCGCGGAACGCCTCCAGCCGGTTGGGCAACGCCGGGTTGCGCTTGCCGACGCTTTCCAGGGGGTAGGTGCTCTTGGGGAAACTGCCGTCGGGGTTGGGGCCCATGACGATGGCATCGGTCTCGCTGTTGACGATCTCGTTGCCGTCGACCATGGCGATGATCGGCTTGCCGGCCTTGCCTTCGGCGATCCACGGCTGGCGTTGCGGGTAGCGCGCCTCGTAGTCGATCACCGGCTGGCCGGTGGCGGTGCGCCCGGTGGTGGCCAGGCGCATCTCCTCTTCGGTCAGGGTGTTGCGGTAGGTGCGCCCGGCCTTGGGCACCACCACCACCTGGCCGAACAGGCCGTTGGCGACGTTGCCGGCATTGCCTTCGCCACCGAACGGCGCGCCACGGCTGGAGGCGGCAAAGGCGCCTTCGCGCTCGGCGTACAAGGTGTAGCTGCGGGTGCTGCCCGGGGCGACCAGGAAGTTGCCGTTGCGCCCGGTGTTGGCCGCGATGTCGGCGATGCTGTTGACCGCCTGCATGCCATTGACCTGGAAGCCCACATGGCGGTCGCTGACCTGTTCATCGGCGATGAAGTCCTCGCCGTGCTCGACCTCCGGCAACTCGCCCTCCTCGCCTTCCTCGCCCTCTGCTTCCTCGGGCTCGATGCCATGCTTGTTGGGGTTGGCCTGGTAGGCCAGCAGGTTGGTCAGGTTGACCGTCAGGCAATCGCCGGCGGCCACCCGCAGCACGATCGGCCGTGGGCGTTTGTCCGGACGCAGGGTGACCTTGCCCGGCACCGCGGCGCCACCACTGCTCAGCGGCACCTGGTGTTCGTCCACCACGTCCTGGCGCAGGGCGAACAGCATGCCGTTGGCGTTCTGCGCGCCAAGGCGGTTGAACATCAGCGGCTGATCCAGGGCCACCACGTTGGCCACCAGCGTGCGCTGGCACTGCACGGCCGCCTCGCTGTTCGCCTGCCAGGCGAGCAGCGCCAACAGCAATGAGGACAAGGCCGGACCTTTGCGGGGGGTCGACATGGGGCACCTCCGGGACGCAGGGATTCTGCGGGGAGGTCGAGCAAGGCCCGTGCCAGTAAATTTGTTCATATTTTTCAACAGGTTGATTTTCATCAACCACGACTCAGGGCAATTTGCCCCACTTGAACAACCGGAAATGGGGGCACGGCACCGGCTCCTGCAACGCTCAATCACCTCGATAGCATTTAATGATTGAACGCCCCCACACAGGTGCAGTAAGCTCGGCCTCAATCACTGGAGAGCAACATGTCGAAACATTCCTGCAACCACGCCAACACCACCGGTCGCGCCGCGCGCCCTGTGCTGGCCGTTGCCGGTCGTAACGTCGTTGCCGCGTTTTATTTTGGGTATTGGTTTAGCCACTAGGCGCCGATCCCCACCCGGCGCCCACCTTCGAGGGGCCGCCGAACATGAGAATACTCAAACCCCCGGTCGGCTCCCCGACCGGGGGTTTTGTTTTTCCGGACCTTTGCACACCGATTCAACTTGAGGACAGATTCATGAACTACGCCACTTATTACCGCACCTTTGCATGGCGATTTAGCCAGTTCCGTTCGGGCCAGCCTGCCGCCTCCGTTCGGTCGATTTCCGGTGGCATTGCCGCACAAACACCCCTTTTGACGATTTGTCGAACACCTCGATAGGGCCGACCGCGCGGGCCAGAACCCGCTGTCCGCCCAAGGAAGAACACGCCATGCAAGCCTCCAACCTCGCCCTGCCCCTGACCCAGCCGCAAGCGGCCAACACCACTGTCAGCCAGCGCCTGCCCAGCCCGCACCTGCTCAAGCAGCAGATGCCGCTGTCCACGGAACTCACCCAGCAAGTCCACGCCCAGCGCCAGGCAATCCGCGCCATTCTCGAAGGCCGCGACGAACGCCTGCTGGTGGTGGTCGGCCCCTGCTCGCTGCACGACCCACGCTCGGCCCTGGAATACGCCGACCGCCTGGCCGCCCTGAGCCACGAAGTCAGCGACCGGCTGCTGCTGGTGATGCGCGCCTACGTGGAAAAACCGCGTACCACCGTGGGCTGGAAAGGCCTGGCCTACGATCCGCACCTGGACGGCAGCGACGACATGCACGCCGGCATTGCCCTGTCCCGTGGCCTGATGCTGGGCATGCTCGAACGCGGCCTGCCGGTCGCCACCGAATTGCTGCAACCAATGGCCGCCGGCTACTTCGACGACCTGCTCGGTTGGGCCGCCATCGGCGCGCGCACCACCGAGTCGCAGATCCACCGCGAGATGGTCAGCGGCCTGGAGCTGCCCGTGGGCTTCAAGAACGGCACCGACGGCGGCGTCGGCATCGCCTGCGACGCCATGCGCAGCGCCGCGCATCCGCACCGCCACTTCGGCATGGACGCGCAGGGCTACCCGGCGATCGTCGAAACCCTGGGCAACCCGGACACCCACCTGGTGCTGCGCGGCGGGCACCAGGGCCCGAACTACGATGCCCAGAGCATCGCCCAGGCACGCCAGGGGCTGGCCAAGGCTGGGTTGGAGGCGCGAATCATGGTCGATTGCAGTCATGCCAACAGCGGCAAGGACCCGGCGCGCCAGCCGGCGGTGTTCGAGGACGTGCTGCGCCAACGCCTGGCCGGTGACCGCTCGATCGTCGGCATGATGATCGAGGGCCACCTGTTCGAGGGGTGCCAGGCGCTGGGCAAGGGCGCGCTGCAGTACGGCGTGTCGATTACCGATGGCTGCCTGGGTTGGGACGCCACCGCGCAGATGCTGCGCCAGGCTGTCGAGGCCCTGCGCTGAACGCACGGTCGGTTGACGTTGGAGCGCTGCTGCCTGGGTCGCCACGACCCGGCGCGCGCTTACCGGGCATGACGGGCGAGTGGCTTTGCGCTAGGCTTGCGGCTTCACTTTCAAGGAGCATTACCCATGGCCCGTGCCACCGCCCGTCACATCCTGGTCAGCAGCGAAGACAAGTGCAACGAACTCAAGGCTCAAATTGAAGCCGGTGCCGACTTCGCCGAAGTCGCCAAAGCCAACTCCACCTGCCCGTCCAGCCGTCAGGGCGGCGACCTGGGCTCTTTCGGCCCGGGCCAGATGGTCCGTGAATTCGACACCGTGGTGTTCAGCGCACCGCTGAACGTGGTGCAGGGGCCGGTGAAGACCCAGTTCGGCTACCACCTGCTGGAAGTGACCAGCCGCCAGGACTGATCCGCGGTTGTTCACCCTGAACAACACCGCCATTGTTGTGGGAGCGGGTTTACCCGCGAAGAGGCCTGACCAGGCAACCGCCTTGCCTGAGCGGACGCATTCGCGGGCAAGCCCGCTCCCACAGGTGGTGTGTGCGGTTTTACTGTTGTGCATGGCCTGCCTTGCCCACGCCGCCCCCACCCACGCCCTCACCGTCTATTCCGAAGCCCCCCGCTACCCGGCGAACTTTCGCCACTTCGACTACGTCAACCCCGATGCCCCCAAAGGCGGCACACTGCGCCGCTCAGCCATGGAGATCGGTCAGTTCGACCATGTGTTGCCGTACATCGACAAGGGCAC
Organism: Pseudomonas xantholysinigenes; assembly: GCF_014268885.2. Taxonomy (NCBI): domain Bacteria; kingdom Pseudomonadati; phylum Pseudomonadota; class Gammaproteobacteria; order Pseudomonadales; family Pseudomonadaceae; genus Pseudomonas; species Pseudomonas xantholysinigenes. Next base: position 2,595,321 of record NZ_CP077095.1, on the reverse strand, counting down.
CGGCGTCAGCCAGGTCGATGGCTGGCTGTACGCGCCGCTGGCGCTGCGCTCGCTCGACGAGCCCTACACGGTCTATGGCCTGATTGCCCAGCGCATGGAGCGCGGCCCCGATGACGCCTGGCTGCGGTTCTACCTCGACCCACGTGCCACCTTCGCCGACGGCAAACCGGTGCGCGCCGAGGACGTGCGCTTCACCTACGATTTGCTGATGAGCAAAGGCAGCCTGAAATTCCGCACCCAGTTCGCCGACGTCGCCGGGGTGACCATCGAAGCACCACGCCAGTTGCGTTTCGACTTCAAGCCAGGCCATGGCCGCACCTTGGCGCTGGAGCTGGCCAGCCTGCCGGTGCTGCCTGAGCACGATTGGCAACAGCGCGATTTCGCCAGCGGCGCCGGCTTCGATAAACCGCTGGGCAGCGGTCCCTACCGTATCGGCCGGATCGACAACGGCCGCAGCATCACCTTCGAGCGTGACCCGAGCTGGTGGGCCCGCGACCTGCCGGTAGCCCGTGGCCTGTACAACTTCGCGCGGCTTCGCATCGAGTACTTCGGCGACACCGAGGTCGCCCGCCAGGTGCTCAAGGGCGGCGGCTACGACTACAACCGCGAGTATTCCGCCACCGCCTACACCCTCGGCTACAACGGTGCGGCGCTGGACGACGGACGCCTGAGCCGTGCCCACCTGGGCCCAGCCAAGCCGCAGATAGCCCAAGGCTTCGTGTTCAACCTGAACAAGCCACAGTTCAAGGACCGCCGCGTGCGCCAGGCCCTGGCCCTGCTCTGGGACTTCGAGTGGAGCAACCGGCAGATGATGCGCAATCTGTACATCCGTCAGCAGAGCCTGTTCTCCAACACCCCGCTGGCCGCCCGCGCGCTGCCCGACCCAGGTGAGCTCAAGGTGCTCGAGCCACTGCGCGGGCAGGTGCCGGAACAAGTGTTCAGCCAGGTGTTCAACGCCCCGGTCAGCGACGGCTCAGGCATCATCCGCAAGCAACAACTGCAGGCCCTTGCCCTGCTCGAGGCGGCAGGCTGGCAGCCCCAGGGCGACCGCCTGGTGAATGCGGCAGGCGAGCCGCTGAGCTTCACGTTCCTCAATGGCCAGTCGGGCATGGAGCGCCTGCTGCTGCCGTGGAAGCGCAACCTGGCGCAGATCGGTGTCGAACTGAACATCCGCAACATCGACGCCGCCCAGTACGTCAACCGGGTGATGGCCCGCGACTACGACATGGTGGTGACCGGCTACCCGGTCACCCTGTCGCCAGGCAGCGAGCTATACACCTATTTTGGCTCTGCCGCGGCCAACGACCCCGGCTCGAACAACCTGATGGTGCTCAAGGACCCGGCCGTGGACCACCTGCTCGATGGCCTGGTACGGGCCAGCACGCAAGCCGACATGCTGCACCATGCCCATGCCCTGGACCGGGTGCTGCAATGGAACTACTACTGGATTCCCAACTATTACCCGCCTGGCAGCTCGACGGTGTGGTGGAACCGCTTCGGCCTGCCCAAGGTCCAGGCCGCCTATGACGAAGGCCTGGATACCTGGTGGGAAATCAGCCCGACACCGTTGACCCGTGAACAGATGGCCGAACGACTGGGGAGCGCGCCATGAGCGCCTATATCCTGCGCCGCCTGCTGCTGATCATCCCGACCTTGCTGGCGATCCTGCTGGTCAATTTCGCCATCGTCCAGGCCGCCCCCGGCGGGCCGGTGGAGCAGGCCGTGGCCCGCCTGCAGGGCATCGGCGGTGGCGCGCCGGGCGCGCGGGTCGAGGCGATACAAGGCGAATCCCGCGCCACCCGGGGCCTGGACCCGAAACTGATCGAGGAGATCAAGCGCCAGTACGGCTTCGACAAATCCGCCCCGCAACGCCTGTGGCTGATGCTTGGCCAATACGCCCGGCTGGACTTCGGCCAGAGTTTCTTTCGCGGCGCCAAGGTCACCGAACTGATCCTCGACAAGCTGCCGGTGACCCTGTCACTGGGGTTCTGGGCGACGCTGATCACCTACCTGGTGTCGATCCCGCTGGGCATTCGCAAGGCCGTGCGCCACGGCAGCCGCTTCGATGCCTGGAGCAGCGCGCTGATCGTCATCGGTTACGCCCTGCCCTCGTTCCTGTTCGCCCTGCTGCTGATCGTGCTGTTCGCCGGCGGCACCTCGCTCAACTGGTTCCCGGTGCGCGGCCTGGTATCGGACGACTTCGACCAACTCAGCCTGCTGGGCAAGGTCGCCGACTACTTCTGGCACCTGGTGCTGCCGGTAGGCGCGCTGGTGATCGGCGGCTTCGCCACCCTGACCCTGCTGACCAAAAACGCCTTTCTCGAGGAAATCTCGCGCCAGTACGTGGTCACCGCCCGGGCCAAGGGCCTGAGCGAGCGCCGGGTGCTGTACGGGCACGTGCTGCGCAACGCCATGCTACTGGTGGTGGCCGGGGTGCCGCAGGCGCTGATCACGGTATTCTTCGCCGGGTCCTTGCTGATCGAGGTGATCTTCTCCCTCGACGGCCTGGGGCGCCTGAGCTACGAGGCGGCGGTGTCGCGGGACTATCCGGTGGTGTTCGGCACGCTGTTCATCTTCACCCTGGCCGGCTTGCTGATCCGTCTGATCGGTGACCTCTGCTACACACTGCTCGACCCACGCATCGACTTCGACGCGAGGGGCCGCTGATGCTGTCGCCCATCGCCCGGCGCCGTCTGCAACGCTTTCGCGACAACCGCCGTGGCTGGGTTTCGCTGTGGCTGTTCGCTGGGTTGTTGCTGCTGAGCCTGGGCGCGGAGCTGGTGGCCAATGACAAGCCGCTGCTGCTCGGCTACAAGGGCGAACTGTATGTCCCGGCACTCAAGCGCTATACCGAACAGCAATTCGGCGGCCAATTGCCTTTCCAGCCCGACTACCGCAGCCAGTACGTGCGCCAACTGATCGAAGACCAGGGCGGCTGGATGCTGTTCGCGCCGATCCCGTTCAGCGCCGACACGCCCAACTACGACTTGCAGGTGCCCACCCCCAGCCCGCCGAGCACGGTCAATTGGCTCGGCACCGACGACCAAGGCCGCGATGTACTGGCCCGGGTGCTGTACGGCACCCGGGTGTCGCTGTTGTTCGCCTTCGCCCTGACCCTGGTCAGCGTGCTGGTCGGCCTCGCCGCCGGGGCCTTGCAGGGTTACCACGGCGGCTGGATCGACCTGCTCGGCCAGCGCCTACTGGAGGTGTGGTCCGGGCTTCCGGTGCTGTACCTGCTGATCATCCTGTCGGGCTTCGTCGAGCCGGACTTCTGGTGGTTGCTGGGGATCATGGCGTTGTTTTCCTGGCTGACGCTGGTCGATGTGGTACGCGCCGAGTTCCTCCGCGGGCGCAACCTGGAGTACGTGAAGGCCGCCCGTGCCCTGGGGCTGGCGGACAGCCAGGTGATGCTGCGGCATATCCTGCCCAACGCCATGAACGCCACCCTGACCTATGTGCCGTTCATGCTCACCGGGGCGATCACCACCCTCACCGCCCTGGACTTTCTCGGCTTCGGCATGCCCGCGGGCAGTGCCTCGCTGGGCGAGCTGGTGACCCAGGGCAAGCAACACCTGGAAGCGCCTTGGCTGGGCTTCACCGCGTTCTTTGCCCTGGCATTGATCCTGTCGTTGCTGGTATTCATCGGCGATGGGCTGCGCGAGGCGTTCGATCCCCGCACGTAGCCTTGCTGTGGTCACTGTAGGAGCGGCCTTGTGCCGCGAAAGGGCCGCGCAGCGGCCCCAGCGATCTGCAAGCAGGGCAAAAATAACTGGGGCTGCTGCGCAGCCCTTTCGCGGCACAAGGCCGCTCCTACAGTCTCCGTGACAATCATGAATCAACGGACAGCTTCGATGCACGACAACCTCAAGGACTACCCGCAGGTCCGGCAACTGGCGATCCGCTCACTGTTCGAGATCATCGAGCAGTCCAGCGAAGGCACGGTAATCGTCGACCGCCAGGCGCGCATCGTCTGGATGAACGAGCGCTACGCACGGCGCTTCGGCCTGGCCGACGCCGCCAGCGCCATTGGCCAGCCGTGCGAGGCAGTGATCCCTGGCAGCCTGATGCGCGAGGTGGTGAGCAACGGCAAACCGATCCTGCTGGACATGCTCGACACCGCCAACGAGCCGCTGGTGGTGATGCGCCTGCCGATCCACGATGACCAGGGCACGCTGATCGGCGCCATAGGTTTCGCCCTGTTCGACGAGTTGCGTAGCCTGTCACCATTGCTCAAACGCTACGCCAGCATGCAACAGGAGCTGGCCGCGACCCGTTCGCAACTGCGCGCGCGCCAGGCGCGCTACAGCTTCGCCCACTTCGTCGGCAGCAGCGCCGCCTGCATTGAAGCCAAGCGCCGGGCCCGGCGTGGCGCGGGGAGCGACTCAGCGGTATTGCTGCTGGGCGAGACCGGTACCGGCAAGGAACTGCTGGCCCATGCCATCCACGCCGCTTCGCCGCGGGCGCACAAGGCTTTTGTCAGCATCAACAGCGCGGCGATCCCGGAGACCCTGCTCGAGGCTGAGTTCTTCGGCACCGCCCCCGGCGCCTTCACCGGCGCCGAGCGCAAGGGCCGCAGTGGCAAGCTGCAACTGGCCGAAGGCGGCACGCTGTTCCTCGACGAGATCGGCGACATGCCCCTGGCCCTGCAAAGCAAGCTGTTGCGGGTGTTGCAGGAGAAGGAGTACGAGGCGGTGGGCTCCAACCAGATGCTGCGTAGCGATGTGCGGATCATCGCTGCCACTTCCATTGACCTGCAGGCCGCCATGGCCCGGGGGGCGTTCAGGGCCGATCTGTACTACCGCTTGAACGTGCTGCCGATCGAGGTGCCGCCACTGCGTGCCCGGCTGGAAGACCTGCCGGCACTGTGCGAGGCGATCCTCGCCGAGCTGGGCAGCCAGTATGAGCTGGAGCCCGAGGCCCAGGCACTGCTGGGGCGCCATGCCTGGCCGGGGAACATCCGTGAGCTGCGCAACGTGCTGGAACGGGCGACCTTGCTGGCGGACCAGCCGCGCTTGAATGTGTCGGATTTGATCAGTGCGTTGGGGCCGATGAGCCCGGTGGCTTCGGCTGCGCCGGTACTGGACTATCGCCAGGCGTGCGCGCAGTTCGAGCGTGGATTGATTGTCGATGCCCTGGCGCGCAGTGGCGGGAATGTGCCGGAGGCGGCGCGGGCTTTGGGGTTGGGGCGGTCGACGCTGTATAAGAAAATGGTGGCGCTGGGGATAGAGTCTCAATAAAGAGACCATCGTCTCAAAAAAGGGATCTGCCTTTGTAGGAGCGGCCTTGTGCCGCGAAAGGGCTGCGCAGCGGCCCCGGCAATCTATGTTGCGACCCTTCGCGGCACAAGGCCGCTCCTACAGGAGACGTGCAAGCCCGCCCCCACGTAGTTACGTCTCAAGATAGAGACTGTCAAGTGTTCTATTTTAGTTTTCTATTTATATTTCAATGACTTAATAATTTGGCACGATTCCCGCTATCTGCATTTCCAACCATAAAAACAACAGTTGGAGACCCACTCGATGACCGTGTTCATCGCCCTCGCTGCCCTCGCGCTACTGATGCTCGCCGCCTACCGCGGCTACAGCGTCATCCTCTTCGCCCCCATCGCCGCCCTCGGCGCCGTGCTACTCACCGACCCCGCCGCCGTGGCCCCGGCCTTCACCGGCGTATTCATGGAAAAGATGGTCGGCTTCATCAAGCTGTACTTCCCGGTGTTCCTGCTGGGCGCGGTGTTCGGCAAGCTGATCGAGCTGTCGGGCTTTTCGCGCTCGATCGTCGCCGCCGCCATCCGCCTGCTCGGCACCCGCCAGGCGATGCTGGTGATCGTGTTGGTCTGCGCCCTGCTCACCTACGGTGGCGTGTCGCTGTTCGTGGTGGTGTTCGCGGTGTACCCGTTCGCCGCCGAGATGTTCCGCCAGAGCGACATCCCCAAGCGGCTGATCCCGGCGACCATCGCCCTGGGCGCGTTTTCCTTCACCATGGACGCCCTGCCCGGCACCCCGCAGATCCAGAACATCATCCCCAGCACCTTCTTCAACACCACCGCCTGGGCCGCGCCGTGGCTGGGGCTGATCGGCACATTGTTCGTGTTCTGCGCCGGCATGCTTTACCTGCAACGCCAGCGCAACAAGGCCCAGCGCGCCGGCGAAGGCTACGGCAGCAACCTGCGCAACGAACCGGAAACCGCTGACGACATCGCCCTGCCCAACCCTTGGCTGGCCCTGGCGCCGCTGATCCTGGTGGGGGTGATGAACCTGCTGTTCACCCACTGGATCCCGCACTGGTACGGCGCCAGTCACACCCTGCAACTGCCGGGCATGGCCGCGCCAGTGCAGAGCGACGTGGCCAAGCTCACGGCGATCTGGGCGGTGCAGGCGGCCTTGCTGGTGGGCATCCTGATGGTCCTGGCATGCGCCTTCGGCACCCTTCGCCAGCGCCTGGCCGAAGGTACCAAGAGCGCCGTGAGCGGCGCCCTGCTGGCGGCGATGAACACCGCCTCGGAATATGGTTTTGGCGCGGTCATCGCCTCGCTACCGGGCTTCCTGGTCCTGGCCGACGCCTTGCGCGGCATTCCCAACCCGCTGGTCAACGAGGCTATCACCGTCACCTTGCTGGCCGGCATTACCGGCTCTGCCTCCGGTGGCATGAGCATCGCCCTGGCGGCCATGAGCGACAGCTTCATCGCCGCCGCCAACGCGGCGAACATCCCGCTGGAGGTGCTGCATCGGGTCGCGGCCATGGCCAGCGGCGGCATGGACACCCTGCCGCACAACGGCGCGGTGATCACCCTGCTGGCGGTGACCGGGCTGACCCACCGCGAGGCCTACAAGGACATTTTCGGTATTACCCTGATCAAGACCCTGGCGGTGTTCGTGGTCATCGCCACGTTCTACGCCACCGGCATCGTATGAAGGAGAACGGCATGACGCTCAAAGGCAAGACCGCACTGGTCACCGGTTCCACCAGCGGCATCGGCTTAGGAGTAGCCCAGGTGCTCGCCGAGGCTGGCGCGAATATCCTGCTCAACGGCTTCGGCGACCCGGCACCGGCCATCGCCGAAATCGCTCGCCATGGGGTGAGAGTCGCCCATCACCCCGCCGACCTGTCCGATGTCGCGCAGATCGAGCAGATGTTCGCCATGGCCGAGCGTGAATTCGGCGCGGTGGACATCCTGGTCAACAACGCCGGCATCCAGCATGTGGCGCCAGTCGAACAGTTCCCGGTCGAGGCCTGGGACAAGATCATCGCGTTGAACCTGTCGGCGGTGTTCCATGGCAGCCGCCTGGCCCTGCCGGGCATGCGGGCGCGTGGCTGGGGGCGCATCATCAACATCGCCTCGGTGCACGGTTTGGTCGGCTCCACCGGCAAGGCCGCCTATGTCGCGGCCAAGCACGGTGTGGTCGGCCTGACCAAGGTGATTGGCCTGGAGACCGCCACCAGCAACGTCACCTGCAATGCCATCTGCCCCGGCTGGGTGCTGACCCCCTTGGTGCAGAAGCAGATCGATGACCGCGCGGCCAACGGTGGCGATCCGTTGCAAGCGCAACACGACCTGCTGGCCGAGAAGCAACCGTCGCTGGCCTTCGTCACCCCTGGCCACCTTGGCGAGCTGGCGTTGTTCCTGTGCAGCGAGGCCGGCAGCCAGGTGCGCGGCGCCGCCTGGAACGTCGATGGCGGTTGGCTGGCGCAATGAAACAGCTAGAGTGAAGGAAAAAGACACCGGTCTTGCCGGTGTCTGCCGGCAAGGCCACCACACGCCTGAGGGTTCCGACATGCACGACGTACTCTGGCGCCCCACCACCCGCCAGATCGAAGCCAGCCGGATGGACGCCTTCCGTCGCCGGGTGAATCTGCGCTTCAACCTGGATCTCGACGACTACCCCGCCCTGCACCGCTGGAGCGTCGAGCACCGTGCGCAGTTCTGGCAGGCCCTGGCCGAATACTTCCAGGTGCGCTGGCACGCCCCGCCGACCAGCATCCTCGAGGAAGGCGCGACGATGGCCGGCGCACGCTGGTTCAGCGGCGCCACCCTGAACTTCGCCGAACACCTGCTGCACCGCCGTGACGATCGCCCGGCCGTGGTCGCCGTGCGCGAGGATGGCAACCGTCATAGCCTCACCCATAACCAACTGGCCGCCGAGGTGGCCGGGTTGCAACAGGCCTTGCGCCAGTTCGGCATCCAGCCCGGTGACCGCATCGCCGCGATCATGCCCAATACCTGGCAGACCCTGGTGGCCATGCTCGCGGCCACCAGCCTGGGCGCGGTGTGGTCCAACTGCTCGCCGGAGTTCGGCGCCCACGCCATCATCGACCGTTTCGGCCAGATCGCGCCGCGCGTGCTGATCGCCTGCGCCAGTTACCAGTACGCCGGCAAGACCTTCGATCAGGTCGACACACTCAACCAGGTACTCGCCCAGTTGCCACAACTGGAGCACTTGCTGGTGGTGCCGTATACCCGCGCCAATACCCGCGCCGATGAGTTCGGCCCCGTCCCGGCCACGCTGTGGAATGACTTTTTCCAGCCCGGTGGCAGCCCGACCTTCACCGCGCTGCCCTTCGATCACCCGCTGTATATCCTCTACTCCAGCGGCACCACCGGCGTGCCCAAGTGCATCGTCCACCGCGCTGGCGGCGTGTTGCTGCAACACCTCAAGGAGCACGGCCTGCACAACGACCTCAAGGCCGACGAGGTACTGTTCTACTACACCACCTGCGGCTGGATGATGTGGAACTGGCTGGTGAGCGGCCTGGCGTTGGGCGCGACCCTGGTGCTGTACGATGGCTCGCCGTTCCACCCGGGACCCGAACGCCTGGTGGACCTGATCGACGGCGAAGGCATCCACGTGTTCGGCACCAGCCCCAAGTACCTGGCGGCACTGGAGCAGGCCGGGGTGAAGCCGGCCACTTCCCATCGGCTCGATAGCCTGCGGCTGATGCTGTCCACCGGCTCGCCGCTGTCGCCCCATAGCTACGACTATGTATATCGCCAGTTCAAGGCCGACCTGTGCCTGGCCTCGATGTCCGGAGGTACCGATATCGTCGCCTGCTTCGTGCTCGGCAACCCGCTGCTGCCGGTGCGCCGTGGCGAGATTGCCGGCAAGGGCCTGGGCATGGCGGTGCAGGTGTGGAACGAGCACGGCCAACCGGTCACTGGCGAAAAAGGCGAACTGGTGTGCCTCCATCCCTTCCCATCGATGCCTTTGGGCTTCTGGGGCGACAACGATGGCAGCCGCTATCACGTTGCCTACTTCAGCCAGTTCGAGGGTATCTGGTGCCAGGGCGATTATGCCGAGCAATTGCCAGAAGGTGGCCTGGTGATCCATGGCCGCTCCGATGCCGTGCTCAACCCTGGCGGCGTGCGCATCGGCACGGCGGAAATCTACCGGCAGGTGGAGAAGGTCGAGCAAGTGCTGGAGAGCGTGGCCATCGGCCAGAATTGGCAAGGCGACGTGCGCGTGGTGCTGTTCGTGCGCCTGCGTGACGGCCTGCAACTGGACGACGCACTGCGCCAACGCATCCGCCAGGTGATCCGCCAGTACACCACGCCGCGCCATGTGCCGGCGGTGATCGCCCAGGTCAGCGATATTCCACGCACCCTCAGCGGCAAGCTGGTGGAGTTGGCGATCCGCAATGTGGTGCATGGCCTGCCGGTGAAGAACACCGACGCCCTGGCCAACCCCGAGGCGCTGGCGCAGTTTCGCGAGCGCCCGGAACTGCGTTGATCGCAAGCGCCGGCCTTGCCGGCGCGCAGCGCTTGCGCTGGCCCCCCGACGCGGCATAATGGCGCCCTTTTTGCCCTGAAACACAGGTACCCACCATGAAAGCCCAAGCCCGCCACATCCTGGTCAAGACTGCCGAAGAGGCCGAGAAGCTCAAGCAGCGCATCGCCAACGGCGAGGCCTTCGACGTGCTGGCGAAGAAGTTCTCCACCTGCCCGTCGGGCAAGCGTGGTGGAGACCTGGGTGAAGTGCGACCGGGGCAGATGGTCGGCGCCATCGACCAGGTGATCTTCAAGAAGCCCCTGCGCGTGGTGCACGGGCCGATCAAGAGCAAGTTCGGTTATCACCTGGTGCAGACGTTCTACCGCGACTGAGCCCGTCGCCGTGCGATCCCTCAGCGGCGCGCCGCCAGCAAGCCGAGCCCGGCGCAGCCCAGCAACGAGGCGCTGACCCGGTTGAACACGCGGCGTGGCCCAGGCCGTTCGAACCAGCGCTGCAGGTAGGCGCCGAGCCCGGCATAGATGGCGATGGCCGCCCACTCCAGCAACAGGAACAGCACGCCCAGTTGCAGGAACTGCTCGCCAACCGAAGTGGCGCTGCCGACCGAGACAAACTGCGGCAGGAACGCGGTGAATATGAGAATGGCCTTCGGGTTGCCCGCCGCCACCCAGAATTCCTGGCGCGCCAGTTTCCAGGTGCCGCGCGGCTGCTCACCGGCCACCGCCGCTTCAGCCACCGGCGCTCGCCACAACTGCCAGGCGATGTAGAACAGGTAGCCCGCCCCCAGCACCTTGATTGCCAGGAACAGGTATTCGCTGGTGTGCAACACCACCGCCAGGCCCATGGCCGCCAGGGCGATCATGCCGCTGAACGCCAGCAAGCGCCCGGCACCGGCCAGGCAGGCGATCCGCAGGCCATAGCGGCTGGCATTGTGCAGCGATAACAGGTTGTTCGGCCCCGGCGCCATGTTCAGGGCAAAGCAGGCAGGGATGAACAGCAGCAGGCTCGACAGGTCCATTATTTTTCTCCTTCAAGGACCCCGGCAGCGTCGCGCCCGCTGGGTGTTCGCGTCAAGCACAGCGACCGCGTGAATGACCGGCACAGTGACCAGCGGGTAGACTGCCCACTTCGTCCGCGTCCAGGCTGCCTGCCATGTCCCGCCCCTGTAGTGAAATCTGGCATGACCCGGCATTGCCCTACGTCGAAAGCCGCCGCGCCTGCCATAGCCGCGCCTGTTACCGGGCCCACAGCCACCCGAGCTTTTCCATCGGCGCGGTGGACGCCGGCACCAGCCAGTTCACGGGAGCGGGCGACGGCGCAGTACGCCTGACACCTGGCACCCTGGTGCTGGTCCCTGCCGAGCGGGTGCACGCCTGCAACCCCGAGCCGGGGCAAGCCTGGAGCTACCAGATGCTGCACCTGGATGCCGAGTGGCTGCGCATGTTGCGCCTGGAGTCGGGCACGGCTGCCAGTGAACCCGGGGCCGCCGCGCGGATCATACGTTCGCCAGCCATCTACCGGCAGTTCTGTGCGCTCAACACTCTGCTGTTTTCGGCGGCGCCGATCATTGAGAAAGAGGCCGCGCTGGTGGCCTTTATCGCTGAACAGGATTTCGCCGCACACCCGGCCTTGCCGCCGGCACCCGCCTTGCGTCCTTCGCTGCTCACAGAACTGTTGTCGCGGATCGAGGCTCAGGACCTGGCCGAACTGAACCTGGCGCAACTGGCTTGCCAGGCCGGCATGGGCCGCTACCAGCTGATTCGCGCGTTCAGCGCCGCCACCGGGCTGACGCCCCATGCCTATCTGCTCAATGCCCGGGTGAACCAGGCGCGCCAGCTGTTGCGCCAAGGGCAAGCCCTGGCGCAGGTCGCCTATCGGTTGGGGTTTGCCGACCAGGCGCATTTCCAGCGGGTGTTCAAGGCCCATGCCGGGGTGACGCCTGGGCTGTATCGCGCCCGCGCAACCACTGCGCATGCGCTGTAGGCACAAGGCGACACCGTAGCGGCCGCCTCAGGCCTTGATGACGATGGTGTTGGCCAGCATGTCGCCCAGGCGCTTGCGCGAACCGAAGAAGATGAAGATCCAGTCGAGGATGCTCAGGAACGGCGTGGTGATGTTGCGCACGAACGACTGGCCGAGGCTGCAGTTCAGGTAGCTGCGCTCGTCCACCACGCAGATGCCCAGCAGCTTCTTGCCCACGCTCTGGCCATTGGGCATGGCATCGGAGAACAGGTAGTAGGCCAATGGCGCGCCCAGCGAGATCACAGCGGCCACCTGTTCGGAAAGCTGCAGGAACTCGACGACCCTGAAGCTCACGAAGAAGATCGCATAGGTCACCAGCACATCGATCATCTGCCCGCCCCAGCGACGGCCCAGGCCGGCGAGGTTCTTGGGTTTCTGGTAAGTGGACGGGGTATCGGAAGTACTCATGAATCCATTCCATGCATAGAGGTGAGCTCCTGTATCGGCCAGCGATGACCTGGGTTTAGCCCCAGCCCTTTCAAGGTCTTTGCGTTTTTTCGGATGTGGCCGCTTCAATTCAAGATTGCCGGGGCTGCGTTGCAGCCCTTTCGCGACACAAGGCCGCTCCTACAGGACGGCACGGTCACCTGTAGGAGCGGCCTTGCCGAGGCGTCGGACCGGTCGGAAAGGGTCGCAAAGCGACCCCGGCAAGTCTAAGTCGGACGCAAATTCTCAACACCTTGAAAGGGCTGGGGTTTAGCCCGCCTGCAATAATCTTCAATACCTCGCCCGCGGCCGCCCCCAGACTGCGGTTTTACCTGCGAGGAAAACCGCCTGATGCAAACCTTCCTGATCATCGCCGCCGCCCATTTCCTCGCCCTGCTCTCCCCCGGCCCGGACTTCTTCCTGATCGCCCGGACCTCGGCCAGCGCCGGTTGGCGCACGGCCAGTGGAGCCTGCCTGGGCGTGGCCCTGGCCAATGGCGTGTTCATCGTCGTGGCCTTTGCCGGGGTGTCGCTGCTGCGCAACGGCAGCGCCCTGTTCATCACCCTGCAATTGGCCGGCTGCGCCTACCTGCTGTACATCGGGCAGGTGTTCCTGCGCCAGGCTGGGCGCAGTCAGCTGGCGCCTGACGATGCCGTCGGGCGAACATCTGCCAAAGGGTGGTTGGGCAGCCTGGGCATGGGCCTCGCTTCAGGCATCCTCAACCCCAAGAACGCCCTGTTCTATGCCAGCCTGGCCAGCATGGTCACCGGCAGCACCGCGCTGGCGAAGCTGGCCTACGGCAGCTGGATGTTCGCTGTCGTGCTGCTGTGGGACCTGCTGGTGGCGCTGGCCATCGGCAACCGCCGGGTGCTGCGCCGCTTCGGCCTGGCCCTGCCCTGGCTGGAGCGGGCATCGGGGGCGACGTTGATCCTGCTGGCCATTGGCGTGCTCATGCACCTGGCCTGGGGCTGATCACCGTCAAGCTGGCGAGGTCCAGCAAACTGAAACAGCCATTGCTCCAGCCTCCCGTGTCCAGGTGCCAGACATTGCCCAGCACCTTGACCGCCAGCACCGGCGTATGGCCAACCAGCAAGGCGCGCAGGCCACGCACGGCGGTCGTGTCGCCCTCCTTCAAGCGCCGTCGCGACCACTGGCACACTTCACGCACTGCCGGATCGTCCAGCGCCTTTGTGATACGCGCCCAGTCACTGAACGGGCTGTCGGCATGCAGCAGGCCGATCGGCCCTTCAGCGGTCTCGACCTGCAGCGCGACAGGCAGCTTCACGAAGGCCTCGACAAAGGGTGCCTGCGCCTCGGCAGGCAGGTCGAGAAACCAGCCACCACCGGCGGCACGGTACGTGTCCAGGTCAACGCGACCACCGTGCAGGTGATTGATCGCCAGCGTTTCATGGTTGCCCTGCACCGCATGGAACCAGGGCTTGGCTAGCCATTGCAGTACCTGCGGGCTCTGCGGCCCACGGTCGACCAGGTCGCCCACGCTGAACAGGCGATCGACCGCAGGATCGAACCCCACCGCGTCCAGGCAAGCCTGCAAACGCGCAAAATGCCCGTGGATATCCCCCACGGCCAGGTCACGCCCACGGGTATTGGCGGCTAGCCGCCGAAAAGCGTCCATTGCATCCTTCCTCTGCGACAACCGCGGCACAGGCGTAAAATAGGCGGGCAAACCGTCCGCGCCCGGAGGTGCATCATGCGAACCGCCCTGACCTGTAGCCTGCTGATGGTACTGGCATTCGACAGCATGGCACAGGGCACCCCGACCGCGCAGGTCGAGGTGCGTTTCGACCACCCGGAAACCTTTCGTGATGCCAGCCTGGATAACCGCGGCTATGCGCACGGCGCCGACCCGCAAGTCATGAAGAGCCTAACCGAGCACCTGCACACCCTTGGCCAGCGCTACCTGCGACCCGGCCAGCATCTGCTCATCGACATCCGCGACATCGACCTGGCCGGGCGTTTCGAGCCCTGGCACAGCCAGGCCTACGATGTGCGCTTCATGCGCGACATCACCTGGCCAAGTATCGAGTTGAGCTACACCCTCGAGCAACCCGGCCAGCCCCCCGTCAAGGCCGAAGAACATCTGAGCGACAAGATGTACCTCAGCCGCCCGGGGCGCCTGGGCAGCAGCGACCGGCTGTACGCCGAGAAAGCCATGCTCGGCGACTGGTTTCGCCAGCGCTTCGCCCCGCCTGCGTCGTGACGGTCAGTCGCGCAAGCGGCGCAGGGCGAGCGGCGCGATCAAGCGATGGAACGGCGCCACCGGCAGCATGTACAGCCGCCCCAGCGCGTTGTGGGTATGCACCACGGTACTGACCAGCACTTCGCAGCGGCCATCGGCGAGCGAGCGGCGCAACAGGGCGATATGCACGTCCAGATGGCGGTCGCAGTCAGCCAGCAGTACCTCGTCCGGGTGATTGGCCAGCAAGGTGAAGATCCCGACCCGCTCGCCAGGCTGGTAGCTGGCCGGCGCCCGGGCGGGGTCGATGGCGGTCAGGCGCCCAAGATCCTTGAGGCCCAACAGCCCGACCAGGCGGTTGCGCAGCACCATCATGTCATCGATCCAGCCCGGCATCCCGGCCATCAGGCGCAGGAACAACGCCATGGCCGGCTGCCTGGCATCGCTCAGGGTGATCGCGCGGCAATGGCGAAACCCGGCCCGGGCCGCGTGCGGCGCGATCAGTGAGTCAAGGGGAATCGTGGCGGCGTGGGTCATCGGCGTTCTTCCATGAAATCGGCGCCTTGCGGCTGGTGAAGGCGACGGGCCCGATAGTATCCTCGGCACTTGTCTCCATGCCAAGGAACCGGCGGCATGAAATACCTGTTGTTGACCCTGGCCAGCTACGCCAGCAGCTATTACCTGGTGGGCCTGCTGATCCGCGGTCGCCTGGCCGACATGGCCGAAGGCCTGCGCCACCGCCCCGATGCGCCACCGCCCGGGCAGTACCTGCGCGAGGTCGAGGCCCATGCCCGACGAGCTCATCGCCATTACAGCCTGTTCATTGGCACCCTGCTGACCCTGTTGCTGGTCGCGTTGGCGGCCTGGCTCGGCTGACCCTGCGTCTCAAAACGCCAATGCCAGGCTTTGCCGCCCTTCGAGCGCCAGCAGGTATTGCTTGGCCGGCAGGCCGCCGGCAAATCCGGTAAGGCTGCCGGAGCTACCGATCACCCGATGGCACGGGGCGATGATCGAAATCGGATTGCGCCCATTGGCCGCGCCCACCGCCCGCACCGCGTCGGGGTTGCCGATCTGCCGAGCGATATCGCGGTAGCTGCGGGTCTCGCCAAAAGGAATGCTCAGCAGCGCCGCCCACACCTGGCGCTGGAACTCGGTGCCGGCAAAATCCAGCGCCAGGTCAAAGCCTCGACGTTGCCCGGCAAAATACTCGCCCAATTGCCGCGCCGTTTCCCGCAACGTCGGATGCTGGTCATCGCGATGCAAATCGCCCAGGCGTACCCGGTTCTCCCGCTCCTGCTCCCACAGCACGGCCGCCAGGCAGTCGCCGCGCGCGACCAGGGTAAGGGTGCCGACCGGCGATTGCATCAGAGTGAAGGCACAGGACATGACAGGCTCCAGGCGAGAGGACGATCGGCGCACTGTACCCAGGCCGGCGCGGCTGTGCACTCGGTTTCTTGCGCTGGTGCCACGCTGATGCCACGCCTTACACTGGCCTGCCACTTGTCTTTGCAAGGATGAATACAGTGCCCACGCCCAGCCACGAGATCACCCTCGAACGCTTCGCCGAAAACCATGTGCCCGGTGTCACCGCGCTGTACAACGACCCGGCGGTGTGCCGCCAGGTGCTGCAGATGCCGTATCAGTCGGCCGATGCCTGGCGCAAGCGCCTGACCACGGACAGTGAGCGCCATCTGCAACTGGTGGCGCTGCACCAGGGCCAGGTCATCGGCAATATCGGCCTCGAGCAGTTGACCCGGGTCCGGCGAGCGCACGCCGGAGTGCTGGGCATGGGGGTCGCCTCGGCCTGGCAGAACCAGGGCATCGGCTCACGCTTGATGGCTGCCGCGCTGGACATCGCTGACAACTGGATGAACCTGGGCCGTGTCGAGTTGACCGTCTACGCCGACAACGAAGCGGCCCAGGCGCTGTACCGCAAGTTCGGCTTCGAAATCGAAGGCCGCCTGCGTGACTACGCGGTGCGCGACGGCACGCTGGTCGATACCCTGTACATGGCGCGCTTGCGCCGCTCGGCGGTACCTCAGTCGAAAAACTCCATCCCCTCGTAGGGGCTGGCCCGGCAGGCCGCCAGCCGCGAGCGCAGGTCGCCGACATGCGCTTCGAGCGGGTGGCCGTCGGGGTCGAGGAAATACAGCGACTGGCCTTCGCTCTTGTCCTGCTTCCACAGGGGAACCTGGCGTTCGCGCAAGCGCCTGGCGAACGCGGCAAAATCCGCCTGCCCGATGGAAAACGCATAGTGGGTGTAGTTGCGCCGCAGGTCCTCGGGCCGGACCTGGTCGACGGACAGGCACAACCACAGCTCCCCCAGGCTCAGGTAGGCGCCACGGGCCCAACGGGCCTCGCGCTTGAAGCCCAGCACTTGGTGATAGAACTCGACGCTGCGCGGCAACTGGCTGACCGCGAGGGTGAGGTGGTTGAATCCTGTCAACATGGCATTGCTCCTGGGGGCTGATGGGCGGCGCCGGCCCATGCTAGCAAACCTTGCCCCCAGGGCCGACGGCCTCAGAAATCGCCGCGCAGTGTAAACATGTAGCTACGCGGCATGCCGTAGGTCGTGCCCCGCGTCCAGTAGCCCATGGTGTCGAAGTACTTGCGATCCAGCAGGTTTTCCACGTCCACGGCCACGGTCCAGTGCGAGTCGAGCTTGTAGGCGGCGCGCGCGTCG
This sequence comes from Pseudomonas xantholysinigenes, assembly GCF_014268885.2. Classification (NCBI taxonomy): domain Bacteria; kingdom Pseudomonadati; phylum Pseudomonadota; class Gammaproteobacteria; order Pseudomonadales; family Pseudomonadaceae; genus Pseudomonas; species Pseudomonas xantholysinigenes. Next base: position 2,578,274 of record NZ_CP077095.1, on the reverse strand, counting down.
AAGATCGCTCGCCCGCTGTTGCTCACGCCATTCTCGGGATCATCGTAGGCCGTCTGCGCCGACACGCCGCCGCCAAGGCTGACGCGGCTCCACTCGCCCGGCAAGGTGTACAGCGTGTTGACCCGTAGCAAGTGCTTGGGCGTCTGCGCCGAAATCGGTCCACCGGCCGCCGAATGGGTGGTGTTGTAGGTGTAGCCGGCCGCCACCTGCATGCCCGGGAACAGCTCGCCGCTGGCTTCGGCCTCGAAGCCTTTGCTGCGGCTGATACCGTCGCCATTGACATAGCACCGGCCGTTGAGGTCCTGGCTGCATTCCCCGTCATTGGCGGTGTCACGCACCGCGACGTCCTCCTGCTCGATGTAGAACAGCGCAAGCGACACGTTCAGGCGCTTGTCCAGCAGCTCGCCCTTGATCCCGGTCTCGTAGTTCGAGCCGACCGCGGGGTCGAGCATGCCGCCACCGGCATTGCGCAGGTTGGCCTGGGGCATGAAGATGTCGGCGTAGCTGGCATACAGCGTCCATTGTTCATCGAGGTCATAGAGCGCGCCGACGAAGGGAGTGAACTCGTGCTTCTGCTCGTTGGTGGCGACCCGGCCCGCATCCCAGGCCTCGGTCTTGTACCAGCTCAGGCGCCCACCGAGGACCAGGCTCAGGTCCTCGGTCATGTGCAGGCGGGCGTTGAGATAAGTGCCGTAGCGGGTGTCCAGGGTGTCGTCGCGGTAGTCCCAGCCGGTGCGCTCGGGGCGTGGCAATACATGCCGGTCGGGGTCGAACACATTCAGCGGGATGCGCGGGTCCAGCCCGACGGAGAAGTCCTTGTCGTTCATCTTGCGCCGCGACCAGTTGGCCCCCAGTGACACCTGGTGGCTCAGGCCGAAGGCCTCGAAGTCGCCGTCCAGGTGACCATCCACCGCGTTGGCGGTGACATCGAACTTGTGGAAACTGGTGCCCTTGATCACCGGGCCACCGGGACTTGCGTAGTCAAGGGAGTCATCGGCGTCCCATTCGATGGCGGTGCGGTTGTAGCGGCTTTCGGAATGGGATATCGCCAGCTTGCCACGCCAGTTGTCGTTGAACTGCTGGCTGAGGTCGGCGAACACTTCGTCGGTGCGGGTCTGCAGGCGCCCCCAATCCTGGCCGAGGAAGGTCGAGCGCTTGAGGTGCGGGTTGCTGCCATCGGGGTTCAGAGGCAGGCCCAGGATGCTGTAGCCATCGACCCGCGAAGTCTGGCGGCGCACGCCCAGGGCAACAGTGGTGGCGCTGCCCAGGTCCGCCTCGACGATCCCATACAGCAAGGGTCGCTTGGAGCTAGTGGCGTCGATGAAGTAGCCCCGGTCCTCGTAGGCGGTGACCACGCGTCCGCGCAAGGTGCCTTCAGGGTTGAGCTTGCCGCTGGCATCCAGCTCGAGGCGATAGTTGTCCCAGGAACCGGCCCGGGTGGTGATCGACAACCGCGGCTCGGCGGTCGGTCGCTTGCGTACCAGGTTGACCGCGCCGCCTGGGTTACCCGCCCCCACCAGCAGCCCCGAAGCACCTCGCAGCACTTCGACCCGGTCGAACACCGCCATGTCCGGGATCATCCAGCCGGTATAGGCATAGGCCTGCCCGGCAACGCCATCGACCATGTAGCTGTCATCGGTGATATCGAAACCACGGGAGCTGAAGTGGTTATTGCCATAGCCACGGTTGGCGCGGGTGATGCCGGGGGTCTGGGCCATCACCTGGTCCAGGGACACCAGGTTCTTGTCGTCCATCAGCTTGCGCGTGACCACGGTCACCGACTGCGGCGTACGGCGCAGCGATTGCGGGGTCTTGCCGATGGTCACGGTGCCGGTGGTGTAGGAACCGCTGCCCTCGGTGGTCTCGCCCAGGCCGGTGCTGTTGACGCTGGTGGCGCCCAGCTCGAGCGCGCCCTGGGCATCGACCGCTGGCGCCACGCTGAAGGTCTGGTTGCCGGTGACGATCACTTGCAGGCCACTGCCCACCACGGCCTGTTGCAGCGCCTGCATGCCGCTCATCTGCCCGCGGATCGCCGGTGCCTGCTTGCCGGCGGCCAACGCCGGATCAAGGGACATCACCAGGCCGCTCTGCCGGGCGATGGCATTGAGGGTGAGCGCAAGGCTGGCGGGCGGCAGGTCAAAGTATTGCTGTTGCTGCTGGGTGGCGTCTTCTGCCCGGATGCAGGCCGTGGGCGCGATGGCCAGGGTGATGGCAACGGCAAGTGGCCAGGGTTTTAGCACGTGGAATCTCCTGAGTGTGTTGGGCGGTGTCAGGAGAGAGGTGCAACGAACACGAAAAACCAGACACGAATGAGAAAAATTCTTTTTCGCAAGGATGGCATCGTGCGTATGTCAGCGGGCTTCGATCAAGGTCAGCCAGGGGCCGTAGTGCTCGACACGAATAGGCAGCGTTTGCGCCAGTGCCATGAGCGTGCGTTCGCTGTCATCCAATGGGAAGACCCCCTGGACCCGCAGCTGGCGTACGTCCGGGCTGACCCGAATAAAGCCGCTGCGGTAAGGGCGCAAGGCTTGGATTACCGCATCCAGGGGCTCGTCCAGCACACTGAGGCGCCCATCGATCCAGTCGCTGCGGTAGGTCTGGCCCGCGCCCAGCGGTTCGATGCGCGTCTCGTGCATGCACACGGCCTGGCCCTGCTGGACATCCAGCGACGCGCCATCGGGCAACGAGGCCCGCACCGCATGCTCCAGCACCACCACCCGGGTACTGTGCGCCAGTTGCTCGACCAGAAACCGCGTGCCCAAGGCCTGGACTTCGCCCTGCGCGCTGCGCACGATGAAGGGCCGCGCCCGATCGGCCGCCACCTGGACCACCACGGCGCCGCTATACAGGCGCAGCAGGCGGCGACCGTCGCCCATGGCAAAGTCAGCCGCACTGCCGGCATTGAGGATCAGCTCGCTGCCATCGCCGAGCTGCAAGCGCCGCCGCTCGGCCGTGCCGGTACGCATATCGGCCAGCATCGCCCGCCCGCCCTCACTGCGCCCGGCCAACCACAACCCGCCGCCAAATACGCCGACCCCGACCAGCCCGCGCAACAGCTCGCGACGGCCGAGCTCAGGTTGCAACAGCGCATCACGCAACGTGGCCGGCGCGCGGCGCAACACCTCGTAATGCCCACCGAGGCCCTGCTGCAGTTGCTCCCAGGCTTGGGCATTGGCGGGGTCCTGCGCCAGCCACTGTTGAAACAGCACCTGCTGGCGAGCATCGTCGCGTCCGGAACGCAGGCGCACCATCCAGGCGATCGCCTGCTCGGCGGCTGGCGTCAGCGATCGCCCACTCATGTTGGCGCCATGCTCAGGTAGCACTGGCGCAACGCCTGGGTCATGTAACGGGCCACGGTACGCTCGGACACCGCCAGGCGACGGCCAATGTCCGCATAGGTCAGGCCATCGAGCTGGCTCATCAGGAAGGCCTTCTTCACCACCACGGGTAAACCGGACAGGCTCTGGTCGATGGCATGCAGGGCTTCGAGCAGCAGATGGGTTTGCTCCGGCGACGGGGCCAGCGCCTCGGGCAGCAGCATCAGGCGCTCCAGGTAAGCCTGCTCCAGCCGACGCCGGCGATGACGATCGAAAATCAGGCGTTTGGCGATGGTCGAGAGGTAGGCCCGCGGCTGCTCGATCGTCGCCACATCGACCTGGGCGGCAAGCACCTGGCAAAACGTCTCGGCGGCCGTGTCCTCGGCATCCGAGCGGTTACGCAATTGTCGCTGAACGTGCTGCAACAGCCAGCGGTGATGGTCGCTGAAGAAGAAGGCCAGTGGCTGGGTGTCGGATGCGGGCACGGCAGGGACCTGGGTGAAAGATGAGAACCTATCGCATCTTATCGACTGTGCGAACGGTTCCGCAATGCGCGACGTGGCGACTCGTGGCTGCTCGCTCAGGCGCTGAAGTAGCGCAGCCAGTGGGCTTGCCGGCAGGCATTGGTGAAACTGATACGGCCTGGGCTGATCGTCCTGTCGCGAGGCTGGGCCAGCACTTCATAGCTGATCCAGCACTCCGCGCAGAGCGCATCGCTGGGGGCGCTGTCCTGCTCCGCCAGGCACTTGATGATCGTACCGTCGTCGAAGCTGTAGGTGGTTTCTTCGGCGGTCACGGTGAAATCCTGTTCCTGCCAGGACTCCCGAGTCGAACGCAGGACATGCGCGCTAGGCGTGGAGGCGGCGCCGAGAATGGCGCCGACATAGGCGGCGAGGTGATCCGAATGAGCCATCAACGATATCCCTGGGTGATTGGCGGCGGCCAACAACGCTGCTGGCGCGGCGCAGCGACTTTACCGACAACGCCCGCCAGCGGACAACCCTGTCCTGCGCCAACGCGCTTTACACTTTGCCACCGACTTTTCTAAAGTCGGCGGCTTTGACCTGAACAGCAAGGGAATGAACGATGCCCAAACCAGTGTTCATCGACAGGACCATCCTGTTCGGTGATTGCGACCCCGCGGGGATCGTGTATACGCCCAGGTTTTCCTATTTCGCCCTGGAGGCCGTGCACGAGGCGTTGGGTGTCTGGCTTGAGGGCCCGGGCCTGCGCGCGCTGATGGCGCACGACATCCTGCCTCCGGCCAGGGCGCTGGTCCTGGAGTTCCTGCACCCAGTCAGTTGGGACGACGTCCTCAGGCTGAAAGTCAGCGTTGCGGAGGTTGGCGAGCACGCCTTCACCTTCGCGGTCGAGGGCCGCCTGCCAACCGACGTGCTGGCATTCACCGCGCGTCTCACCCAGGTGTGCGTCTGCCCACGGACCAAAACCGTGGTCGCGATACCCGCGCCATTACGGGCCGTGCTTGCGAGCTGAATCAGCGCGTCGGCCTGTCGATACGATAAAGCGTGTGCGGCCGCAGTGGGTTGCCTTCAGGCACGCTCATGTCAGGGAAGTCTTCCGTCGGGTCCGAGCGCATGCCCAACTTGGCCATCAACGCCCGCGAAGGCGTATTGATGGAGGAGGTGTAGCCAATGACCTGCTCCAGTCCAAGATGCTGCCAGGCATGCGCCAAGCAGGCGCTCGCCGCCTCGAACGCATAGCCCTGGCGCCAGTACGGGCGCCCAAAGATCCAGCCGATCTCGACATGCGGCCCACCGGGGATTTCATCCTCCGTGCGCGACAGCCCCAGCCCGCCCACCAACGCGCCATCTGCCTGGCGCTCGACAGCGACGAAACCGAAGCCATGGGTCCGCAGGTGGCGTTGGCAATCTTCGATTATTGCCTTGGTCTGCGCCGGCGTCAGGATGGCCGGGTAGTAATAGCGGCGCACTTCAGCATCGGCATTGATCGCGGCGAAGGCCGCAATATCCTGGTCGGTCCAGGGGCGAAGTCGAAGACGCGGGGTGTCGATATGCATGAGTCGATGTGAACCTTCTGCCGTCAGGCCGCGCCGGATGAGATGGCTATTTTGGCCCCGGCGCTTGAACCGCGGCGCAAGCTTCGGTCATGCATGGGGCTATAGTCCAGTCTCCATCAGCGCCATTACGCAACATTTGGCAACACCCCCAGCGACAGGATCAGGAAACCGAATGAAGTGAATACTGTCCCATTGCCATCGGTCACGACCTCGATACCTGGCGTACCGGCGCGTGCTTGCAGCCTGCAACGCAAGCCGCCCTCAATTTTTCAAGGCTGAAAGAGCGAATCATGAAACAGAATCTCCTCCTCGTTGCCATCGGCGCCGCCCTCCTCCAGGCCTGCACCCCGGCTTCCACCTCCCACGAAGGAGCGCCTTCCATGCCTGCCGTCACCTCGACTGCCGCCACCCAGCCAGCTCTCCCGGCGTACTACTGGAACCTGGTGTCGGCCACCGATGCCGCGGGTAAACCGATCGCGGCCATGGCCAAAGGGCTCGACGGCAAGCTGCGCCTGACCTTTGGCGAGCGCCAGCTGAATATCAGCGGCGGCTGCAACGGCCAGTTCGGCGGCTACAGCTATAAAGATGGCGTGCTGCAAGTGCAGTCGCTGGCCTCGACCCTGATGGCCTGCGACAAAAGCCTGATGGACCTGGACGCCCAGGTCGGCCAACTGCTCAAAGGCGAGCTGCGTACCGTTATCAGCGGCGAAACCCATGAACCGATGCTGCAACTGACCACCCAGAATGGCGCGGTGCTCAAGTTCCAGGGCGAAGCGACCCCCGAGACCCGCTATGGCAGCAAGGGCGAGACCAAGTTCCTGGAAGTCGCGGCCAAGACCGTCAAGTGCAGCCACCCGCTGATCCCCAACTACCAGTGCCTGCAAGTGCGCGAGCGCCGTTATGACGACGCCGGCCTGCAACTGCCGACCCAGGATGCCTGGCACCCGCTGTACCAGTCCATCGAGGGCTTCGAGCACCGTGAAGGTGTGCGCACCGTGCTGCGGGTGAAGCAGTACGCCTGGAAGAACCCGCCGGCTGACGCCCCGTCGCAGGTCTATGTGCTGGACATGGTGGTCGAGCAGGACACCTCGGCCAAGCACTGATGCCCCCAGGTAGGCCACCTTGTGTGGCCTGCCCTCCCGGCGATGCTCACAATGTACTTCGCATCAATCCAGGCACGCCCTGGCGGCCTGCCGCAGGTTGTCGGATGACAGGAAGCTGCCCTTGTAGAACGTCGCGCGACTGCCGTCGCGGTATTTGACGACCTCCAGCACCTCATCCGAGGCCACAGCGCTGGGCGCGGTGATCCGATAGCCATTGGAAATCGATTTTTGCGTCGTCAGCGGTGCCAGCGCCTGCCATTTCGGTAGCACGCAGGCCGCGTAGTCCTCGGGTGTCTTGCTGATGAGCTTGCTACCGGTAGGTTCGCCGGGCGTTGCGCAGCCCGCCAGCGCGGCCAGCACCAGCAAGCAAGAAAGCGTACGAATAATAGTCATTTGCAATTGATCCACTTAAGCTGATTGATTCTACCAACTGCCGTAGCGACGGACTAATCAACGAAAGTAGAGCAGTAATCTGACGCGTGCGCGGTGCTCGAAATGGACGCGATTGCCCCCGAACAACTGCGGCGAACACGCACAGTCCATCAGCGAGCTGAAGGTTAGACCAAAGGATAGCTAGCCAACTATCTAAATATTCACTATCTTCAATCCCGCACATGATGATGTGCCCAACTGCAAAACGCGCTTACGGCCGCCTTACGCCCCCCCCCTTCGCAAGGCGGCTGCTTTTTTTCGGCGATAAGACTGGAAACGCTCCTTTCCCCCGCACTCAAGTGCGTCGACGTACCGTCCAGAAGTGCGCCGCTGCCAATACCGCCCCGGGTACTGCCAGGCCCAAACCACTGTAAATGAACGCAGGCTGGTCGGTCAGCACACCACTGGCGATGAACCCGATGCCGGTGGGGATCAGCGCCACTGCGGCATATCCAAACGGTTTACGAGTATCCTTCACCTTATCTATCCTCCTTTGCCAAACTCCGATTTAACCACGTGCAACTGTCCCCCGGCGCTGGCCAGGAAGCCATTGATGCAACCTCTTACGCTGCGCAAAGCCTTGCCCCAAGATGCCCTCTGCCTTGCAGCACTTGGCCTGCAAGTATTTCTCGAGACCTATGCCACGCAAGGCATGCGCGACGCGATCGCCCAGCAAGCGCTGGACGTATTCTCAGTGGCTAGCCTGTCGAAGCTTATCGAAAAGCCTGGCACCTTCATTATCGTCGCGCAGATTGACCACCACTTGGTCGGCTTTGCCCAAGTCGCCATGAATCGCCCCCATGAGCGAGTGCCTCAGGCGCATGCGGCCGAACTTCAGCGCCTTTACCTGCAAGCTCGATTCACGGGGCTGGGCATCGGCAAGCGCTTACTCGAAGCAGCCGAACAACACGCAGCCCGAAATGGCGCCACTCGACTGTGGGCCACAGTCTGGGCCGAGAACCAACGGGCGCTGGACTTTTACTTGAGCCAAGGCTACGAGGCACTGGGGGCACAGACGTATACATTCCAACAGGAAACGCACGCCAACCAACTATTCGGAAAGAATCTGACTGAAGCAGGGCCATTGCCGCCCTGCAACTGACTGCGCCGGATATTGAAGCGACACGCTCATATCCAGGGCCGCTACCTTATTGCTTTCTGCTCGATGCGGGCATGAAGCCAGTAGCGAAAAGCACGCCTGCTGGCCCTATCAGCCAACTGACAGTCGTGCCCGGGCTGACAGCCGGGACCAAAATGGTTACCGCGAACAGGCCTATGCCTGTCCAGAAACACCTGCGCGGTGTGCACCACGCACGAATCTTTTCCAATTTTTGACCCATCACCACGCACGCTCCTTGTTTGGTCGGCGGCGCAGCATAGCACCTGCCCGGCAGGCCTGGCCTATCCTTACAGCGTGGTTTGGCGGAGGGCAGCGTATGTGCGGGCGATTGAGCCAGTACCGCGGCATCCACGATTTCGTGGCCACCCTGAGCATGCCCGAGGCCTGGCGGAACAATGTCGGTGATCAGCCACTCGATCACTACAACGTTGCGCCAACGACGCCTGTGGCGGTGCTTTGGGCAGATGACGCAGGGCCGCGCGCAGACTGGGTGAAGTGGGGGTGGAAACCGCACTGGGCAAAAGCCGGTGCGACGCCGATCAACGCTCGCCTGGAGCAGGTCGCCCATGGCGCATTTTTCCGCGCGATCTGGCCGCACCGTGCAATCACGCCAGTGGATGGCTGGTATGAATGGGTGGACGAAGGCCGGCCGAAAAAGCAGCCCTACTACATTCGACGCAAGGATGGATGCCCTGCGTTTTGCGCCAGTATCGGCCAGCTCGCCGGCAACGAACACGATGGGTTCGTGATCATCACCGCCGATGCCCAGGGCGGCCTGATCGACGTGCATGACCGCCGCCCCGTCGTGCTGCCCGCAGCGCTGGCAATCGAATGGATCACTGCGCAGATGCCCAGCGAGCACGCCGAACAAATGCTGCTGAACCTGGGCGAACCTGCCGAGGCTTTCGAGTGGTACCGGGTAGGGACTGCCGTAGGCAACGTGCGTCATCAAGGACCGATGCTGATCGCACCGGAGCAGTGATGAATCATAGATAATTAGCGAGTTTAAGAATCGTCTTATTGATCATGCCGTCAGTGTCAATGTAATTTCTAATATTCACTCACTGGACATTGAACATGCGACAGGCAATCAGGCAATCAGGCAATCAGGCAATCAGGCAATCAGGCAATCAGGCAATCAGGCAATCAGGCAATCAGGCAATCAGGCAATCAGGCAATCAGGCAATCAGGCAATCATTATAATCCTTGCAGCATTATTAGCAAGTATATTTATCTTCATTTCTGCATGTAAGAGTTTTTCTTCAGACGTACATCAACCGTCCATTCTTGATTTGGAATCCGACAACTTAAACAAAGCCTACAACACACTAAAACCAGAGCACCCTGAGTTTGACTGGTCATTTGTCGAGGGTGCAACCAAACCATGATTACTTTTGCGTCATTTCCTAGCCAATTGCAATATGCGAAAACTTCAATCAATTTGACCGCTATTGTACTCGCCCTTCTCGTCAGCCTGACAACGCCTGCACTGGCATTTACAGTGCTCGGAGCAGGCGCCACTCGAGAAGGGAATATGATCAGGTACAGCTTCATCATCAGCAATTGGTCGACCACTGACGGGACCGTGGGCCCGTGTAGCAGCGAATCAGGAAGAAAAACAATTTGTGGCATACAAACGGCCACCTGGAAGTATCCGTTTGGTGGCACCGGCGCCTATCCCAGTTCAGGCACGATCGAATGGAAAATACGAACCCGAGACAACCCGACGTACGGAAACATGCTGGAAGATCTTCAGAGAGCCGGTTTCTACGTGCCCTACAGGACTTCTATACTCATTCCTGCCTCTGTCGATGTCAGCCAAGCCTGTGCCGGGCTTGCCTATTACACTATCGGGCCAAGTTCAGGCGGTGTCGTTCAACCGTTCCCCTACCCCAACCCTCCATGCTTACGCCTGGCATCCCTGCAGCTTCCAGAACTATCATGCGAAACGCCGGATGTGCAGGTCGAAATGGGAGAGCATTTTACCCGGGACTTTGCCAACTACGGTGACACTTCCCTCCCCAAAGCATTCAGCATCAAGATGAACAAGTGCTCCAACGGCCTATCAACGGTTAAATACTCTTTGTCTGCCAACCCGACAGCCCCCGCCGTGAACGCCACACAGGGCATCGTCAGCCTGAATAAAAACTCAACGGCACAAGGTATTTCACTGCAAGTTCTAGACAACAATCTACAGCCCATCCAACTCAACAAGGAATATACATTCACGCCCCCGACAAATACCGGTGGCAGCTTCTCCATCCCCATGAATGCCCGCTACATACGCACACTGCCTAACGGAGGCTCAAGCCCAGTGACAGCAGGCACGGCGAACTCCGAGGTCGCCTTTGTCATGAGCTATCTGTGATGGCCCTGGGATGGCGCGCACAGCACGCTATCTGCATATGGAATCCACGCGCCATCACTCGTACGATAAGGCTCGCCATCAAACATAAGGAAGCAGGCAGGAATGGAATCCTTGAGAACGCTGGGCGCGCTTTTGCTGGCGTTGGCCTGCATGCCAGCCATGGCACACGAAACCAATGACCCGTTCGAAAGCGCAACCTTCGGCACGACCATCCTCCCCTTCATCATCGTCGGTGGTACCACCGCGCTGACGGTCTATGGCCCTTCCAGCATGAAGGCGGCGAAGGCCGACGCCCTCGCATTCATCGGTTCAGGCGGCGAGATACGCGGAGCCCGGTTCGAGCAAGCCGTCCGCTACTACCACGATGCCTATGGCCAGCCGTATATGTCCGATGAGCAGCTGGCTCTGGCGATCGCCACGTCGATCTGAAGTGGATGGCTTCAAAGTCGGCCTACCCTGCAAGCCCATTTGTGTTCCAACCGAGCAAAGGTGGGCTGTGGATCAACGAACCAAGTGTTACAATCCGCCCCTTCAAATCAGCGCTCAAGGCGCTGGACATCCGTGAACGCCGGCAGTACGACACCCGCCACACCTACGCACCCCTATGCCTGATGGCTGGGATGAACCGACGCGTTCATCGCGAACCAGCGCGGCCATAGCGTCGAGATGTTGCTCTCTACCTACGCGAAATGGATCAGCTCCTCCTCGGACTGGAGGGAGCTGGAGAAGCTGCCGCCCCGCGTCGAATTGGCCCAAGATTGGCCCAAAGCTGACGAGAGGGCCTAAATACACCTCTGGAACCCCCGCAGGACAAGCACTTGATTTCTACAGCCAATATCACCATGCAGTTCGGCTCCAAGCCGCTGTTCGAGAATGTGTCGGTCAAATTCAACAACGGCAACCGTTACGGCCTGATCGGCGCCAACGGTTGCGGCAAGTCGACCTTCATGAAGATCCTCGGCGGCGACCTCGAGCCGTCCGGCGGCCAGGTGATGCTCGAGCCAAACACCCGCCTGGGCAAGCTGCGCCAGGACCAGTTCGCCTATGAAGAATTCACTGTGATCGACACGGTGATCATGGGCCACGAGCAGCTGTACAAGGTCAAGGCCGAACGCGACCGCATCTACTCGCTGGCGGAAATGACCGAAGAAGATGGCATGGCCGTCGCCGAACTGGAAACCGAGTTCGCCGAGATGGACGGTTACACCGCCGACTCCCGCGCCGGCGAGCTGCTGCTGGGCCTGGGCATTCCGCTGGAACAGCACTTCGGTCCGATGAGCGAAGTGGCCCCAGGCTGGAAACTGCGCGTGCTGCTGGCCCAGGCGCTGTTCTCCGATCCGGACGTGCTGCTGCTCGACGAGCCGACCAACCACCTGGACATCAACACCATCCGCTGGCTGGAAACGATCCTCACGGCGCGTAACAGCACCATGATCATCATTTCCCACGACCGTCACTTCCTCAACAGCGTCTGCACCCACATGGCCGACCTGGACTACGGTGAGCTGCGCCTGTTCCCGGGCAACTACGACGAGTACATGACGGCCGCGACCCAGTCCCGCGAGCAACTGCTGTCGGACAACGCCAAGAAGAAAGCCCAGATCGCCGAACTGCAGACCTTCGTCAGCCGCTTCTCGGCCAACGCCTCGAAAGCCAAGCAGGCCACCTCGCGCGCCAAGCAGATCGACAAGATCCAGCTGGCCGAGGTCAAGCCGTCGAGCCGGGTCAGCCCGTTCATCCGCTTCGAGCAGACCAAAAAACTGCACCGCCAGGCAGTGATCGTCGACAAGATGGCCAAGGCCTTCGACGACAAGGTGCTGTTCAAGGACTTCAGCTTCACCATCGAAGCCGGCGAGCGCGTGGCCATCATCGGCCCCAACGGCATCGGCAAGACCACCCTGCTACGCACCTTGGTCGGCGAGATGACCCCGGACAAGGGCGAAGTGAAGTGGACCGACAGCGCCGAAGTGGGCTACTACGCCCAGGACCACGCCCACGACTTCGAAGACGACATGACCCTGTTCGACTGGATGGGCCAGTGGACCAGCGGCGAGCAGGTGATCCGCGGCACCCTGGGGCGCATGCTGTTCTCCAACGACGAGATCCTCAAGTCGGTGAAGGTGATTTCCGGTGGTGAACAGGGCCGCATGCTGTTCGGCAAGCTGATCCTGCAAAAGCCCAACGTGCTGGTGATGGACGAACCGACCAACCACCTGGACATGGAATCGATCGAGGCACTGAACCTGGCGCTGGAAAACTACCCGGGCACCCTGCTGTTCGTCAGCCATGACCGTGAGTTCGTGTCGTCGCTGGCCACGCGCATCATCGAGCTGACCGCCGATGGCGTGGTGGACTTCAGCGGCACCTACGACGACTACCTGCGCAGCCAGGGCGTGGTGGTCTGATTCCCCCGAGGCGGCCTACCCCCCTGTAGGTGCCGGCCTTGCCGACGAACAGCCCAGGACAAGCGACAGTAATGTTCGCGCAGCCATGGGCATTCGCCGGCAAAGCCGGCTTCTGCATGACCTCACCGAATTCATGGGGTCACTGAGCAAACCGTTAGCCTGCTTTCTTTTCCGTCGCGCAGCGGCCATGATGGGCATCGCCCACCGCCCGCCCGCGAACGAGCCCATGACCGCGCCCCACCCCTCCCCCGGCATCACCCGGCAGATCCTCTCGATCGTCTTCTATACCTTCATCGCCTTCCTCTGCATCGGCCTGCCGATCGCCGTGCTGCCCGGCCACGTGCACGACCAGCTGGGTTTCGGCGCGGTGATCGCCGGCATCACCATCGGCCTGCAGTACCTGGCCACCCTGCTCAGCCGCCCCTTCGCCGGGCGCGTGGCCGACACCCTGGGCGGCAAGCGCGCCATCCGCTACGGCCTGTATGGTATAGCCGGCTGCGGCCTACTCACTCTGTTGTCGGCCTGGTTCCTGGCCTTGCCTTGGCTGAGCCTGGCACTGCTGTTGGGTGGGCGTCTGCTGTTGGGCGTCGCCCAGGGGTTGATCGGGGTGGCGACGCTAAGTTGGGGCATTGGCCAGGTTGGCACCGAGCATACGGCGCGGGTTATCTCGTGGAACGGCATCGCCTCTTACGGCGCCATCGCAATCGGCGCGCCAGCAGGGGTTTTGCTGGTGGAGGCGCTGCACTTCGTGGTGTTGGGCCCTGCCCTGCTGGTGTTGGCGCTACTGGCCCTGGCGGCGCTGCGTACCCGGCCAGATGTTGTGATCGTAAAAGGCGAACGCTTGCCATTCTGGTCAGCCTTCGGTCGTGTGGCGCCCTGTGGCCTGGGCTTGACCCTGGCGTCCATCGGCTACGGTACCTTGACCACTTTCATTACCCTTTATTACCTGGAACGCGGCTGGATGGGGGCGGCCTGGTGCCTAAGCGCCTTCGGCCTGTGCTTCATCCTCTCGCGCCTGCTGTTCGTCAACGCGGTCAATCGTTTTGGCGGCTACAACGTCGCCATCGCCTGCATGGCCACCGAAGTGCTGGGCCTGACGTTGCTATGGCTGGCGCCAACGCCGTTGTGGGCAATGATTGGCGCCGGACTGGCCGGGTTCGGCTTGTCGCTGGTGTACCCGGCACTGGGCGTCGAAGCGATCCGCCAGGTACCAAGCAGCAGCCGTGGTGCTGGCCTGGGTGCCTACGCGGTGTTCTTCGACCTGGCGCTGGCCATTGCCGGTCCAGTGATGGGCGCGGTAGCCGTACACTGGGGGTATGCCTCGATTTTCTGCGGTGCCGCCCTGCTCGCCCTGTCAGGGGTTGCGCTGACCCTCTGGCTGGCCCAGCGCGGCTGAACGCTCGGCGGGTTCCGGCACGCCCAGGGCCTGACTGAAGAACGCCGTGGTCTCACTGCGCAGCGAGCGATGGATATGCCGCCGATCGACGCCGTCGGCGTCCTTGCACAGCGCAGGCATGCGCTGATGTTGCTCGGCATCGCAGGGCGCCATGAACACGAAATGGCCGGCGCCCGCAAGCAGCCGGTAATCGGGAGTGACCGGCAATTTGCGCGCCAGGGCGTCGGCGTTGTGCTCCAGGGCCAGCAGTTGGTCGCGGTCACCGCTGTAGATCAACGCGGGCACCTGCACGCCGGCCAAGGCATGGCGCCCGAACATCAGGCTCAGGGGCGCCATCAGCATGACTGCGCCGATCCGCGGGTCGGCCTTGGGTGCCAGTTCGCTGTGATCAGCGATCAACACGCCGTGGGTCTTGCAGGCGTCGGCATCGCTTGGGCGCTCTTCGCAGTAGCGGCGCAGGCGCTCAAGATCGGGCCGGGCGCCAGAAAGAATCAACGCGGTTTCGCCGCCGGCGGAATAACCGATCACGCCGACCTTGCCATCGTTCAGGTAGGGCGCAAGCAAGGCGTCGGCACGCGCCGCGGTGATCGCGGCGCTGATTTGCAGCGGCCGCCCATACAGGTTGCTGAGGGTGCCCAGGCGGCTGTGGTCGCGGTTGTTATCGCCTGGGTGGACCACCGCCACCACCACGAAACCCTGGCGCGCCAGGCCGTTGGCGAGGTCATGCAGGGCCATCGGGCTACCGGTGTTGCCATGGGAAATCACCAGCAACGGGAACTGCCCCATGGCCACCGGCGCCTCTTCAGCGACCCGCGTCTGGTAACCCTCGATCCGCACCGGATGGGCCTGGCCACTGGACGGGTAGAACACCAGCGCCTGCATTGGCCGGGCGTCCACCGGATCGGTCAGGCTCAGGCGGTGCAAGCCCGCAACCCAGGGTGCCGCATCGGCACGGGCCAACAGGCCGCCGAGCAACAGCAGGGCTATCAGGATACGGGTTCGGTTCATCGCGAGGCACTAGGCGGACCACAGGTAGCTTCCAGCATAGAACCCGCCGCACCGCTGCCCCATGAAAACTGGATGAAAAAATGCCGACTGGCGCGCGAGGCGACAGTCGGCATTTTTGACCGCAGTGCGGGATCAGGCCGCGGCGAACAACTCGCCGGCGATGTGCGCCTGGGCGGCGTCGATGGCCTTGGCGCGGTGCTCGGGGCCATAGGCCAGGCCATGGGCGCGAACGATTTCCAGGTCACTGATGCCAATGAAGCCCAGGAACACCTTGAGGAAGTCTTCATGACCGACACCGGTCGGCTGGCCTTGGTGCAAGCCGCCTGCGGTGGACACCAGGATCACCTTCTTGTCGCCGCACAGGCCTTCAGGGCCGGCCTCGGTGTAGCGGAAGGTCTTGCCGGCGACCGCCACGCGGTCGATCCAGGCCTTGAGCTGGGTAGGCACGGTGAAGTTGTACATCGGCGCGCCGATCACCACCGCGTCGGCGGCCAGGAATTCTTCCAGGGTTTCGGCGCTGAGCTTGGCTTCATGGGCCTGGGCGGCGTCGCGCATTTCCTCGGGGGTACCGGCTGCGACCAGGGTGGCGGCGGAGAAGTGGCTGATGGCATCGCTGGCCAGGTCACGATAGACCACTTCGATGCTAGGGTCAGCGGCCTTCCAGGCCTCGACCACTTCGCGGCTCAGCTGACGGGAGGCGGAATTGTCGCCCAGGATGCTCGAATCGATATGCAACAGTTTCATGGGACTCTCCTGTGAATGAAGACCGCGGCGGTGGGCGATCACGATGGGGAGAATCCTATCGACATGACGAATAGCTGATAAGCCAGTAAAAATGCGTTAGTTTGTCCCACTGATGGAACAATGAGACAGTCAAATTGTAGCGGTCTACATAACCACCAGAAACAACACCACACCGGTCACATCCGAGACGGAATGCTGGTAGGTCTGGCTAAACGGAATTCCGTTGCCGATGGGCTCATTCCGTGTCACATCCGCCCATCGAGAATCCTCAAAGTTATGGCCAAATGACATCTTCGCCGGTACATTCCTTTACCCGTTGCGCCATGAAAAAAGGAATGGGGGCACGGCCCCGCCGTTACATGGGTATGGACTGAGAGATAGAAGGATGAAAGATCCAGATGCTAGCCCCAGCGCAGCGGGGTATGGCTACCAGTATGAACGCGCCCTGTACCGTATCTTCACGGCACCCAATGCGCAGACTAGGTTTGGCATTGAAACGGCTGATGATGTTGAAGAGATCAGCCAGACAGCGACAGGTTCTCGGCGTGTGTCAGAACAAGCGAAGCTCTCTGTTCAGCCTCGCAAAAACCCACTGCAAGACAGCAGTAAAAACCTGTGGAAGACACTCCGCATCTGGTTGAACGGGTTAGCGGCTGCCCGGAAGGAGCATGAGGAGTTGCAATTCCTCCTCGTCACGAACCGCGTGCTTAAGAAAGGCACGCTGGCCATGCGGCTTTCTGATGCCCTTTCAAAGCAAGATGTGGCAGACGCGGTCGTTGCGCTTCGAACGCATGCCGCCGGAATGACAGGCAAGCCTGGGGAGATCGCTCGGGATGTCATCGCGTACTCGGACGCCGACTTGGCATTTCTGATCGAGCACATGTCCATTGAGGACGGCCAGCTCAATGCCCAGATGAAGCAGCGGGTGATCGCGTCCCTCCACCTCCCCGAGGATGCAGTAGCGAATGCTGAGGACATCTACCATGGTCTGGTCGGTTTCCTGTTCGACCATTGCCAAGAGACCTGGGTAGCCCGAAAGTCTTTCTGGACGACCGCTCAGCCTTACTACAACAAGCGTCAAGCGCTCGTTGAAGCGTTCATGAATGGCCCATGGGAACCTCTGCCCTTCGAGAAAACCGAGTTCGCAGAATGGGCCGAGAAGATCGACCCCGCGGACATGCTGTTCGTGGAGCAACTCACCAAAATCAACATGCCGAAAAACCTGCTGATGAAGCAATTCGGCTTCTACTGTGCCGCCTACTCTGAGCGCATCCGCCTTCTGGAGTCAGGTGGAGTTCTGTCCAAGGACTTTGATCTGGCTGAGCGTGTGCTCAGTGACCGTTGGGAGGCGATCCACGACCGCCACCAATTGGACAACATGACGTCGCTGGATGACTACGGCACGGCTGATTACAAATCTGTGATGACCAAAACCTTATTTCCAGAAACCTTTCCCATGAAGGTTGGACGGGTGAACTCCACGGCTCAGTACCTGTTCAGCGGCACCTATCACAGGATGGCCAACGCCGATGGAACACATTCCCCCATCCATTGGCACCGTGACGCACCGACCTCGGAGGATGAGTCATGAGTGAGGCGTATCTGGATCATCAATTGATCCACAACTCGTCATTGGCCTGCTTTCTTCTGACGCACTTCATAGGCGAATACCAAGAAACAGGGCTTGGGCAAACCCCGGATCTACCGAAACTGATGTTGGTGCTGCCGCTGGTGTGGAATCAGCGCTCACGCGACGCGTTGAGCAACCGCACCAGCCGCTCCACCCTGGGTGCAGTGCTCAGGGAAACCCCGGTATTGAAAATTGATCTGCAGCGAAGGGTGTCCGCCCATGCGGCTACCACCCTACAAGGGCTCAATCTCGCCATCTCTTCGCGTTTGGTTGGAAAGATCGGCTCCAATGGAAGTGAGACCAGCTTCCAAGTCCTGGTCGATCGTTGGCCACGAGGCATCAAGAACACCATCCCCGCGGCCATGCTGCAGGCCACTGAGAAACTGGCGAAGTGGTTTGCCACCGACACGACAGAAAACCTGTACAAGCTCTTGTTTGGGATTCCCAATGAAATTCACGATTGACGCTGTCATTCTCTGGCCTCGCTGCCCTGGCTTGGAGCCACGAGTCATTCCCTTTCAAGACGGGAAGATCAACATCATTTACGGGCTGAGCGGCACCGGCAAGTCGTCAATTGTTCACATCATTGACTATGTGCTGGGCGCAACCAAATGCCAGATTCCAATCGGCATCATCCGCGACACCGTCGAGTGGTTCGGGATGAAAATCCGCCTTCTCGATACGACCTACATCGTAGCGCGACGCACTCCAGGAAACTCCCAAGGCTCCAACGATCTTTGCATGCTGGAGTTCGACGATGAACAGATCCCGGACTCCGTTTACCGTACCCATTCCTTGGGGCAGTACAAAGCCGCCTTTGATGGCATGGTTCGGGTCAGTGATCTCCCCCACTCCGATGAGGAGGAGCCTTCCAGCTTTGATCGCCGCAGCTCCTACCGCGACATGGCGGCGTTCAACTTCCTGCCTCAGCACATCGTGGCAAACCCCAACACCCTATTCTTCAAAACCGACTCGTTTGCTCACAAGGAGCGCCTGACGCGAGCCATGCCCTACGCGCTCGGTATGGTGGATGCAAACTACATCATGAATGAGCGGCGGCGGGATGAGGCGCAGCGCGAGCAGGATCGGCTACGTAAGCAGTTAGCAATCCACGATGCGGCCAAGGCGAGCCATTACGCTGACGTCGACCAACTGTTTGATCGCTGCATTCAGCTTGGCTTGCTTGAGCGCACCAGCACCCAGGGCGCTCAGAAAGTCGAACTGCTCAAGAAGGTCGTCATCGCGACCCATGAAGGACGGCTTGAGCAGACACTTCTGGAACCTCAACGACTGCATATCTCAGAAAAGCTGAAGGTAGTAATCGAGGAAGTTGGGAAGCAGCAACGTATCGTTGACGAATTTGATGCCCAGATCGATGGGTTCGACCACCTGGCGCGTAACAGCAAGCGATTCGTCGCGGCGATTGATACTGAGAAGTCCCATGTCATTGGGCTCGACTGGCTCAAGCAGAGCGTCTCTGACGGTGGGCACTGCGTGGCCTGCGGCTCGTACACAAACGCTCTGCCAATGGTGATCGAGAACCTGGAAGAAAAGGTCAACAAGGTCACCCGGATTTCGGACGCGCTCAAGGATAATCCTGTCGTCGACAAGCAACTGGCTACGCTGAAACGGCAGCGTGCCAAGGAAGAGCGTGAGCTCTCTCGTTTGATGCGAGAGCAGGCTCGCTTGATCCAAGAGGATGAGCGCACACGTAATGCCATTGGCCAGATCTACTATGTGGCGGGTGAGATCAGCCGGCTGATCAAACAACTGGACGGCTCTGAAGCAGACGAGGGTCTGAGCAAGCGCATGATCGAGCTGGAAAGCCTGATTCGGCACTACAACTTCCAGATGTCTCTGACCGATATGGCTGAGCAAGAGCGCAAAGTGGATGCCCAATTGGCCCCGATGTTCGAGGACTATGCGGATCAGTTCGGCTTGAACGGAACGCCTGGCGCTCAGATTTATCTCGATCGGAAAGAGCTCACGCTTCGCTTCGACGCCCACGGCCAGCGGGATTTTCTCTGGGAAATCGGCAGTGGTGCGAACTGGATGGGCTATCACATCGCGACGTTCCTAGGCATTCATGAATACCTGTCGAAAGACGAGAATCGCAAGCTCCCACCTTTCAGCTTCATCGTGATCGACCAGCCGAGCCAGGTCTACTTCCCAAGCAATACCGGTGGCCTAAACGCACTGGATGCGGGATTCGAAGCGGTGAATCAAGCCCGGCCAGCGGATGTCGTTGCCACACGCCGAATCTTCGAAGTCTTGGCTGAAGGTCTCAAGCGTGCAGGCCATTTCATCCAGATCATCGTCCTTGAGCATGCGGGCCCGGACATCTGGGGCCAAGTCGCTGACACCGTGCCCGTAGCGGCATGGCAGAGCAAAGACGACGGGCTCATCCCTGCCCACTGGATCCACCGTCACAATGACTTAGCGTAAGTACACGTGGCCAGTTGTGTTCCTCGGGCACAACTGGCTTAGATGTTGATCGAACCAATAGCCTTTAGCGTGAAACAAAGAATATCTTGGCAAAGGAGCCTGTATGTCACTCATGCGCATGAATCATGTGAGAATCGAACTAAAACGCTTGAGCGACGTGATAGCCTCATTAATAAAAAACCATGAACGAGACCTCGCAGAGTACAACACTCAAGCTAGCGAGAGCGAAAGCAATTTCGCTGAAAGAGAAAGCATGGCGCACAGTCAGCAAGACTGGGATGCCCTGCATGAAATAAATATAGAAAGACTCAATAGCACTCAACCCCTGAAAACTATCGAGTCGCTTGCAAAGCTTCAGAATGAGCTCATTCTCGTCAAACACGTGGCATTAATTGAGAGCATGATCGTCAAAACATTCTGGTGCCTGACCCATGTACTATCTCACCAAGAATATAAAAAACAATATTTCTTAGATCAGACAAATTTTTCAGATGGCTTTGAAGCAGCTAGCAAAATACAAGAACTCACGAACAATAACGTAAAACCAAAATCCTTAAAGTTTTGGGACATCTTCGAAACATTGAAGACGATAAGAAACACGATCGCACATGGAGATCCGCTTTTCGTAATCAGCTACAGAAGGGCGACAAAATTTAACAAGCAAATAGATCTTATCCATCTATCTTCAGAAAAAAATGAGTGCCCTCACACCAAAAGTCTTTATCCGAGCCGTCCCCACCCTTCGTATGAACCAACATCCAAATGGTTCTGCAGCTTAAAAAGCGATTTAGGGGGGATTGCGCAACTCAACAAAAAATGCATCGACTTCGTTGAAGAGATTCGAAACCAGTACTTGAAATTTGGAGAGCTCAGAGGAATATCCGTCCACATGCTTCACGCATGCCGATTTTAATTCGCCATAGGCCCAAGCTGTCGTAGATGATGAAGCCCGGGCAAACCAGCGAATACACCTTGGTCATGCCTGCGTTGAAGCGAAGATCATTCTGGAATTGAGGGCTGTCGAGATCCCCAATACGCAACACCTGTGCAACCGTATTGGCCAAGCCTTTCTGATTGGCCTCAAGCCACTGATTGTTGTGCGCCGACACACCACCCCAGGACATCGTAGCTTTCGTTCCTCGCAGCATGGTGGCATCGCAGTTCGCCACACTGAGATCGGCGCTCAGCGCATCCAAGGCATTCGCATTGCTCGTGGCGCAACTGCCAGCGCTCACCTTCAAATGCGGTACCCCGGGGTGCTGCCATTCGTACTGTTGGTAAGCATCGTACAGATCAGTGAACTTCCAGCGCTTACCTGTTTTCCGGTTGACGTACTCATGCTTGAGCTGCTGATTGGAACCAAGGTGCAGGGCGAGCCACTCGATGAAGGCTTTAACTTCTGCGCGTTGTTTGTATGGGGGATAGATGCGACGGGTCACTTTGGTTTTCATAACCACTCCAGGTAATGTCCAGAATTCGTTGCTGGCAAAGCGATACTGCAGCACCATAAGGACACTTTTTGTCCCTGAGTACCTACCGAGAGCGAAATTAAGCCGAAAGATTTGCGCCGCAGAACGCTGACGAAGATTTTGCACCGTGCGAGAACTCCGCTTACGACCGAGGAACTGCATGCCTTGCAAACTGAATGGGCCGAGCAAATCCCCCACATCAAAACCACCTTGCGTGATCTGCGAGCCTTGGCCAAAGAAGAGCAGGTCGTCGGTGAGAAACCCAAAGGTAAAAAGTCATTTCAATGGAGGCTGCACAGGAATGTGAGCCTTGACTTGGTACTGACGCCGACCGAGTCGATGACCCTCCTCGCGATGCTGCAGCATTCTGAGCGCTTCGGCTTCAAGCTTGTGACCAAGCAACTGGTCACGCTGCGTGACTATGCGTTGGGCGTGATCACTCGAAACTCGAAGCAAGACCTGATTGCGCAAGGCCGCATCACGTCCGGCACGCGATTCATGACCCTCCTCCCTGGCATCTACGACCCGGCCCACCTGGATATCATTCAAGCCGCTTTATTGGCTGACCATAGCCTCACCATGGTGTACAAGCCGCGGGATGCCGAGGACGCGGAATGCACCTATCTGCTGAAGCCCCTGGCGCTCTCATTCCAGGATTCCAATATCTATCTTTCTGCTTACGTGGAGTCAGAACAATGGCCAAGCGGCGAACCAGCTGCGGGAACTTCGCGTGGCAAGTACAGCAGCAATGGCCCTGGAATGACCTGTGTCCTGATGCTGCATCGCGTGGTCAGTGTAAGCACTAGCTTTTTTGGACATTCCCGACCCAAAAAATTACCAGTTCGATTCATTCGCTATCCAGAAAGATCTCATGACCGTCCACGGCCAGGATGAGATCGATCTCGTGCTGGGGTTGGGGCCGAAGCTCTTGAACCGGCTCACAGAAAATCGCCTGAACGAAACACAGAAGATCGAACCTACCGAAGCGGGAGCGATCTTGAAGTGCTCCGTCCAAGATACGCAGGGACGCTGTGTCCGCTTTATGCACACTCCAAGAATCTATGATTTTTGAGGGATAGCTCCGGATTCAATTGGCCTTGTTTTCTCGACGGTGAGTAAGAACGGGCAGGCATTGGGGCATAGGGGGATCATTGACGGTAAGATCCAAATCGACGCTTCTGAAGCGCTCGTCTCGGATCACGGGCCATGAATATAGAAGTTCAGCTCCCGTCCGACCTGCGGGGATGGCGCTGCTTTCAGCGTGTTCAAGTCCTCATCAAATCCATGGACTCAACGCTTTCGTGACCCTTAAACGCCACGCTGTGATAACGTACCTAAGCTGTTTTAAGCCGTCCCACCGTACTCATTCTGGGGTTGCGACGCTGGCTGTGGCACTGGCTGTGAAGACGATCTGGACGAGAGCAGTTCCATAGTACGTCGAGCCCTTTTAATGGCGAGGCCCTAAGCCATCTATGAGTTCAACCACTTCAGGCCGGATGCCTACTCACCGCTCTTCACTGGATTTAAATTACGTGCCTACCGGCGATCCTAGAAACCTGAACGATTTGTATTACTTCGCCAAGGTTGTCGAATCAGGCGGCTTCTCAGCAGCAGGCCGTATCTTGGGAGTACCCAAATCACGACTCTCCCGTCGAATCGCTGAGCTTGAGGAGCGCTTGAATGCTCGGCTGATCCAGCGCACCACCCGCAAGCTGCAGTTGACCGCTCTAGGCGAGCGGTACTTGCGACATTGCCAAGCGATGCTGATTGAAGCCGATCTGGCTGATGAGATGGTGGCTAGCGCTGCTAGCGTGCCACGAGGGCCGCTACGAGTGAGCAGCCCAGTGGGTTTGGCGAGTCAATTTCTGACGCCGATTGTGCGGGAATTTTTAGAGAAGTACCCGCAGGTGGAGCTCGATCTGCTGCTGGTCAATCGTCGTGTTGACCTGATCAATGAGGGGATTGATGTCGCCCTCAGGGTTCGCGAGGCAGACGATGAGGAACTTAACCTGATCACAAGGAGGCTACGTGAAGCCCATACCGAAGTGGTAGCTTCGCCTGATTTCGCGGACGGTCGAAAGTTCGGACATCCGCGAGAACTGGCTGCTCTACCGTTCCTCGGAGCGCTGGATCCGGATCGCTTAGCGCGAACGCGGCTTTTCAACGAGACAGGTGAACGGTTTGAGCTGACCATGCCCGCAAGGTTAGGGGTCGAAGATTTTTCGATGCGTAAAGAAATGGCGCTGGCCGGACTGGGCTTTACGGTGCTTCCGATGATGTATTGCGAATCGGAACTCGCCGAGGGGAAGCTCGTGCGACTACTGCCAGAGTGGCACTGCCCTCCTGCATGGTTGCAGGCGGTGTACCCACACCGGAGAGGAGTCTTGCCAGCCGTAAGGGCCTGGCTCGAATGTCTGGCGCATGCATTCGATCAGTGCGGCGACCGTCCTCTTTAAGTATCTCAATAATTGATGAACCGGAGGGGTTGATTCGGTTGGTTTGAGCGCTAGGCTCAGGGAGAGCATCAGTGACGTTTCGAGCGTTGTTTTTGACGAATCGTCAAAACCTTTTAGGCCTTAACACATTGGTTTTCTTCAATAAATCTAGTTTTAATTAGTGGTGCGGCTAGGAAAACAGGCCATCTGTTCTACTTCGCCCGGGTGGTCGAAGCCGGTGGTTTCGCCGCCGCCGGGCGACTGCTGGGCATCCCCAAGTCGCGGCTGTCACGGCGCATCGCCGAGCTCGAGGAGCGCCTGGGCACCCGCCTGCTGCAACGCACGACCCGCCAGCTCAAGCTCACCGCCGTGGGCGAGCGCTACCTGAGCCACTGCCAGGCCATGCTGCTGGAGGCGGAAATGGCCGACGAAGTGGTGGCGAGCATGTCCAGCGAACCCCGTGGTCGCCTGCGGGTGTCCTGCCCGGTGGCGCTGGCCCATGCCTTCCTGCCGGATGTCATCAGCCGCTTCCTGGCGCAGTATCCCCTGGTGCAACTGGACATGGTGCTGCTTAACAGGCGCGTCGACCTGATTTCCGAGGGCATCGACGTGGCCTTGCGGGTACGTGACCTGGGCGACGAGGACCCGGCCCTGGTGACCCGTCGCCTGCGCCAGGCGCAGATGCAACTGGTGGCGGCACCGGGCTTTGCCGATCATGTCCGCGAGCCAGCGCAACTGGCGACACTGCCGGTGCTGGGGGCGACCGAGGCTGACCGCCTGGTGCATTTTCGCCTGTTCGGCCCCAATGGCCGCCAGGAAGATGTGGCGCTGGAGCCACGCCTGGCCATCGACGACTTCGTCGTGCGTAACGCCGCGGTACGCGCGGGCCTGGGTTTCACTGCCCTGCCCAGCATGTTCTGCGAAGAGGAACTGGCCCGTGGCGAACTGGTGCGGCTACTGCCAGACTGGTCGCTGCCGGGCGGCTACCTGCAGGCGGTATATCCGCATCGGCGCGGATTGCTGCCGGCGGTAAGGGTCTGGATCGACCACCTGGCGGCTTCGTTCGAGGCGTGTGGAGAGCGCTATGTCTGAGCAAAGAATGACAGCGGAACAGGTCGCGACCTTCTGCCTGGCCCTGCCCGGGGCCCAGGAGGACTACAAGTGGGGCGGCATACGGGTGTTCTCGGTGGCCGGCAACAAGATGTTCGCAATACAAGGGCTGAGCGGCGACGGGCTGGCGTTCAAGCTGGCTGATGAACTGTTCCTGGGCTATTGCGACCGCCCGGGGATACGCCCGGCCCCCTACCTGGCAAGGGCCAAGTGGGTCAGCCTGGAATATCCCTACCCCATGGGCCGGGAGGAAATCAGCGACTTGCTGCGCCGCTCGCACCAGTTGGTGGTACGGCGCTTGCCCAAGCGGCTACAGGTGGGCTTGCTGCTGGACTGATGTAATGTGCATGCAGCGCGTCGCCTGGCTCATACAGGTGACGCGCATGGTTTGAGGTCTGTGGGAGCGGGTTTACCCGCGAACACCGGCAAAGCCGGTGCCAGCCACCGCGTCGCCGGTTTCGCCAGCCAGGCTGGCTCCTACAGGTGAATGGATCAGAACAATTGGCCCAGCCAACGGCCCCCCAGCACCAGGTGATCGATCCAGAACAGTTGGTGCACGGCAACGATGGCCCAGAACACCAGCTGATAGGACAGCTTGCGGGTCTTGTGGCGGAACAGTTGCTGGGCCAGCAATGCCCCGGGCCAGCCTCCCAGCAGTTCGCTGGCATGCAGCACCTTCTCCGGCGTGCGCCAGGCTTGGCTGCGTGCCTGCTGCTTGTCCTGCCAATACAGCAGCAGGCTGATCAGGCTCACCGCCGGATACAGCGCCAACGGCAACCAGGACTGCCCACTGAGCCCCATCTGCAAGCTCCCCAACAGTGGCAACAGGCACAAACCCGCAAGCACCAGCAACTTCAGGCGCGGGTTACGCACCCCTTGGGCCTCTGCCCGGCCCACCGTCTGTTCCCGTGCCATCAGCCGTGCGCCGTCGCCCAGTCGACCCAGCCGAATTCCCAGGTAGCCAGGATCAACAGGCCGAAGGCGATGCGGTACCAAGCAAACACCGCATAGCTGTGGTTGGCGATGAACTTCAGCAGGCCACGCACGGCGATCATGGCGAAGATGAACGACACCACGAAGCCCAAGGCGAACACCGGCAGGTCGCCGGGCTGGAACAGCTCACGGTACTTGTAGCCCGAGTACACGGCGGCGCCGACCATGGTCGGCATGGCCAGGAAGAACGAGAACTCGGTCGCGGCCTTGCGCGACAGGCCGAACAGCAGCCCACCAATGATGGTCGAGCCGGAGCGCGAGGTCCCGGGGATCATCGCCAGGCACTGGATGAATCCGATCTTCAAGGCATGGGTCCAGCGCATCTCGTCGACATGGTCGACTTCCACCCGATGCTGGCGCCGCTCGGCCCACAGCATGATCACCCCGCCCACCACCAGCGCTGCGGCGACAGTAACCGGGTTGAACAGGTATTCATGAATCAGGTCGGCAAACAGCACGCCCAGCACCACCGCCGGCAAGAACGCGATCAACAGGTTGGCGGTGAAGCGCCGTGCCGGCGCCTGGGTTGGCAAGCCGACGACGATATCGAGGATCTTGCGCCGAAACTCCCACACCACCGCGAGGATGGCGCCCAGCTGGATGATGATGTTGAACGCCATGGCGCGCTCACCGCCAAAGCCGATCAGGTCGGCAACGATGATCTGGTGCCCAGTACTGGAAATCGGCAAAAACTCCGTCAGGCCCTCGACCACGCCCAAGATGATTGCCTGCAAGGCACTCCAAAAATCCATCAATCCCCCAAGTGCGACGCTGCGCGTGGCAGGCCGCTTATTTTGATTTATCTACAGGTACCGCACGCGGCGACGCTGTTTTACAGCGACAGTTGGTCCCGAAGCCAGCTGAAAAGTTCAGTGGCCTAAAGGTTTCATCTGGCGCGGCCGAAATCCTATCAGAGCAAGTGTTGCAGCTCCTGTATTACCTGCAACATGGCATGTCTGATTTTCCCCAATTAGCCGTTGGTCGTGTGGGGACCGACGGCAAAGCATGCTTGGATGCAGACGAAAAAAAGAACAAGACTGGAGTAGCGCATCATGAAGACCCTGAGGTCGATGTCGATCAGCCGCCGCCTGTGGCTGATCCTGCTGGTGGCCGTGGCTATGCTGGTAGTGTTGGGGCTGTTGCTGTTGCGCCAGTTGCATGGCGACCTGTACCAGGCCAAGGCCGAGAAGACCCGCCACGTGGTACAGACCGCCGCCGGCGTGCTGGCCTACTACCAGGGGTTGGAGGCAGCCGGCAGCCTGACCCGCGAAGCCGCGCAGCAACAGGCCCTGCAGGTAGTGCGCGGGCTGCGCTACGACCAGAACGACTACTTCTGGATCAATGACCTGCAGCCGAAAATGATCATGCACCCGGCCAACCCCAAGCTCGACGGCCAGGACCTCTCGGCGATCCGCGACCCCGACGGCTTTGCCGTGTTCAACGAAATGGTCGCCCTGGCCCGCAGCCAGGGCGCCGGCCCTGTCGACTACCGCTGGCCCAAGCCCGGCGCCAGCGAGCCGGTGGCCAAGACCTCCTACATCCAGTTGTTCAAACCCTGGGGCTGGATCATCGGTTCGGGGGTGTACGTCGACGACGTGCAGGCCGAGTTTACCCGCCAGTTGCGCGAGGCCTCGCTGGTGGGCCTGGCCATCGCCTTGGTGATGGGCCTGCTGGTGCTGTTGATCGCCCGCAGCATTGCCCGCCCACTGCAGGAGGCGGTGCAGGCCATGGGCAACATCGCCAGCGGCGAAAGCGACCTGACCCGTCGCCTGGACACCCATGGCCGCGACGAGATCACCCACCTGGGCGAGCACTTCAACCGCTTCAACGGCAAGTTGCAGGGCGTTATCGGCCAGTTGCAGGGCGCCGCCCATGCCTTGGCCGAGTCCGCCGGGCATGTCGGCGACAACGCCGGCGCAGCCCAGACCCGCAGCGCCCAGCAGTCGCTGCAGATGGACCAGGTGGCCACGGCGGTCAACGAAGTCACCTATGCCGTGCAGGACGTGGCCAAGCACGCCGAACAGGCCGCCAGCGAAATGCGCAACGCCCAGACCCAGGTCGGCCATGGCCAGCAGGCGATTCACGGCAGCCTGCAACAGATCGACCAGCTCTCGGCGACCATCGACCAGGCGGTGCAGGTGATCCGCGAACTGGCCAGCCACAGCACCAAGATTGGCGGGGTGCTCGAAGTGATCCGCTCGATCGCCGAGCAGACCAACCTGCTCGCCCTCAACGCCGCCATCGAGGCGGCCCGCGCGGGCGAACAAGGCCGAGGTTTCGCCGTGGTCGCCGACGAAGTGCGCCTGCTGGCCCAACGTACCGCCCAGTCGACCGCCGAGATCCAGACCATGATCGAGCATCTGCAAGGGCAATCGGAGGCGGCGGTGAGGGCCATCGACACCAGCAGCGAGGCCTCGCGCCAGACCGTCGCGCAGGCCCGCGAGGCCGGCAGCAGCCTGGACGCCATCAGCCAGGCCCTGGGCAACCTCGGCGCACTCAATGCCTCGATCGCCAGCGCCACCTTGCAGCAATCCCATGTGGTCGAAGAGATCAACCGCAACGTCACCGAAACCGCCGACCTGTCGCAACAAACCGCCGAAGCGGCGCGCCAGTCCAGCGATGCCGGCAGTGCCTTGGCACAGTTGAGCGAGGAGCTGGAGCAGCTGCTACGCCAGTTCAAGGTCTGAAGGCGAACCGGCCCTCGACCACCTGGCATTTCTCCCAGTAGACACCTTTGCGTGCCTGGCAGAACGTGGACCTCCCAGCCAAGACAGGAGGTCCCATGAACAAGCTGACATTGGCAATTGCGCTGCTGCTCGGGGCGCCGGCCACGCATGCCGTCACGGTAGTGGCCGTCGATACCCCGGAGAATACCGTCAAGCGCATCAACGCGAACTACAACGCCATCCGCGGCGACTGCAAGGATCCCACTGGCGCGCCACGCGGTTACTACTACTGCAGCGGGGTTACCGTGCGGATGGTCGACGACGGCCCCTTCAACCCATGGGACTACAGCCCCTATGCGCTCAAGACGGGGGCCTCTTCCTTCAGCTGGATTCGCGCGGACCTGAGCACCAACCGCCTGATCCGCCCCGCGGGCTTCATCCTGCGCACGCCTGAAGATGCCAGGCGACTCAAGGCACCGGTCATGGAAACCGGCTTCATGTGTATCTACAGCTTTGACGGTTTCACCGGGCCGGAACGCCAATGGCATGGCTGCGGGCCCTTCAATGCGGCGTTGCCGGCCAACCATCAGGCCCGCTCCGCAACAACACCTGCCAACCTCAATGCGGCGCTGGCCTGGGGGTCGTGTGACAGCCTGGAGGTGAACGACGCCGAGCAATGGCGCAGGCGCTGGTCAGGCACCCGCCCGACGCTGCTCAACCCGATGAACCGCATCCAGGTCCAGCAATGCTCATGGAACGCCGAACAACCCAGTGACTGGGACGCGATGATCAAGGTCCATCAGGCACCGGGCACGCGTTTCACCGATACCTTCGCCCGCAAAGAGCTGATCAACGAGTTTCTCCTGCGCAATGACCAGACTGGAACGCCGAAATCCGACGGCAGCGCTCGCCTGCCCTACATCGATGCTTTTGTCTGGGATCCGAACAGCACCTATGTCGCCAACACCCGCGGCGATACCAGCAAGGCCAAGGCCACCGTGGGCCTCAAACCGGCCCAGGCCTTCCAGCGCAAGCTCTACGCGCAAGGCTATGCGGTACCGGTGCTGCGCATGGACTTCACCAGGCCGCCCAGCGAGCGCTTCAGCTATGTGGCCGACGATCAGGTAGTACCACTGGGCGGTCGACCTCAAGCGGGCAACGACGGCCAGGAAAACCGCGACTATATCGACTCCGCCACGTGGATACGGCGACACGATCCAGGTATGGGCCGCGAGGAGTGGACTCTCAATGTCGTGCTCAAGCCGGGCGTCAAGATTGATGCGAGCAATGTCCAGGCGGCGTATGAAGCCCTGGAGAGTCGCTATGGAGACGGCCAGCACTGGCGCGAAAACGAGATCTACCCAGGCAGCATGCGCGCTCAGGTCGAATGCCTGGTCAGCAACTATCCGGGCAAGAGCGAGTGGAACCTCGAGCCCTTCCGTCCGACCGTCAACCCAGACGAAATGAAGAGGAGCGGCTGCAACCCGGTGCGCAAGCTGATCGAGGCGGCGCTCTGGTCCGAACAGACCGATAGCAAAAGCGGGACGACATTCTTCGGGCTGCAAGTAGTGCCGACCCAGATTGGCCGGCAGGCTTCGAGCGATGACCTGTATGCCGAACTGTTCCGCCAACGCGGACGCGACGAGCAGTGGCAGGAAGGCGTCGCCGGCAGCGTGAAATTGCAGTTGGCCTGCCTGCGGAAAAACTACAGCCAGAAAAAGGACTGGAACCTCGAGCCCTTCCGCAAGGCCACTTCGCCGGCTCAGACAGAAGCAGCCCTGTGCAATCCCTGACCAACGCCCATAACCCAACAGCAACGAAACTGGCCCGCCGATATCCGCGGGCCGGTTTCATGGCGCAACTTACACCGTTACATGCCCCTCAATAGGGATTGCACTGCATCTTCAAGGCCGTTTCATGATCGACATAAGGACGGGCAGGCTCCAAATTCCAGACAGGTTTATCGCGTACCTGCCGGCCATCGTCCACCAAGGTCAGGTGACAGACCATTTGCCGGCGCATCGAGCCGCCATTTTTGCTGTATTCGCGCCACTGCGCATCATCCTTGTGTTTGTTGTACAGCTCGGCCCACATCCGAGCAGTCTGCTCTTTCGAGATCTTTCGGCCACAGTCGGTTGGCACTACTTGCAGCGACCAGGTGTTGGGGCCCAATTCAGGATCGTCACGCTGGATCCACTCGCTGGAGGCAATGTATTTTTTACAGTATTGACTTTCGGGAGGTGTCGGATCCGGGCTCAGGCATGAAAACCTAGCTTTGCCATTTGGGGTCTTGGGGAAGTCGATCTTGACGATATTGCGGTCCTTGCCGGTCTTGGCCTTGTAGTCCGCGGCGTTTTTCTTTGCATCCCCCAGGCCACGTGGGTCGCTGTAGAAGAAGGCCAATATCGGTAATTCATCGGTTTTCGGGTTACCCAGGCGCAGCTCGGTCTGGGTCTGGAACTCACGGGTATTGATGGCCTGCCGCGCCTTGATGAACTGCTGGAACGCCAGCGTACGTGCTTGATTCGCCGCCTCGCCATTCCCTCGCATGTTGAAGCCGCACTGATACTGGTCCTGCATTTTGTCTCGCTGGTACTTGATGAACAGTGCCAACCACCCCGCGGCGTCATTGATGGGTGGTTTCATTGACTGGCAGACCGGCTCCTGGGTAGATGGGGTGTTCTTATTATCCCCACAACCGTTGTCATCACGAAAATCGGTCCAGGCATCATTGGGAAATGCACAATACACATGGACGGGCGTCTCAGGTTTCTCGACCTTGTCGAACGGCATGATCAGATAACCATTATTGGTTTTCAGCCCAGGATCCTCGTAGCTGATCCCATCGGCGCGCATCCAAGAGGCTGCGAAGGTGCCTAACTCCTGGGCCTTCGGACTGGGATTCCAGACGTCGTACTTGCCATCTGGCGAACGGTGCGTTCCCCTGATCAGCAACCCCGAACAGTTCGACGCAGGTCCCGAACGGCACTTGTCTACCGTGTTGTTATACAGCGACTCGATTGTTTTCAAGGTTTCAGCGCACGATTCGGCACTGGCGGCCACCGGCTGCAGCAACACTGGTAATACCAGGCACGGCAGCAATTTTGTGAGTGTTGTTTTCATCACCCCTCCAACGAATCCATTATTGATCGTGCGGCACGAGTGCACCGCGGTGCGGCTTTTCCGCACCTGCAGGGTTAACCTGCCAACCCCCACCGGTAGGCGAAACTGATAAGAATGACAGGTCGTTGCTCGGCACAAGGTGAGTGGCACGCCACGCGCCAAACGGTACAATCCCCCACCGTCCCTCCAACCCGTCAAGGATCGCCGATGTCCGGCCTCGAACTCTTCGCCGCCGCGCTCGGCGTCATCGCCGTCTGGCTCACCGTCAAGCAGAACCCCTGGTGCTGGCCGATCGGCCTGGTGATGGTGGTGCTCTACAGCTGGATCTTCTACGAGGTGAAGCTGTACTCGGACATGCTCCTGCAACTGGTGTACGCCGTGTTGCAGCTGTACGGCTGGTGGCAATGGACCCGCCCGGACCGGGTCGAGGATGCCCGCCTGGTGTCGCGCCTGGCCCCTGCCCCGCTGCTCAAGGGCCTGGCCTGTGGCTTGCTGGCCAGCCTGCTGCTGGGCGCTGGCATGGCCCATTGGACCGACGCGGCCCAGCCGTGGCTGGACGCCGCGCTCACCGGTTTCAGCCTGGTCGCGCAATTGTGGATGGCGCAAAAGCGCCTGCAATGCTGGGCATTGTGGGTGGTGGTCGATGTGATCTTCGTCGGTTTGTTCCTGTACAAGGGCCTGTACCTGACCGCCGCGCTGTATGCCTTGTTCACCCTGATCGCCGTGCGCGGCTGGCTGGAGTGGCGCCGCGACCCGGCGCTGGCCGGCGTATGAAGGTCCTGGTGCTGTGCGGCCCGGAGTCCAGCGGCAAGAGCTGGTTGGCCGGCGAGATCCAGGCGCATTTCGGTGGTGTGCTGGTGGGTGAGTACGTGCGCCACTTCATGGAGCGCGAACAGCGCGACACCTGCTATGCCGACATCCCCGCCATCGCCCGCGGCCAACTGGCCTGGGAAGACCAGGCACGGGCCCAGACACCGGGCCTGGTGATCCTCGACACCCATTTGTTGAGCAACATCCTCTGGAGCCGCGCGCTGTTCGACGACTGCCCCGCCTGGCTCGAGCAGACCCTCAAAACCCGTCACTACGACCTGCACCTGCTGCTGCGCCCCGAAGGCGTCGAGTGGGTCGGCGACGGCTTGCGCTGCCAGCCGCGCCTGGAAGAACGCCAACAATTCTTCGACGACACCCTCCAGTGGCTGCAACGCCAGCACCAACCGTACCAGGTGCTCGACGGCGATTGGGCGCAGCGCGGCGCCGCCGCCCTGGCCGCCGTCGCCCGCCTGCTGGATGGCCAGGCGCCCGCCTGTGCCACCGAGTGTTAACCCACCGATACACCCCGTGCTGCCACAGCCCCCGCAACTGGGGCACTAGCCGCAGGATCGGGTGATGTGTCTCGCCCTTGATACAGTCACAGGCAAATCCGCTACAGGCCCCGCAATATGGGGCCTGGACGATTGCGCACAGACGTTTTGTCTCACCGTTGATACAGATTCGCCCGCCCGCCGCCCATCAGTAGCCGTAACCTGCTGAATCAACTGTTTTTTTCAAAAGCGGCACAGCTTCTGCTCTTTCTCCCCGCAACGCCCCAGGGCCAGCGCACAGAACGGGAGCACCGTCGTGGCGAATCACAACAAGACACTGCCTGCACTGCTTGTCCTCGGTTGCCTCGCCGTCGCCAGCCTGCCCCTTCCGGCACTGGCCGGCGGCAACAACGGCGTGGTGGTCCTCACCCGCGACGTGCAACCACGCCAGGGCGATCGCCCTACCCGCATCCCCGACCCCAACCCGACCACGGTCAATACCAATGAGTCCGCGCGCATCAAGGCCCAGACCAATGAGCTGACCGATGGCGATTTCGCCAGCGTCGCCAGTGGCTCGGTGGTCAACCGCATGTTCCAGCCAGACGGTAGCGGCACCCTGCGCGGCATGGACACGGTGCAGACCCGCCTGCCCGGTATGGTCGGTGGCTCGGGCAGCGGTGCCGGCGGTGGCAATGGCATCTCCAACAGCGTCAACCAGAGCGTCCAGCGCGGCCTGGCCCCGCTGCAAATCCTGACCCGGGGGCAATGACATGCGCACCCTGCACCCTTCCCTGCTGTGCCTGGCCTTGCTCGCCAACACTGCCCTGGCCGGCTCCCCGGTGGTCGACAACGCCAACCTGGACGCCAGTGGCCGTGGCTACCAAGGCAACCTGAACATCAACCAGGCGGCTGGCGACGCCCTGCAGCAGGCCAACGTCAAGGCCATAGCCATTGGCACCGATGCCCACGCCAGCACGCAGATCCGCCAGAACAACGACTTTCGCCCAAACACGGCGCTGGACGCCAAGGCCGGCATCAGCGGCAACGCCTTCAGCCAGGGCAACGGCATGCTCGGCATCAATCAGTCCGCGGGCGCGGCCACGCAACAGGCAAACGCAGTGCGCATCAGCATCAGCGCAGTCCCGCAAAGCATCGACGACAGCATTCTCGGCCAGCAGAACGTCGCGCTGGCCAATGGCTCCGAAGCAGCGGATCACACACCCGGCAGTCGCCAGGTCACTACCAGTGACCAGGCCTTCACCGGCAGCCGTGGGGTGATCCAGCTGAATCAGAGCGCCGGGGTAGGCAATCGAATGGCCAACACCCTGAGCGTACGGGTTGCGGATTGACCCGAAGCAGCAACACACAACACTTAACAACGAAAAAAAAGCGGAGAAACACCATGAAACCGAAAATGGCACTCAAGCCTCTGGTATTCGCCCTCGCTGCGGTCATGGCAGTTGCTGCACAGGCCGGCGGGCGTAACGAGCACGGCGGCCACAATGGCGGACACAACGGCAACAACAACGACAGCCTGCTGCTGTCGCTGCTGGTCAACGCCGGCTCCGCCGCCACCGTTCTGGACACCCAGAGCAATGGCAACAACCGCGTGTTGAACGAAGGCACCCGCAACGACGCACGGATGGACAACTCGGCCAACGGCTCCAACGGCAACCTCGGCGCCAACGTCGCCGCCGGCGACGGCAACCAGCAGGACAACGTCGCCGCCATCGCCACCGCCGATGAGAACTTCATCTTCGGCAGCGCCGTGGCCATGGCCCAGGCCAACCAGAGCAACTTCAGCAACGGGGTGAAAAACTATTCCACCTCCAACAACGCCACCCTCACCGGCTCGGCCAACGGCAGCTCCGGCAACATCGGCATCAACGTGACCGCCGGCGACTTCAACCAACAGAAAAACAACCTGGCCATCGCCGTGTCCGGCGGTCGTGTCGCCGCCGCCACCGGTGCCGCCAACCAGAGCGTCGGCAACCTGAATGTCGACAACAAGGCCGACCGCACCTACAGCAAGGACACCCTCTACTCCACCTTCGCCGCCCATGGCACCTACCAGGGCAACGGCTGGGGCTACGTCGAGGACGAAAGCAGCGGCCATGGCAATGGCCACGACCGTGGCGGACGGACCGACAAGGATCCGTTGAAGTTCCACGAGGAAGGCACCTTCGGCCTGGCCGGCGTCGCCTCCTATCAGGTCCTGACCCCCACCGGCTGGAAAAACCCTGTGACCAACAACGCCACCATGGTCAACTCGCTCAACGGCGTGTCGGGCAATGTCGGCGCCAACGTCTCGGCCGGTAACGGCAACCAGCAGACCAACTCGCTGTCCATCGCCGCAGGTTGCAAAGCCTGCATGTAACAGCAGCCGATCGGGGCCCCTCGGGGCCCCTTTCCCTGTACGTAACCAGGTGGAGAAGGTCATGCGCATTGTCCTGCTTGCCGTGCTGATGTGCCTTGCCGGCGTGATCGAAGCCGCGCAGATGCCGATTGCCGCCATGCCTGGCGGCAGC
Organism: Pseudomonas xantholysinigenes; assembly: GCF_014268885.2. Lineage (NCBI taxonomy): Bacteria > Pseudomonadati > Pseudomonadota > Gammaproteobacteria > Pseudomonadales > Pseudomonadaceae > Pseudomonas > Pseudomonas xantholysinigenes. Next base: position 2,542,643 of record NZ_CP077095.1, on the reverse strand, counting down.
CTCGTCTACAAACCGGTACAGAGCGTGCGCGAACGGCGTTTCGCCGACCTGGTGCAACAAAAGACCGACTTCAGCTGCGGCGCCGCCGCCCTGGCGACCATCCTCAAGCAGGCCTACTGGCTGGATGTGGATGAGCACCAGATCATCGAAGGCATGCTCGCCCATTCCGACCAGGACACCGTCAAGGTCCAGGGCTTCTCCATGCTCGACATGAAACGCTACGTGGAAAGCATCGGCATGCGCGCCCGGGGCTATCGGGTCGAACCCGACACCCTGGAGAAAGTCAGCATTCCGGTGGTGGTCCTGATGGACATCCGTGGTTACAAGCACTTCGTCGTGCTGCAACGGGTCCACCGGGGCTATGTCTACATCGGCGACCCGGTGCTGGGCCACAAACGCTACACGTTCGACGATTTCGTCAAAGGCTGGAACGGCATCATCTTCGCCGTCATTGGCCCCGGCTACGACAAGGCCAACGCCCTGCTCGACCCACCGGCGCCAATCACCGCGAAGAACCGCGTCAATGGCTTCTATCCGGTCGAGGACGCGCAATTGATGGAGTTCGGGTTCATCCAGAGCGACTTCTTCTGACGATTACAAGGGCCACGAGGCCCCGGGGAGCAGTGATGAAGACTACCATCTGGCTGGTCGCCGCCTGCCTGGCCACCAGCCTCCCGGCCTACGCGCAGGTATTCAAGCCGATCGAGGTCAAGGACCAGGAACTGGCCCAACTGCGCGGCAAATACGTGATGCCGGGGCGAATCATCAGCTTCGGCGTAGTCATGAGCAGCACCTGGCAGAATGCCGCCGGCGACCGAATCGGCGCCACGGCCAACCTGCAGGTCCAGCAGAACATCTACAAGCCGCAGTTCTATGTGTCGTTCAACGGCGGCAACAGCGGCAACGCCGCGCCCAACACGGGTACCGGCGTGGTCAGCGGCGGCGCGGGCCTGGCCAACAACACCCAGGGCGTCACCCAGTCGGTACGCTCGGCGGGCGACTACAATAGCGCCTATAACAATGTGCAGCTCAATGTCAGTGAAAGCGGCGTGGCCCCGGCCAATGCCGCCGCCGTGGGCCAGGCCCTGGCCACCGGCGCCACCCTGAGCAGCAGCAGCAACGCTGGCACCGTCAGCGTGTCCAACAGTGGCAATGGCCTGCAGATGGCGATCAACGCCAACCAGAACCAGGGCCAGGCCCTGCAACGTCTGGCCGATGGCGGGTTGCTGCAGTCCACCACCCTGCTCGGCGGCAGCAACGCGGTGAACAACCTGACCCAGCTGAACGTGGTACTGCGCGACAACCTGCCTTCGGCCGGCGCGCTGAACTGCAACCTCGACCAGCTCAAGGGCCTACGCCTCACAGGATATTGATCTACGCTTCGTCTCACTTATCGCAGTTGGAAGGGACGGCTAACTATGCATCGATTGTCGTGGGGGGCAGTGGTCTGCCTGGGGAGCCTGATGCCATCGTCGCTGCTCTACGCAGCCGCCGATCCTCAGGTGGAGCTACTGAAAGCGGAGCTAGCGGCGCTCAAGCAGCGCTACGAGGCACAACAACAGGCGCTGATGGTCCTCGAACAGCGGGTCCGCCAGGTCGAGGAACAACCGGCGGCACCACCGCCCAAGCGCCTGACCCGCTCGCCGGCCTCGCAGCCGCGCAACAACCAGGCGGTGGCCGCTGCCGGCGCCGGGGGCGCGGCGGCAGGTGGTGCCTCCTATGGCGAGTCGCTGCGTGACGACTCGGAACCGGCGCAGAGCGTGTCCAACCTGTACGACGAGGCCAGCGGTTTCTTCGGCGGCGGCAAGTTCAGCTTCGAGACCGGCATCACCTACGCCCGCTACGACACCCGCCAGTTGATCCTCAACGGCTTCCTGGCCCTGGACTCGATTTTCCTCGGCAACATCAACATCGACCGGATCAAGGCCGACACCTGGACGCTGGACCTGACCGGTCGCTACAACCTCGACCAGCGCTGGCAGTTCGACATCAACGTCCCGGTGGTCTACCGCGAAAGCACCTACCAGTCCGGCGGGGTCGGCAACAGCACCGATGGGGTATCCGAACGCACCGTCACCCGCGACCCGACCATCGGCGACGTCAACTTCGGCGTGGCCTACAAGTTCCTCGACGAGTCGGAGAACAGCCCCGACGCGGTGGTCAGCCTGCGGGTCAAGGCCCCGACCGGCAAGGACCCGTTCGGCATCAAACTGCGTCGCGACCCGAGCAACGACAACCTCAACTACCCCGAGGACCTGCCCACCGGCAACGGCGTCTGGTCGATCACCCCGGGTATCTCGCTGGTCAAGACCTACGACCCGGCCGTGCTGTTCGGCAGCCTGTCCTATACCCATACCTTCGAGGAGTCGTTCAGCGACATCAGCTCCACCCAGGGCGTGAAGGAGCCAGGCAAGGTCAAGATCGGCGACAGCTTCCAAGTGGGCGCGGGGGTGGCGTTCGCCCTGAACGAGAAGATGTCCATGTCGTTCTCGGTGTCCGACCTGATCGCCCGGCGTTCGCGGATCAAGTCCGACGGCGGCGACTGGACCGACGTCAAGTCCAGCGACGCCAATGCCGCCTATTTCAACGTCGGCATGACCCTGGCGGCCAGCGAGAACCTGACCATCGTGCCCAACTTGTCGATCGGCCTGACCGACGACGCCCCGGACTTCACCTTCAGCCTGAAATTCCCCTACTACTTCTGAGCCTGCCAGCCGCGCCGGCCCCGTGTTGCGGGGCCGGCGTTTCGTAACCAGCCTTGTCCTACAGCACCTTCGTACGCCCAGCCTGATATCATCCGGCAGATTTGTGTGACGGTTTGATGGCAAGAAGGAATGCTGCAGTGAGAAATTTGCTTGACCACCCCCGGGCCCGGCTGATCACCCTGGCCAGCCTGGTGCTGGTCATCCCCCTGTGCGCGCGGGCCCTGCTGGGCTGGGCGGATCCCCTCGGTTTCATCTCCGACCTGGCCGTCGGCAGCCTGCTGCTGCTCCTGTTGCAGCGTTGCCCGCTATGGCTGGCGCTGCCCGTGCTGCTGGCCTGGGGCGGGTTGATGGTGGCCTCGGCCGAGTTGGTCAGCGCCGTGGGCCGTCTGCCCAACCAGGCCGATCTCAGCTACCTGTTCGACCCTCAGTTCATGGAAAACTCCACCGGCGGCAGCCTGGCGCAACCCTGGCTGCCGTGGCTGCTGGGTGGCGCCCTGGTCACCTGGCTGGCTAGCCACTGGTTGGGCCGCAATCAGCGTCCCGCCTCCTTGCCACGCAAGGCCTGGGCGGTACCGGCCGTGTTGCTGGCCGCGCACTGGGGCAGCCAGCAACTGGCACCGTCGGATGCCGACCAGTGGCGCCAGTACAACCTGCCGCATCAGCTGCTGTCAGCCGCCACTGGTACGCTGCAACACCGGGTCAAGGTGCTGGTGACGGGTGAACCCCCGGTAACGCCCCTGCCCACTACCGGCCTGACCCAGGCCGACCTCGATGGCCGCCGCCTGCTCGACGGCCCCGGCGCGGCGCGCAACCTGCTGGTGATCACCGTCGAGGGCATCCCCGGGGCCTATATTCGCAGCAACCGCGAGGCCATCGGCAGCCACTTCGGCGATGAGCTCATGCCCAATCTCAGCCGCTGGGCCGAGCGGGGCATGAACACCCCCGACTACGTGCTGCACACCCACCAGACCATCCGCGGCCTGTACGCAATGCTCTGCGGCGACTACGACAAACTGGCCAACGGCACGCCCAAGGGCGTCGAACTGCTGACCCAGGACCTGCGCAACCAGTCCTGCCTGCCGGCCCAACTGCGCCAGGCCGGGTTCACCACCCACTACCTGCAAGGCGCCGGCCTGCGTTTCATGGCCAAGGACCGGATCATGCCGCATATCGGCTTCGAGTCGGTGCATGGCCTGGAGTGGTTCGGCAATGCCAACTACCTGGAGTTCCCCTGGGGCAAGGACGACCGGGCCTTCTTCGAAGGCGCGCTGGACTATGTCGGCCAGCTGCGCAAGCAGCCGCAACCCTGGATGCTGACCCTGCTCACGGTCGGCACCCACCAGCCCTATTCCGCGCCCGAGGCCTACCTGCAACGTTACCCCACCGCCAAGCAGGCCGCGGTGGCCTACCTGGACGACGCCCTGGGCAGTTTCCTCGACAACCTCGAGCGCCAGGGCGTGCTGCGGGACACCCTGGTGGTGGTTACCTCGGACGAATCCCACGGCATCGATGGGGTGCGCCTGGCCTCGGCCTGGGGCTTCAACCTGACCCTGGCGCCAGAGCAGGCGCAGTTGCCGCGGCTCAAGCGCGGCACCTACGGTCATGTCGACCTGAGCACTTCATTGCTTGATTACTTCGCCCTGCCGATCCCGGCGGCGCTGGCTGGCCGCTCGCTGTACCGCGACTACGACAGTGGCCGCGAGATGATTTCCTACACCAACGGCGTGCTGCGCTATCACGACGGCCACGGCACCTTCAGCGAGTGCGACTTCCAGCAACGCTGCCGGCGCTACGCCAGCGAGGGCTTCATCGCCGAACAGGCCAGGTTCCTCGGACGTGCCGAGGACGGTGCCGGCCCGCAGATCAGCCTGCTGGCCGCGACCCTGGACCAGTCATTGCTGCAAACACCGCTCAACCTGCGCTACCAGTTCGGTGGCCCGTCGCCTATTGCCCTGCAAGCTCGCATCCGCGATGACTGGGCCGACAACCTGATCGGCGCGCAGTACCTGGAGATGCCGGAAGGCACCCGCACCCGGGTGCGCTTGAAAGTCCGCGCCCTCGACCCACGGCACGACGCCTATATCCAGCTCAAGGCCAAGGAGCTGGAGCAGGATGTCCAGTTGGGTCTGCCCGAGGAGATGCGGGTCAGCGCCGACCAGCCGCTGGAAATGGAGTTCGACTTCGACAACCCGACCGTGCGCAAGGCGTTCTCCTTCCACCTGCTCGGTTATGGCGGTGGCGAGGTCGAGGTCAGTGATTTCAGCGTGATCACGGCCGTGCCGGGGGAAGAAGAGACACCCGAGGAGCTGGTGGACGCCCCTATTGCCCATTCGAGCTGAACGGACGTCATCCGCCAAGCTGACCGCATAGGAGCCAGCCTTGCTGGCACCGGCAACGCCGGCTCCTACAGTGTCACCCAGCCCGCCGCCAACCGCCCCTCAGCAGCCCTTGACCGCTTCCTGTGCCGATACCGGCACATCGAAGACCTTGTCGAAGCCCCACTGGAACACAAAGGCATAGACAAAGAAGAACACGAACAGCGCCAGGTTGGTCACCAGCGCTGCCCACAAGCTGATCTGCAACCAGTACGCCACCAGCGGCAGCAGGATCAGCACCAGCCCCCCCTCGAAGCCCAGCGCGTGCAGCAACCGCCGCATGAAGGTGCGGCTGCGCTTTTGCTGGCGCGCTTCCCAGCGCTCGAACGCCCAGTTGTAGGCCATGTTCCAGCTCATGGCGATGCCCGACATCAGTATCGACAGCACCGTCGACTGCGCCATGCCCGCGCCGAACGCCAGTTCCAGCGCCGGGGCCACGCAGGCCACGGCAATGGCCTCGTAGAGAATGGCCTGAACGATCTTGCGCGCCTTGCCTTGCATGTGCAGCTCCCAGGGAAAAGACCTACCAAACTACTAAAACTGTCCTACAAGTAAAAGTCAGAAATACTTTATTGACTGACCGTTCAATCAAGAAAACTTAGCATAAACGTTTCCGCAAGCTGCACCTCCCTGGTGTCCGGCCCCTCCCAGCGCCGACACGACCCCGCTTGCATGACGCCTCGCCAGGGCTTGCCCTGCCGCTTCGAGGGTCATCGGGCACATTGGACAACCCCGCATTCCGCTGCTTGTATCTATCACGTGCAAACGGCGACAAGTCGTACAACTTCGTCCAGGGAATCGAACGAGGAACTCCACGATGGCCTACACCGTGATGATGGTATTCGGTACCCGCCCGGAAGCGATCAAGATGGCCCCGCTGGCCCGGGTACTGCGCCACTGGCCCGAGGTCGACCTGCGTATCTGCTCCACCGGCCAGCACCGCGAAATGCTCGAGCAGGTGCTCACCGCCTTCGGCCTGAAAGTCGACCAGGACCTGCAGGTGATGACCCAGAACCAGACCCTCAACGGCCTGTCCCGCGACCTGCTGGACAAGCTCGACCGGGCCTACGAACAGGTCAAGCCCGACATCGTCCTGGTACACGGCGACACCACCACCAGTTTCATCGCCAGCCTGGCGGCGTTCCACCGGCATATCCCCATTGGCCATGTCGAAGCCGGCCTGCGCACCGGCAACCTGCAGCAACCCTGGCCGGAAGAAGCCAACCGGCGTTTGACCGGGGTGCTTGCCGACCTGCACTTCACCCCAACCCGCGACTCGGATGCCAACCTGATTCGCGAAGGCGTACCCCCGGAGCACGTCGAGGTTACCGGCAACACGGTGATCGATGCCTTGCTGTGGATGCGCGACAAACTTCAGCGGGATAACTGGCGCCCCGCGCCCGAATCCCCGCTCAAGGTGCTGCGCGACGACCAGCGCATGGTGCTGATCACCGGCCACCGCCGCGAGAACTTCGGCAGCGGCTTCGAACGCATCTGCCTGGCCCTGGCCGAACTGGCCCTGCGCTACCCGGATGTGCAGTTCGTCTACCCCGTGCACCTCAACCCGCAGGTACAGCACGCGGTGTACAGCGTGCTGTCCGGCCGGGACAACATCCACCTGGTCGCGCCCCAGGACTACCCGCACTTCGTCTGGCTGATGAACCGCGCCCACATCATCCTCACCGACTCCGGCGGCGTGCAGGAAGAAGCCCCCGCGCTGGGCAAGCCCGTGCTGGTGCTGCGCAAGGTCACCGAGCGCCCGGCCGTGCTCAAGGGCGGCACGGTCAAGCTGGTCGGCACCCTGACCGAACGCATCGTCCATGAAACCAGCCAGTTGCTCGACGACCCCGCCGCCTACGCGCGCATGGCGCGGGTGTTCACCCCGTTCGGCGACGGCCACGCCAGCGAGCGCATCGCCGAACGCCTGACTCGCTGGTTCGCCGACCAATCCGCCGCACGGGACAACGCATGAGCCTGGCTTTCATCGACTTCCTCACCTATGTCCTGTTCGGCCTGAAGATCCTCGCCATCGTCCTGGCCACACTGATGTTCGTGCTCGGCCTCGACGACCTGTTCATCGACCTGTGCTACTGGGGCCGCAAGCTGATCCGGCGCTTCCGGATCTACGACAAGCACGAGAAGGCCGACGAGAAACGCCTGTTCGAAGTGCCGGAAAAACCGCTGGCGATCATGGTCCCGGCCTGGAACGAAGTCGGCGTGGTCGGCGAGATGGCGCGCCTGGCGGCGTCGACCATCGACTACGAGAACTACCAGATCTTCGTCGGCACCTACCCCAACGACCCGCAGACCCAGGCCGACGTCGACGCCGTGTGCCTGCACTACCCCAACGTGCACAAAGTGGTCTGCGCCCGCCCCGGTCCGACCAGCAAGGCCGACTGCCTGAACAACATCATCGACGCCATCCTGCGCTTCCAGCAGGACGCGCGCATCGAGTTCGCCGGGTTCATCCTGCATGACGCCGAAGACGTCATCTCGCCCATGGAGTTGCGGCTGTACAACTACCTACTGCCGAACAAGGACATGATCCAGATCCCGGTGTACCCCTACGCCCCGGAATGGAAAGGCTTCACCGCCGGCCACTACGTCGATGAGTTCGCCGAGAACCACGGCAAGGACGTTATCGTGCGCGAAGCGCTCACCGGCCAGGTGCCCAGCGCCGGGGTCGGCACCTGCTTCAGTCGCCGGGCGATCAGCGCCCTGCTCGAGGACGGCGACGGCATCGCCTTCGACGTGCAATCGCTGACCGAAGACTACGACATCGGTTTTCGTCTCAAGCAAAAAGGCATGAAGTGCATCTTCGCCCGCTACTCGATCACCGACCCCAGCCTGGCCCTGAAACAGGAATGGCGCCTGGGCATGAGCCGCGAATTCGCCCAAGTGATCTGCGTGCGCGAGCACTTCCCCCGCGACTGGCAGCACGCCATTCGGCAGAAGTCGCGATGGATCGTCGGCATCGTGTTCCAAGGCACCAGCAACCTGGGCTGGAGCCGCAAAGGCGCGCTCAACTACTTCCTCTGGCGTGACCGCCGGGGGCTGTTCGCCTACCTGCTGAGCTTCCTGGTCAACCTGTTGCTGCTGGTGCTGCTGGCGATGTGGCTGGTGACCGCCATTGCGCCGGAGTCGTGGCGCTTCATGTCGATTCTCAGCGACAGCCATCTACTCACGGTGCTGCTGTGGCTCAACGGCCTGCTGCTGTTCAACCGCCTGTTCCAGCGGTTCTGGTTCGTCACCCGCTACTACGGCATCTTCGAGGGGCTGCTGTCGGCGCCACGGATGATGTGGAGCAACTTCGTCAACTTCTTCGCCAACCTGCGCGCCCTGCGCCAGGTGATGGAGATGGGCGACTCGCGGCGCGTGGCCTGGGACAAGACCACCCATGAATTCCCCGCCCTCGCCTCGCCGGCACGCACACCGCTGGGCCAGCGCCTGGTGGACAAAGGCCTGATCAGCGAAACGCAACTGGAGCAGGCGATCACCAGCCCGGTACGCCGACGCCTGGGCCGCGAGCTGCTGTTGCGCGGCTGGCTGAACAGCGAGCAACTGGCTGAAGCCCTGGCCGAACAGCTGGACCTGCCCTGGGCGCCGCTCAACCCGTTCAAGCTCGCGCCCGCGCTGATCGCCAAGCTGCCGCGCAAGCTCGCTACCCACTATGGCGTGCTGCCGGTGGACGAGGATGGCGACACCCTGGTCCTGGCCAGCGAGAGCCCGGTCAGCCAGGTTTCCCTGGGCGTCATCAGCCGTCAGCTCAAACGCCCGGTGCGCGCCCGCCTGGCGCCCCAGGGCCGGGTTACCCTGGGCTTGCGCTACCACTACCCCAGCCCCTGGCAAAAGCCCGAGACCCGCGAAATGCTCGCCGTGCTGGAGCGCCACCAGGACGACGCCGAGCTGCTGGAAAGGGTCGCCACCCACCAGGTGATGCTCGGTGCCCTGCTGCAGGTGCGCGGCATGGTCCCGGTCACCCTGTTCAACCAGGCGTTGATCGACTTCGACCCCGAGCACCAGAGCCTCGGCGAACACCTGATCGCCCGCGGCATCATCACCGAGGAGATCCTCCAGCAAGCCCTCGCCGAACAGGCCAGCGAACAGCAGGCCGCCTATGACCTGACCCGGGAGGTGGCATGAAGCCGCGTATTTCCCTGACCCTCGCCAGCCTGTTGCTGTGTTCCTCCACCCTGGCCGCGCCCACCGCGCCGATGACCGACTTCCAGCGTTTCACCAGCTATCCGTTCATGGAGCGCGGCTATCGTGAGGCGCAGAAGGACAACTGGGCGGAGGTCGAGCGCCTGACCCGCCATGTGCTCAAGCGCGTGCCGAACAACAACGAGGCACGCGCCCTGCTGGCCCAGGCCCTGGCTCATCAGCGCCGCTACCAGGAGGCCCAGGCGATTGCCGAGGAGCTCGACGACAACCCCGAGCACGCCGATGCCCTGCTGGAGCTGCGCCTGACCTGGATCGAGCAGGACCCACCGCCCGCCAGCCAGGTAGAGGCCTGGCTCGCCAACAGCCAGGGCCAGCAGCGCGTGCGCCTGTGGCAAGCCTATAGCGTCAGCCTGGCCAAGTTCGGCGGCGCGGCCAAGGCACTGGAATGGCTCAACCAGCTGCCGGTGCGCGATGACGGCCTGGTGCTGCGCACCACCCGGGCCAACTTCGCCGAGCAGTTGCGCAATTGGGGCGAAACCATCGACCAGTTGCAACCACTGGCCGACAAGGGCGAGCTGCCCGCCGAAGACTGGCAACGCCTGGCCAACGCCTATGTGCAGCAGGTCGACGAAAAAGGCCTGAACAAGCTGCTGGCCAGCGCGCCGTCGCAGGAGGCTGCGACCCGCACCCGCCTGGCCATGGCCAACCGCGCCATCGCCATGGGCCACAACCAGCAGGCCGAACGCTGGTTGCAAAGCCTGCCCGAAGAGCAACTGCAACACCCCGAACAACGCCAGCAACTGTGGGAACTGGCACGCGAAGGCGATGACGCGCCGCTGGTGCGGCGCCTGAGCAATGAATTGCAGCGCCCGTGCCTGGAGACCGTCGACTGGCTGTCGCACAAGGACCTGGCCCTGGCCCGCGAGCAACTGGGCCAATGTCAGGCCAGCGACAACCAACGGAGCTACGCGGTCCTCAAGCAGCGCCTCTACGGTGATCCGCCCCAGCCCCCACAGCCACGTACCGTGGCGCAATGGGAGCAGCGCTACCGCCAGAGCGGCGACCTCGCCGCGTTGGAGCAAGCTACCTTCATGCTGCTCGAGCAAGGCCAGGCCGACCGTGCCCGGCAGTTGCTCGAACGCGCCTACGACCAGCGCCAGGGGCGGCTGACGCCCTCGCTGTTGCAACGTCTGGGCAACCTCTATGCGCGCAACGATGGCCCGCTGAACCGCCAGCGCATGCTGCCCCTGATCCCGAGAGTCGATGCCGCCACCCGTGCCCAGTTGCTGGGCCGCCTGGCCGAGGCCGGGCAGTGCGACGCGGTACGCCAGGCGGTACCGGCCACGCCCACCGAGCCCGGCCAGTACCGCGCGCTTGGCCGCTGCGCCATGCCCGCCCAGCCCGGCGAGGCGGTGGTCTACTACCAGGCCGCCGAGCGCCTCGGCGACCACGCCAGCCGCCTGCCCCTGGCCTATGCGCTGGAGGCTTCGGGTGACTCTGTCGCGGCCCTGCCGATCTGGAACAGCCTGCCGGCCAGCGCCTGGAACGACAACGCTCGACTGACCGCCGCCCGTGGCGCGTTGAGTGCCGGCGACGCCAATGCCGCCCGCCGTCACTGGGACGCGGCGGCGCACCGCAGTGCCGATGACTGGGCGCTGGGCGCCGCCATTGCCCAGCACCAGGGCGACGCTCAGCAGGCCCTGGCCTTCCAGCGTGAAGCGCTGCGCCACGGGCCACGCGCCGATCACTACTATGCCGCCGCCGGCACCGCCCAACAGGCTGGCGACACGGCCCAGAGCACCGCCTGGCTGGCCGAGGCCGTGCGCCTGGCACCGGAACAGCCGCGCTATCGCGCCGACTACGGCATGCGCCTGGCCGGCGCCGAGGACAAGGCCCTGCGCCGCCAGTCGATTCCCTACCTGCAACGCGCCACCCGCGACTTCCCCGAGGACTATCGCCTCGGCGAAACCCTGGCCCTGCGCTACGACGAAGCCGAGGACAGCGCTGCCGCCCGCGCCGAACTGCGCCGGGTGCTGGACGTCGAGCAGAACCTGGTCGACGGCGACGACGAGTACGGCAGCCTGGAGGCCCGCAAATACCGGCAACGACGCGCCCATGAAACCCTGTCGCGGCGCGACACCATCACCCTGGCCAGCACCTGGTCGCCGGCCGGCACCTCGACCAACGACAAGTTCCTCGACACCGGTGAGCGCAGCGGCACTTCGCGCAAGGCGCGCTCGCAGAATGTCCAGCTGGCCATGTGGGACCATGCCCTGGGCGAAGAGCCCAGCCGCAATGGCAGCACCTTGTCGGTGTATGGGCGGGTACTGTTCGGCGGCCAGAGCCGCACCGACTACGCCCAGAGCATGGGCACCGGCGTGGGCCTGCGCTACAAGCCGCTGGGCCAGGCCAACCTCAACCTGTACGCCGAGCTGTACCACCAGCGCCAGATCGACAGCGAGCACTACAACGGCCTGAGCCTGGGCGAGCTGCTCAGCCCGGCCAAGGTCGGCGGCAACTGGGGCGACCTGCGCCACCACGCCGAGTCGAGCAACGACCTGCTGCTGCGTGCCACCGCGTCATTCCTCGACCAGGGCCGCTACCGCAACGACTGGCGGGTCGACGAAGACGACTGGGACGAGCGCTTCCTTTACCTGGACGCCGCCTGGTGGACCCGCGCCGGCGACCACGCCTGGTTGTCGCGCTTCCAGCAAGGCCATGCCTGGAAGCTGCCCGGCAACTCGCCGCAGAGCATCATGCCCTACGGCTTCCTCGAGTTCGCCAGCCAGGACCCGAGCAACGACTGGCGCCAGGACGCCCGCGCCGGGGTCGGTGTGCGCTGGCAGTGGTGGTTCGACGACGACCGCTACAACGCCTACCGTGGCTCGCTCAAGGTGCGCGCCGAGTACCAGCAGTCGCTCGGCGGCAACCTCTACGTGCGCGCCAATGGCGTGCTGGTGGGTGTGGAGATGAATTTCTGATGCGTACGACCTTCCTGGCTGTCTGCCTGCTTGCCCTGTGCCTGCCCGCCCAGGCCGACCAACGCCTGTTCTACCAACCCCTCAACCGTGACGCCAGTGTCACGCCGGCGCAGTGGCAACAGGTGTGGCGCGCCACCGTGGCCCAGGGCGGCAAGACCCTGATCGTGCAATGGAGCGCCTACGGCGACAGCGACTTCGGCGGCGCCCAGGGCTGGCTCGCCAACAGCCTGCGCGAAGCCCGGGCCCAGGGCCTGGAGCTGGTGCTGGGCCTGTACATGGACCCAGCCTATTACCAACGCCTGGAACAACTCGACGGCGAGGGCCTGAACAGCTACTTCAAGGCGCAACTGGGCCGCTCCCTGAGCCAATACCAGCAGCTCAAGGCCAGCTGGGCGCTGCCGGTCTCGGGCTGGTACCTGCCCCTGGAACTGGACGACCTGCACTTTCGCGAGCAGGCAAGGCGCGATGCGTTGTACACGCAATTGCAGGCGTTCAACCGGCAACTGGACAAGCCCCTGCACATCAGCGCTTTCAGTGCCGGCCAGCTGTCACCGCGAGTCAACGGCGCGTGGCTGGACCAATTGGCCGATCTTGGCCTGAGTGTGTGGTGGCAGGACGGTGCCGGCACCGGCCGCCTGGCACCACTGGTGCGCCAGGGCTATGAACAGGCCTTGCCGTGCCGGGTGGGGATCGTGCGCGAGGCGTTTCGCCAGGTCAGCCAGCCTGGCCAGCCGTTCCGCGCCGAGCCGGCCAAGCCGGCGCTGAGCGGCGGCTGTCATGCCGAGGCAGTGTTCGCCTTGCGCTACCGGCCCTGGGCCAAGGATGTGCTGAAACCAGGTTCGTTGTAGGAGCGGCCTTGTGTCGCGAAAGGACCGCGCAGCGGCCCCAGGATTTCAGCGTTCATGCAAAGATCGCCGGGGCCGCTGCGCGTCCCTTTCGCGACACAAGGCCACGCCTACAGAGACCTCACAGCCCTGGAAGGCATAACAGACAACAACTTCAAGGCCACCATCGCCTCCATGTACAAAACCCTCGAAGCCCATATCCGCCAGCAAGTCGCCCCCGCCGCCCTGCGCGCCGAGTTCCGCCAGCATGAGTTCGAGGCCATGCGCCGCTTCTGCCTGCTGATCTTCTGCGTCGGCATCGCCATCTGGCTGGTCTTCGACCTGATCGTCAGCTACCTCGGTGGCCAGGGCTTCACCTGGCGTTCCGGGGCGTTCATCGCCCTGCTGGGCTGCCTCACCGTGGTCCTGGGCTTCACTCGCAAGAGCCCGCATTTCGACGTGCTCAACCTGCTGTTCGTGACCGTGCTGACCCTGGCCATGCGCCTGGTGATCGAAGGCATCCCCATCGTCCTGCGCCCAGTGTGGCTGGTGCTAGGCGTCTCGACCGTGCTGTACACCGTGTCGGTGCTACCGGTGCGGCGCTGGTCGTTCTTCTGCGCCCTGGGTATCACCTGGATCATGCTCAACCCGTTCTTCCATACCCGAATCCACGCCCTGGACCTCGAAGGCGCGATGCTGATCAGCTACGCGCTGTGCCTCAGCGGCCTGGTGACTTACAGCTACCTGCGCATCCGCCAGGCCAAGCTGCACAACTTCTACCTGACCAAGGTGCTGCTGGAGCAGGCCTATGTCGATGCCCTGACGGAAATCCCCAACCGCCGCTCGTTCATGGCCAAGGCCGAGCGCCAACTGCAACTGGGCGCCCCTGGGCAGTTCCTGGCAATGATCGATATCGACAACTTCAAGAGGGTCAATGACAGCTTCGGCCATGACATCGGCGACGAAGTGCTCAAGCGGGTGGCGGGTCACATCAAGGCGGCAATGAGTGGTTTCGAGATCGCCCGGCTGGGCGGCGAGGAGTTCGCGATCTTCTTCCAGGGCCTGGACGACGGCGCCGCCGAGCAACAGGTCGCAGCGTTGTGCCAGCGTGTGCGCGAGGACTACAACGAGCACCCGGTGACCATCAGCATTGGCCTGACCCGGATTGATTGCGGCGACACCCTGAGCGCGGCCCTGGTACGCGCGGACCAGGCGTTGTACGCGGCCAAACACGCTGGCAAGGACCGTTTCGTGCTGTGGCAGGCCCAGGTGATTACTCCCTGAGGCCTGCCGTGGCCCTGTGCATGCGGCGTCAGCCGCCGGCCGGCAAGCGAATCCGGAACTGCGCCCCGCCCAGCGCCGACTGCGCCACCGTCAGCGTGCCGCCCTGCCCCTCGATGGCCCGCCGGCTGATCGCCAGCCCCAGGCCGAACCCGCCGGTGTTGCGATCGCGGCTGCGATCCAGGCGGTAGAACGGCTGGAAGATCCGCTCGCGCTCCTCGGGCGGAATACCGATGCCATCATCCTCGACCGTCAACAGGCAGGCCCCATCCTCCAGGCGCAGACGCAGCAACAGGCTTTCGTCGCAATAGCGCATGGCATTGCGCACCAGGTTCTGCACCGCCCGCGCGGTCAGCCGTGGGTCGAGCACGAAACGCGGCAGCTCCGACTCGGCCCGCACCTCCCACTGGATGCCTCGGCTGTCGAGCTCCTCGGCGAAACCACCGAGCACGCTGTCGACCAGTTCCAGCAGCGACACCTCGACCCGCTCGCGGGCCTGGTCGGCGTTTTCCAGGCGGCTGTACGACAGCAGTTCCAGCACCAGTTCGTCCAGCTCGCGCACATGCCCCACCAGCTCGAGCAGACGCTTGCGACTGGCCGGCGGCACTTCGTCGTAGAGCAGCACCAGGCCGAAATCCAGGCGCGTCAGCGGGGTGCGCAGTTCATGGGACACCGCGTTGAGCAGTTCGCGTTGCTGGTTGACGTGCCGCTCCAGGTCACTGGCCATGGTGTCGAACACCCCCGCCAGCTCGCCGATGTTCGAGCGCGGGGAAATATGCGTGCGCTCGCTCATCTCGCCCTGGCCCAGGCGCCGGGCGGTTTCCTTCAGGCGCTCCAGGTCGCGCCAGTGCGGCCATACCCACAGCAACAGGCAGCCGAGCATGGCCGCGCCGATCAACACCGTCACGCCCCAGGACAGCACGTTGATGTCCAGCGGATCGTCCGGCGAGTGCAGGCGCACCAGCCATTCCTTGTCCAGGGGCGCCAGGGCCGTCTCGTAATAGCCCCAGTCGGCCAGGCGCACCACGTACAGGCCATGTTCCAGCCGCGCCCTCTCCTCGGGCGCCAGGCCGGCCTGGTCCAAGCGCAGCAACTGCACTTCCAGCGGCTTGAAGGCCGCGGCCAGGTCTTGCTCCAGCGCCGGCCACTGCGCCCGCGGGGTCTGCTGGAACTGGCGGACGATCAAGGTCTGCACGCCCTTGGCCTGCTCCAGGTTGTAGGCCATGAAGCGCTCATGGAACAGCCCGACGATGCTGTCGGGAATCAGGGCGATCGCACCGGCATAGGCGACGATGATCACCAGATACAGGCGCACCAGGATCTTGAGCATGCGGCGTCAGTACTCCCACTCGACCCGGCTGAACAGGTAACCCTTGCCCCACACGGTCTTGATCTTGCGCGCCTCGCCGGCGCTGTCGTCGAAACGTCGGCGCAGCTTGGAAATCGCCACGTCCACCGAGCGGTCGGTACCGTTGAACTCGATACCGCGCAGCTGCTGGAGGATCCGGTCGCGGCTCATCACCTCGCCGGCATTGCGCGCCAGCACCACCAACAGGTTGTATTCGCCGCTGGACAGCTCCACCTCCTCGTCGCGCCAGCTGACCGTGCGCTCGGCCAGGTCGATGCGCAGGCCGCCGATCTGGATCAGGTCGCTGTCCAGGCGTGGTTCGTTGACGCTGCTGCGCCGCAGCAAGGTGCGCACCCGGGCCAGCAGCACCCGTGGTTCGCAGGGTTTGGTGACATAGTCGTCGGCGCCCATTTCCAGGCCCAGGACCTGGTCGTGGCTGTCGTCGCGGGCGGTCAGCATGAGGATCGGCAGGCCTTGGGACTCCTGGCGCAGCAGGCGGCACACCTGCAGGCCGTCCAGGCCCGGAAGCATCAGGTCGAGGATGACCAGGTCAGGCTTCTGCCGGTGAAAGTCCTCCAGCACATGGTCGCCTCGGGCAATCACCCGGACATGGAAATCGTTACGTTGCAGGTAGCTGGCAATCAGCTCGGACAGCGCGCTGTCGTCTTCGACCAGGAGGATGTTCGGCATAAGTGGTTTTGCACAGGGAGTGAAGTAAGGCAGGATATAGAATCCTGCGCCGGGCACCTTCGCTTGTTCACACTTTTTCACACACGCCCTACACAGCTTAACAGCGCCCACGCGAACGGCTGCCTTAGCATACGCTCGATCAATTCCGGAAGATCCGTATGTCCATTCCCTGCACCCTGCGCCTGCGCCCTCTGGCGCTGCTGGCGCTGATGACCCTCGCCCTGGCCGGTTGCAATGACGCCACCGACCAGGAACAACAGGCCTCCGCTACACAGGTTCGGGTCGAGACCCTTGCTGTCCAGCCCCTGGCCATCAGCACCGAACTCAGCGGTCGCATCCTCGCCCCGCGTACCGCCGAAGTGCGTGCCCGGGTCGCCGGCGTGGTGCTCAAGCGCGTGTACCGCGAAGGCAGCGACGTTAAACAGGGCGATGTGCTGTTCCTCATCGACCCGGCACCATTCAAGGCCGACTTCGACAGTGCCCGCGCCACCCTGGCCAAGGCCGAGGCCACCCTGTACCAGGCGCGCCTGCAAGAGCAGCGCTACCGCGAACTGGTCGACGACAAGGCGGTCAGCCGCCAGGAGTACGACAACGCCCGCGCCGCCTTCCTCCAGGCCGATGCCGCGGTCGCCGAAGCCAAGGCCGCGCTGGAACGCGCACGCCTGAACCTGAGTTACGCCACGGTCACCGCGCCGATCGCCGGGCGCATCGGTCGCGCCCTGGTGACCGAGGGCGCGCTGGTTGGCCAGAGCGAGACCACCCCGCTGGCGACCATCCAGCAACTGAACCCGATCCATGCCGACGTCACCCAGTCGACCCGCGAGCTCAACGCCTTGCGCCGTTCGCTGCGCGCCGGCGAACTGCAGCGGGTCGGCCAGGACCAGGTCAAGGCCACGCTGATCCAGGATGACGGCAGCGCCTACCCGCTGGCCGGCAAGCTGCTGTTCTCCGACATCAGCGTCGACCCGAGCACCAACCAGATCACCCTGCGCAGCGAGTTCCCCAACCCTGACCTCGACCTGCTGCCGGGCAGCTACGTGCGCGTGCGCCTGGAACAGGCCGTGCAGCCCCAGGGCATCAGCGTGCCGCAGCGGGCCATCCTGCGCGACAGCGCCGGGGTACCCAAGGTGCTAGTGGTCGACCAGCAGGACCGCGTCAGCGAGCGCCAGGTGACCCTGGGCAGCGCCCAGGGCGACCGCTGGATCGTCAGCGAAGGCCTGAGCGCCGGCGAGCGCGTCGTGGTCGAAGGCCTGCAGCATGTCAAGGCCGGCGACCAGGTGCAGGTCGACGAACAACCGGGCGCCACCGCCGTCGCCCAGCACACCGGCCAGTGAGGGCCTGATCCATGCCGCAGTTCTTCATCGACCGCCCGGTATTCGCCTGGGTGGTCGCACTGTTCATTCTCCTGGTCGGCGGCCTGGCCCTGCCCCAGCTACCGGTGGCCCAATACCCCGACGTGGCGCCGCCGCAGGTGGAAATCTACGCCGTGTACCCGGGCGCCTCGGCGGCGACCATGGACGAGAGCGTGGTCAGCATCATCGAGCAGGAACTCAATGGCGCCGACAACCTGCTGTACTTCGAATCCCAGAGCAGCCTGGGCAGCGCCACCATCACCGCCAGTTTCCAGCCGGGCACCAACCCGGACATGGCCCAGGTGGACGTGCAGAATCGCCTGAAGGTGATCGAGTCGCGCCTGCCGCGACCGGTGACGCAACAGGGCCTGCAGGTGGAAAAGGTGTCCACCGGCTTCCTGCTGCTGGCCACTCTCACCGCCGAGGACGGCAGCCTCGACGAGATCGCCCTGTCCGACATCCTTGCGCGCAACGTGATGAACGAGATCCGCCGCATCAAGGGCGTAGGCAAGGCGCAGCTGTACGGCTCGGAGCGGGCCATGCGCATCTGGATCGACCCGGCCAAGCTGGTCGGTTTCAACCTGACGCCCAACGATGTGGCCGAGGCCATCGCCGCGCAGAACGCCCAGGTAGCCCCGGGCAGCATCGGCGACCTGCCAGCCCGGCCGACCCAGGAAATCACCGCCAATGTGGTGGTCAAAGGCCAGCTGAGCACGCCTGAGGAATTTGCCGCCATCGTGCTGCGCGCCAACACCGACGGCTCCGCGGTCACCGTCGGCGATGTCGCCCGGGTCGAGATCGGCGCCCAGGAATACCAGTACGGCACCCGCCTCAACGGCAAGGCCACCAGTGCCTTCAGCGTCAAGCTGTCGCCGGGGGCCAACGCCATGGAAACCGCCGGCCTGGTCAAGGCCAAGCTCGACGAGCTGTCGCGCTACTTCCCGGCCGGCGTTAAATACGACATCCCCTACGACACCTCGCCGTTCGTCAAGGTCTCCATCCAGCAGGTGATCAGCACCCTGTTCGAGGCCATGGTGCTGGTGTTCGCGGTGATGTTCCTGTTCCTGCAGAACTTGCGCTACACCCTGATCCCGACCCTGGTGGTGCCGGTGGCGCTGATGGGCACCTTCGCGGTGATGAACGCGCTGGGCTTCTCGGTCAACGTGCTGACCCTGTTCGGCATGGTATTGGCCATCGGCATCCTGGTGGACGACGCCATCGTCGTGGTCGAGAACGTCGAGCGGATCATGGCCGCAGAAGGCCTGCCGCCCAAGGAAGCCACGCGCAAGGCCATGAGCCAGATCAGCGGCGCGATCGTCGGCATCACCCTGGTGCTGGTGGCGGTGTTCCTGCCGATGGCCTTCATGAAAGGTTCGGTGGGGGTCATCTACCAGCAATTCTCGGTGTCGATGGCGGTGTCGATCCTGTTCTCGGCGTTCCTCGCCCTGAGCCTGACCCCGGCGCTGTGCGCCACCCTGCTCAAGCCATTGGCCAAGGGCGAGCACCATGAGCGCAAGGGCTTTTTCGGTTGGTTCAACCGTCGCTTCGAGCACATGAGCAACGGCTACCAGCGCTGGGTCAGCCACGCCCTGCTGCGCAGTGGCCGCTACCTGCTGGTGTATGCCGCGCTGCTGGTGGCGCTGGGCTATGGCTTCAGCCAGTTGCCCACCGCCTTCCTGCCCACCGAGGACCAGGGCTACACCATCACCGATATCCAGTTGCCGCCGGGGGCCAGCCAGGCCCGCACCATCGAGGTGGCCAAGCAGATCGAAGCGCACAACAGCGAAGAACCAGGCGTGGCCAACACCACGCTGATCCTCGGCTTCAGCTTCTCGGGCAGTGGCCAGAACGCGGCGCTGGCCTTCACCACGCTCAAGGACTGGTCGCTGCGCGGCAGCGCCGAGGACCACGCGCAATCGATCGCCGAGCGCGCGACCATCGCCTTCAGCCAGCTCAAGGACGCCGTGGCCTACGCCGTGCTGCCGCCACCGGTGGATGGCCTGGGTGAGTCGACCGGTTTCGAGTTCCGCCTGCAGGACCGTGGCGGCATGGGCTACCGCGAACTGATGCAGGCGCGCGAGCAACTGCTGGACGAAGCGCGCAAGAGCAAGGTGCTGGTCAACGTGCGCGAAGCCTCGCTGGCCGAAAGCCCGCAGGTGGAGCTGGAAGTCGACCGCCGCCAGGCCAATGCCCTGGGTGTGTCGTTCGGCGATATCGGCGCGGTGCTGGACACTGCGGTGGGCTCCAACTACGTCAACGACTTCCCCAACCAGGGCCGCATGCAGCGGGTGGTGGTGCAGGCCGAAGGTGACCAGCGCAGCCAGGTCGAAGACCTGCTGAAGATCCACGTGCGCAACAGCAGCGGCAAGATGGTGCCGCTGGGCGCCTTCGTCCGCGCCCATTGGCAGAGCGGCCCGGTGCAGCTGACCCGCTACAACGGCTACCCGGCGGTGTCGATCTCCGGCGAACCGGCCCCCGGCTTCAGCTCGGGCGAGGCCATGGCCGAGATCGAGCGCCTGGTGGCACAGCTGCCGGCTGGCGCCGGCCTGGAATGGACCGGCCTGTCGTTGCAGGAGCGCCTGTCCGGCAGCCAGGCGCCGTTGCTGATGGCGCTGTCGCTGCTGGTGGTGTTCCTGTGCCTGGCGGCGCTGTACGAAAGCTGGTCGATCCCCACCGCGGTGCTGCTGGTGGTGCCGCTGGGCGTGCTCGGCGCGGTGGTCGCGGTCACCCTGCGCGGGCTGCCCAACGACGTGTTCTTCAAGGTCGGCCTGATCACCCTGATCGGCCTGTCGGCGAAGAACGCCATCCTGATCATCGAGTTCGCCAAGGATCTGGTGGACCAGGGGCACGACGCAGCGGACGCAGCGATCCAGGCCGCGCGCCTGCGCCTGCGACCGATCGTCATGACCTCGCTGGCGTTCATCCTCGGCGTGGTGCCCCTGGCCATCGCCAGCGGTGCCAGCTCGGCCAGCCAGCAGGCGATCGGCACCGGGGTGATTGGCGGCATGCTCAGCGCCACCTTCGCCGTGGTGTTCGTGCCGGTGTTCTTCGTGGTGGTGATGCGCCTGGCCGGACGTGGCAAGGCCAAGGCCAGCGAACTGGTCAGCAGCGAAGCCTGACTGGACAAGCCAGGCGTTAAATGGGAGGGTTCCCGGCATTGATTGCCCGGAACCCTTTTTCATGCCCGACACCCTCCCCCCCTGCTCGATTCTCATCCTCGCCGGTGGCCGTGGCCAGCGCATGGGCGGCCGCGACAAGGGCCTGGTGGCTTGGCGCGGCGAGCCGCTGGTGGCCCATGTGCAGCGTGCAGTGCGTGCGCTCAGCGATGACTTGGTGATCTCCTGCAACCGCAACCAGGAGGTCTATGCGGTTTATGCCGACCAACTGGTCGGCGACGCCGACGCGGATTTTCCCGGGCCGCTGGCCGGGGTGATCAGCGGGCTCAAGGTGGCGCGGCATCACTGGGTGGTGTTGCTGGCCTGCGATGCGCCACGGATCGACCGGGCCTTGATCGAGGACCTGCTGGCACTGGCGGTGGCCCACGACAGCGCGGCCATGGTGCGCCAGGGTGGCTACTGGCAGCCGATGTTCAGTGTATTGCCGCGACGCTTGTTGCCACTGCTGGAACAGGCCTGGCAGGCGGGTGAGCGGAGTTTGCAGAAGGCGTTGTTGCAGGACAGCGTGCAGGGCCTGGAATGTGCCGAAGATGACCTGCGCCTGAGCAATTTCAATAGCCCGGAATTGTTGCAGGATTAACCTGTCGCCAAAGTACACCGCGCTCCCCTGTAGGAGCGGCCTTGTACCGAGAAAGGGCTGCGCAGCAGCCCCGGGTTGTATACCCACCTGAAGATTGCTGGGGCCGCTTTGCGACCCTTTCGCGGCACAAGGCCGCTCCTACACAGATTGTGCAAACCCACATAAAAAAAGCCCCGGGGCAAGGATCCCCAGGGCCGAGCTGTTGGATTCCCCAACCAAAGGAGTTCGTTTCAGCCCTTGTCCGGCCAACCACCGCCCAGGGCGCGGAACAGGTCGACCAGGGCCAGTTGGCGCTGGGTGCTGGCCTCGATGAAGGCCGCCTCATTCACATAGCTGCTGCGCTGCGCGTCCAGGTAGCGCAGGTGGTTGTCCACCCCGCCCTCGTAGCGCGCCTTGGCCAGCGCCACGGTCGCCCGGCTGGTATCGGCCAGGGCCCGGCGCGCGGCTTCTTCACGGCGCAGCGTGTCGGTGGCGGCCAGGGCGTCAGCGACTTCGCGGAAGGCGGTCTGGATCGTGCCTTCGTAGGCCGCCACCGCCGAGTCCTTGCGTGCTTCGGCCAGGCTCAGGCCGGCCTTGTTGCGCCCGGCATCGAACAACGGCAGCGACAGCTGCGGCATGAAGCTCCAACTGCGTGAACCACCGTCGAACAGCCCGGACATCTGCGCACTGGATGTGCCGAAGCTGCCGGTCAGGCTGATCCGCGGGAAGAACGCCGCCCGCGCCGCGCCGATATCGGCGTTGCGCGCCCGCAGCCGGTGCTCGGCGGCGAGGATGTCTGGCCGGCGTTCGACCAGCGCCGATGGCGCGCCCGGGGTAATGTCCTGCAATACCATAGGCTCGGCCAGACGCTCGCCCGGAATCGCCTTGGCCACGTCGGCACTGCCCAGCAGCAAGACCAAGGCGTTGTGAGCCTGGCGCTGCTGACGCACGGTGGCCTCGAGCTCGGCGCGAGACTGTTCGACCAGCCCCAACGCCTCCTGGTGATCCAGCGCCGTGGCCGTGCCGGCCGCACGCCGCTGGCCGACCAGGGCCAGCGAGTCCTCGCGGCTGGCCAGGGTCTGGCGGGTCAATGCCAGGCGCCGTTCGGCACCGTCCAGGGTCAGGTAGGCCTGGCTCACTTCGGCGATCAGGGCAATGCGCGCGGCACGGCCAACTTCCTCGGTGGCCAGGTACTGCTCCAGGGCCGCGTCACTCAGGCTTTTCACCCGGCCAAACAGGTCAACTTCGTATTCCGGCAGCGCCAGGCCCACCTGATAAGTACTGCTGACACCCTCGCGACCGTTGCTCGACAGGTCCGCCGGCAAGTGCTGGCGGTTGCCCGAAGCACCGGCACTCAGGCCCGGCACGCGGTCTGCGCGCTGGATGCGGTACTGCGCGCGGGCCTGCTCGATATCCAGCAACGTCTGGCGCAGCGAGCGGTTGTTGTCCAGCGCGGTACCCACCAGCTGGCGCAGCGCCGGATCGACGATGAACGCCTGCCAGTCCAATTGCTCCACCACCTTGCCGTGGTGGCCGGCGGCATCGCCCCAGGCAGCCGCTACCGGCGCCTCGGGGCGCTGGTAGGTCGGTGCCAGGGAGCAGCCGGCCAAGGTGACGGCCAGCGCGAACGGAATTGCAAGATTGCGCATGAGCATCACTGGGTCACCTCGACAGCGTGTTGCACGGGGGCCGGCTTGCGCTTGAGCAGCTTCAGCACGAATACGAAACAGATCGGCACGAACACCACGCCCAGCAAGGTGGCGCTGAGCATGCCGCCGATCACCCCGGTACCGATGGCGCGCTGGCTGGCCGCGCCGGCGCCGGTGGCGATGGCCAGCGGCACCACGCCAAGAATGAAGGCCATGGAGGTCATCACGATCGGGCGGAAACGCAGGCGCGCGGCCTCGATGGCGGCGTCGCTCAAGCTGTAGCCCTTCTCCCACAGTTCCTTGGCGAACTCGACGATGAGGATGGCGTTCTTCGCCGCAAGGCCAATGATGGTGATCAGGCCGACCTTGAAGTACACGTCATTGGGCAGGCCGGTGAGCATCACCGCCCACACCGCGCCCAGGGCGCCGATCGGCACGATCAGCATCACCGTCAGCGGGATCGCCCAGCTTTCGTACAGCGCCACCAGCAGCAGGAACACCACCAGGATAGCCAGGGCGAACAAGGCCGTGGCCTGGCCGCTGGAGACCTTCTCCTGGTACGACAAGCCCGTCCAGGCATAGCCAATGCCAGGCGGCAGCTCGCTGACCAGGCGCTCCATCTCGGCCATTGCCTGGCCGGTGCTGTAGCCGGGCGCGGCGTCACCGGCGATGCGGATCGACGGATAGCCGTTGTAGCGCACCAGTTGCACCGGGCCTTCTTCCCACTGGGTGGTGACGAAGGCGCTGAACGGTACCTGCTCGCCGCTGGCGTTGGGCGCATACAGGCGCAGCACGCTTTCCGGGGTCATGCGCTCGCCCTGCTCGGCTTGCACCACCACGCGCTGCTGGCGCCCGGCGTTGGTGAAGTCGTTGATCACCGCCGAACCAAAGGCGGTGGCCAGGGTGTTGTTGATGGCCTCGAAGCTCACGCCCAGGGCACGGGCTTTCTCGCGGTCGATCTTGACCCGCAGCTGCGGCGCCTCGGCCAGGCCTTCCATCATCGCGTAGAGGATCACCGGGTTGCCGTTGGCGCGGGCCAGCAGCTGGTCGCGGGCCGCCAGCAGTGCTTCGCGGCCCAGGCCACCACGGTCCATCAGGCGCAGGGCGAAACCACCCGAGTTGCCCAGGCCGTCGATCGGCGGCGGCATGACCGCGGTGATGGTGCCATCGCCATTGGCCGCGAACTGAGCGTTGATGGCAGCGGTTTCCGCCTCCGCCGACTGGTCCTGGCCGCGCAGGGACCAATCCTTGTAGGTGGGGAACGCCAGCGCGGCGTTGTCGCCCTGGCCCGAGAAACTGAAGCCACTGACGATGAACGAGCTGGCCACCGCCTCGCGGGACATCAAAAACTTCTCCAGGCCTTCGGCGGTGTGGTCGGTGCGTACCCGGCTGGCGCCCGGTGGCAACTGCACGTCGACGATGCTGTAGCCCAGGTCCTCGGATGGCACGAAGGCCTCCGGCAGGCGCAGGTAGGAGTAGCCGAGCACCACCAGGATGCCGACGTAGGCCAGCATCCAGCGGCCGGCGCGGGCCACCAGGGCGCTGTTCATCACCGAGTAGCGCTCGGTCACGCGGGCGAAGGCGCGGTTGAAGGCGCCGAAGAAACCGCCCTTCTCGTGGTGGCCATGAGGTACCGGCTTGAGCAGCGTGGCGCACAGCGCCGGGGTGAAGGTCAGGGCGAGGAAGCCGGAGAACAGGATCGACACCGCCAGCGACACCGAGAACTGCTGGTAGATCACCCCCACCGAGCCAGACATGAACGCCAACGGCAGGAACACCGCCGCCAAGACCATGGTGATACCGACGATGGCCCCGGACACCTGCCCCATCGCCTTGACCGTGGCCGCCCCCGGCGACAGGCCTTCCTCGGCCATCAAGCGCTCGACGTTCTCCACCACCACGATGGCGTCGTCCACCAGGATGCCGATGGCCAGGACCATGCCGAACATGGTCATCATGTTCACCGAGAAGCCCAGCAGCTTCATCACCATCAGCGTGCCCAGCAGGCACACCGGCACCACGATCGACGGGATCAGGGTGTAGCGCACGTTCTGCAGGAACAGGAACATCACCAGGAACACCAGCACCATGGCTTCGATCAAGGTGTGGATGACCTTCTCGATGGCCACGTCGACGAAGCGCGAGGTGTCGTAGGGCACCGAGTACTCGACGCCCTCAGGGAAGAACTGCGACAGCTCCGCCAGGCGCTCCTTGACCAGGGTGGCGGTCTGGATGGCGTTGGCGCCGGGCGCCAGCTGCACCGCGCCGGCCACGGCCGGGTGGCCGTCCAGGCGCGAGGACAGGTTGTAGTTCTCGCTGCCGATGGCCAGGCGCGCGACATCACCGAGCAGCACGCGGGAGCCATCCGGGTTGGCGCGCAGAACGATGCCGGCGAACGCCTCGGGAGTGTCGAGGGTGCCCTGCACCGCCAAGGTCGCGGTCAGCTCCTGCTCGCTGGCCCCCGGGGTGCTGCCGAAACTGCCGGCCGGCACCTGGACGTTCTGGCCACGGATGGCGTTGTTGATGTCGTCGATGGACAGGCCATAGCCCACCAGCTTCTGCGGGTCGACCCAGACCCGCATCGCCGCCTCCGAGGCGAAGAACTGCAGCTTGCCCACGCCGGGCACGCGCAGCAGTTCGTTGTTGATGTTGCGCACCGCGTAGTCGGCCAGGGCCGTGGTGTCGCCACTGTCGCTGGCCTTGCTGGTCAGGGCGTAGATCAGCAGGAAGCCAGAGCTGGCCTGCTCGACCTTCAGGCCCTGGGTCAGCACGGCCTGGGGCATGCGCGCCTCGGCCTTTTTCAGGCGGTTCTGCACATCGACCTGGGCCATGTCTGGCTCGGTGCCGGGCTCGAAGGTCACCAGCACCTCGGCGACGCCGTTGGAGTTGTTGGTGGACTCGTAGTACAGCAGGCCTTTGGCGCCGTTGAGCGACTCTTCGATGATGCTGGTCACCGACTCCACCAGTACCTTGGCCGAAGCGCCCGGGTAGCTGGCGGTGATGGAGATCTGTGGCGGTGCCACGCTGGGGTACTGGGCCACCGGCAGCGCCGGGATCACCAGCAGGCCGGCCAGGGAAATGAACAACGCCATGACCCAGGCGAAGTTCGGCCGATTGATGAAGAACTTGGACATCTCGCTACCCTCGCCTTAGTGCGCCGCGGCCTGTTGCGCCTGGGCCGGCGCCACGGGCATGCCCGGGGCCAGGCCGGCAGGGCTGCCGACAATGACCTGGTCGCCGCTGCGCAGGCCTTCGACGATCTGCCAACGCGAACCCTGCATCACGCCGGTGCGCACACTGCGCGCCTCGGCCAGGTTGCCGGTGCCCACCACCATCACCCGCGCCTCGCCGTCGCTGCCACGCTGGACCGCGCGTTGCGGCACCAGGATCGCCTGCTGGTCGGTGCCTTGTGGGGTGCGCACGCGCACATACATGCCCGGCAGGAGAATGCCGTCGGCATTGTCGAAACGCCCGCGCAGGCTGACCTGGCCGGTACCGCGATCGACCGCCACGTCGGTGAACATCAGCGCGCCCTGGCGCTGGTAGTCGGTGCCTTCCACCTGGGCGGTCAGCGCCTTGTCGTCGCCGCCACCCAGCGCGCCGTCCTTGAGGGCCTGGCGCAGGCGTAGGGCATCGGCGGCGGACTGGGTGAAGTCGACATAGATCGGGTCGAGCTGCTGGATACGCGCCATCAGCGTGGCATCGCCCTGCCCGACCAGCGCGCCTTCGGTGGCCAGGGCCCGGCCGATGCGCCCGGAAATCGGCGCGGTGACCGTGGCATAGCCGAGGTTCAGCTTCGCGGTCTGCAGGTCGGCCTGGGCCGAACGCACGGCGGCCTGGGCGCTGCGCAGCTCGGCGGTGGCGCTGTCGAAGTCCTGCTGGCTGACGGCTTCGATCTTCACCAGCGGCTCGTAGCGTTTCACCCGCGCCTGGGCCTCGTGCTGCACGGCCTGGGCCCGGGCCAGGTCGGCCTCGGCGCGGGCCAGGGCGGCCTTGAACGGTGCCGGGTCGATCTGGAACAGCACATCGCCGGCCTTGACGTCGGCGCCTTCCTCGAAACGCTTGTGCAGGACGATGCCGGCCACCCGGGCACGCACCTCGGCCACCCGCATCGGTTCGACCCGGCCCGGCAGGGTCGAGGCCAATGCCAACGACTCGCCAGCCACGGTCAGGGTCTCGACCGGAAACACCGCTTCGGCTGCGGCCTGCTGTTCATCCGCGGCGCCGCAGCCGGCCAGCGCTACCGCCACCGCCAGCCAGCTGGCCACTCCAATTGCACGCAAGTTGCTCATGTACTCACCCGAGCCTTTGATTAGAAAACGGCGCTAATGGTACTTCTACATTCGATATGAGTCAATTTTGTCTCATATGAACTTTGCGCGAAGAAGTGTAAGCATTCAGCAAGCACTGCGGGCTCATCACATACATCCAGAACCGCTCCCCGCACCACCCTTTCAAAGCCGGGATGAACTGTGTAAAACAAATCCCCCACACTGCCGGAAAAGGATAACTCGCGATGCTCTACCGCCCCCTTGGCCACTGCGGCCTGCAAGTCTCGGCCCTGACCCTGGGCAGCATGATGTTCGGTGAGCAGACCTGCACCGAAGACGCGCTGCGTATCATCGACAAGGCCTGGGACCAGGGCATCAACTTCATCGACACCGCCGATGTGTACAACGGCGGGCGCTCCGAGGAGATCGTCGGCGAGGCGGTGGCGCGCAACCGCCAGGACTGGATCGTCGCCTCCAAGGCCGGCTATGGCCCGGTCGACGGTTTGCCGAACCGCAGCGGCTTGTCCCGCAAGCACCTGTTCAATGCCCTGGAAGCCAGCCTCACGCGCCTGGGCAGCGATTACCTGGATATCTACTACCTGCACCGTGAAGACCATGCGGTGCCGCTGGAAGAGACCGTGCGGGCCATCGGCGACCTGCTGGCCCAGGGCAAGATCCGCTACTGGGGCGTCAGCAACTTCCGCGGCTGGCGCATCGCCGAAATCTGCAACCTGGCCCAGCAGCTCGGCGTCGCCAAACCGGTGGTCAGCCAGCCGCTGTACAACATCGTCAACCGTCAGGCCGAGCCCGAGCAACTGACCGCCGCCGCCTACCATGGATTGGGCGTGGTGCCCTTCAGCCCATTGGCCCGCGGCGTGCTCAGCGGCAAGTACGCGCCGGGCTCGACCCCGGACGAAGGCAGCCGCGCCGGACGCCAGGACAAGCGCATCATGGAAGTGGAATGGCGCCAGGAGTCGCTGGCCATCGCCCAGAAGATCCATGCCTATACCGAGGCCAAGGGCGTCGGCATCGTCGAGTTCGCCATTGCCTGGGTGCTGAACAACCGCCTGGTCAGCTCGGCGATCGTCGGGCCGCGTACCGAGGCGCAGTGGGACACCTATGCCGGTGCGCTGCAGGTGAAGGTGACGGCGGAGGATGAAGCGTTCATCGATTCGCTGGTGACGCCGGGGCATGCATCCACCCCTGGCTTCAACGATGTCGCGCACTTCGTCAGCGGGCGCCTGCCGCGCTGACAGCGTCACTGGCGGGCCGGCGCCACAGCGCCGGCTGCCAGCCTCGATTACTGGGTGCTGACCACCGGCCCGGTATCCCGCTCGCTGATCACATAGTGTCGATACTGAGGATCAGCCTTGATCTGCGTTTCGGTGAATGGAATCGGTGCCAGGCGCTTGGCCGAGAAGGCCCGCGTCTGGTCCCCAGCATGCGCCGACGCCGCCTCGCTCGACAGCGAGAACGCCAGCAGGCCCTGGGCTTGTGGCCCTTGCGCGGTGAAAGTGACCAGTTGCAGGTAACTGGAACCACTGACCACCAGGCGCTTGCCCGCGCCGACCGGCACGCTGACCATGGCGTTGTACACCCCCAGCTCCTGCGGGCCGCCAGGCACCGGCGTGCCATCGGCGGCCTGCTGGATCTGCCCCCACCGCTGGTCCGCCGCCACGCCGGACGCGCCGACCGCCTGCTGCGACGCCAACGCCGCCTCGCGCAGCAACTGGCCGACCGCGGCCTGCTCAACCGCCAAGCCTCGCGGGGTGTGCAGCGGATCGGCAGGGTCGAAGGGCACCCGCCAGCTTTCAGGGTGAGCCGCGAGCGCTTCGAGGATATTGCCGAAGTGGATCAGGCCGATGCCGCTGTCCAGGTCAGCCTTGCCGTTCCAGGCCTGCAAGCTGTCACAAACGCCCTTGACGTCAGCCGCGGCGCCTTTGCACCACTGCAGCAGGTCGGGCATCAGCAGGCTGGCCAGGTACACCTCGTCATCGAAGACCATGTACTGCAAGTCACTGGCGGCCAGCTTGTCGCGCCCCTGCAAGCGCTGCAGGGCAAAACGGCTGCGCATGCCCAGTGGCTGGTCGGCCTGGCTGACCACGGGCGAGAACCCTGTCAGCGGTTGCGCCGGATTGGCCATCCAGGCCGAGTCGTTGGCGTGCTGCACGAAGTCGCGCCGCGCCAGGCTTGGCAACAGACGGGCCGGGAAGATGCCTGGCTGGGCCGCTTGCGCATCGACCTTCCACTGGCAGGCACTACGTGAACCGTCAAGCACCACCAGCCCGCCCGGGGCCTTTGGGTTGCCGCACTGTTCGAGCAGGGCCTGGTCGACGTAAGGGACCACCGACTGGTTCAGATACAGGGCCTGGCCGGTATCATCCGTCGCCAGGGTGTTGACCCAGGGAATGCCCTGCAACTGCGTGACCGACGCCTGCAACGCCTGAACACTGTGCGCGCGGTTGATCTGGTACCACTGCTGCAGCACCCGGGTGTTGTCCAGGTTGGCATCGCGCAAGCTGTAGGCCGCCTGGCGATCCCAATCCAGACGCCCCGGCCACTGCACCACCGGGCCGAATTTCGACAGGTAGACCGTGCGCTCGACCTGGCCGAGCGTGCCATCTTCACCCTTCACCGTGACGGTCACGGCCTGGCGCTGCATGGGCAGTGACTGGCCATCAAGCAGATAGCGGGTCGGGTCCTTGGCATCCAGCTGGAGTCGATACAGCGTGAAATGCTTCGAGGTGTCGACGGTGTGAGTCCAGGCCAGGTGCTGGTTGAAGCCGATATTGATCACCGGCAACCCGGGCAAGGCGGCGCCCATCACATCCAGTTGCCCCGGAATGGTCAGTTGCATCTGATAAAAGCGCAGGCCGCCGATCCAGGGGAAATGCGGATTGGCCAATAACAGGCCACGACCGCTGGCCGAACGCTCCGCACCCACGGCCACCGCGTTGCTGCCACGCTCGGCGGCAAAGCGCGCCTGGCGTGCCAGGGCACCACGATAATCCTGTACCGGCTGTTGCGCGGCCAATTGCGGCGGCGTGGCGCCCGCCAGCGCCTCGGCGAACTGCCCTACCCCACCTTCGGCCAGCAAGCGCCGGGTCAGCTTGGCCAGGTCACGGCTGCTGATCGGTCGCAGCCACTCACCGCTACCGCACTCGGCCGGCAGGCCCTGCGCCCGCCGCTCCACCAAGGCCCGGTTGTAACCACTGGCGTAGCCCTCCAACAAAGCCCGCACCGCGACGGGCTGCGCCTGCAGGAAGCCATCGACTGCGGCAGGCGTGTTGAGCCAGGTGAAAAATACATCACTGGACAGGTTGTCACGCTGATCGACGGTCTTGCCTTGCCCGCCGAAGAAACGCGAACGCTCGCCGTTGACGGTCAGCACCTCGTCGGCCAGCAGACACAGGTTGTCCTGGGCATAGGCATAGCCAATGCCATAGCCCAGGCCGCGCTCATCCTTGGCCAGGATATGCGGCACGCCGAAGCTGGTACGGCGGATCTGCGCGGACGCGTCACCCGTCGTTTCACGGGCCTGGGCGGCCAGGCTGGCGCCTGCCAGCACAGCGACAAGACCAAGGTGGTACAGGGGGCGTGAGAGGGAAGTCACGGGCATTCCTCATGCAATCCGGGGGTATCCCGAACAGACGAGTGGCCACATGAAAATTTTACGGACTACAGCGCCCTGTAACGTTTTCTACAGAAGCTGTCAGATTTTTTTACCGAGGAGTTGCAGTTTTGTCGATCTCGTTCGTCTTTAGAAGTGAGGCACCCACGATTTCGGGACAGTCCACGAAAAGGAGCATTCACATGTACAACCCGCAACGTTCGCTGTCGGAGGCGCCAAGCCCGGGTCAACCCCCGGCCCCGCCGGAAGAGCGCCTGGGCAACGAGCAGATTCGCGAACTGCTGCGCACCTACGGTTTGCGCACCAGCCTGATTCGCCTGAAGGTCATCGACGCCCTGCACAGCGCCGACCGCAATGGCCGCAGCATTGGCGTGCGCGGCGTCCATGCCCAACTCGAACAGCTGGACATCCCGCTGTCGTTCCTGAGCGTGCGCGAGGTGCTCAAACGCTTGTGCAGCGAAGGCGTGATCAGCCTGGGCCACGACAAGTGCTACAGCCTCAAGCCAGAGGCCCGCGCCGTGCTCGAGCAACACGCACCACGCTGAGTGCATGGCCGGCACGGAAACGCCGGCCCGCTCGTCAGGGCTTGACCTTGCGCCGCAGGATCCCGTTGATCACCACCACGACCACCGCGATGGCGATGGCGATGTATTGGAATGTCTGCTCACTGATGGTCCCCTGCTTTTGCAGATAACTTAGGCCGAGCATGATGCCCAGCACCATCAGGATGATCAGGATCGAATATTTCAGGCGCTGCACATGTGTCATCGAAGATTCCTTGCGACATCGGGGACAAGAGGCTCCCATCGAGCCGGCGCCATGATACCTCGCTGCCTTTTCCCACGCTGACTTTCCTGACGATCTTATCTGCAGCCCGAGCGTGCATCGCCCCGGAATGGCTTCCCTTGCACTCAAGCATGGGGTAAGCACCCAAAACGCCATCATGGAAGCTTTTCTCCCGCAGGTTTGAGGCCTGTAGCGCAAGGGTGAAGGCATTTCCTACGTCGAACAAGCTAGCTGCCTTCAGGCCAGAAGCCACGAAAGCTACAAGTTCTGGTCCAGTTCGCGCCTAGCGACGCTTTCCTGAGCTGTTCGAGAATCGATTCATGGCGCTTGCCACTACGGCCAAGCCCCCTGAAAACCATTCAAGCTCTTAGGAACCTTCCCATGGAAATGCCGGACCTCAGCAACATCGAAACCAGCCAGCTCCCACAATCCCTGCAATCGTTGATCGAATGCATCGGCCTGGAAAACGCCTACCGCCTGACCTGCGCCTTTGGTGGTCGTCCGAAGTACATCCCTAAGCATCGCGCCCGCACCAAGCTGGCAGACGTGCTGCCGCCGGATGCCCTTGACGCGCTGATCGAGCGCTTCGCCGGACTGGCACTGGAAATCCCCAAGGCAGACCACTTCCAGCGCCAACTGCGCAACCAGCAGATCCAGAAAGAAAGCGCCAGCGGTCTGTCCCGCAGCCTGCTGGCCGACAAGTACGGGTTGAGTCTGCGCCAAATCGGCAACATCCGTCGCCAGGACTGCCACGCCCGTTGAGGATTCCCGCGCAGAGCCCGCCCAGCGTCCGACACGGTGTTACGGCAGGATCCAGGGACAACAATGTGGTGAGAGGTACCCGCGGCCGGCCACGGATGGCCGGTGCGGGTCAGCGCAAACGCTTAGAAGTCGCGTTTGTAGAAGATGTCCAGCGAACTGGCCAAGCCGCTGGCGGCCTCGAGATAGACCTTTTTGCTCAGTTTGTAGCGCAATGCGATGGTGCTTGCCGGTTCGAACACACCCACGCCATAACGCAGGCTCAGACGTTCGGTCAGATTGCCACTGGCCACCACGCTGGTGCTGTTGCCCGACCCTTGCGTGTCGAGCTGGAAGTCATCGATGCCCAGGTTCGACGCCAGCCCTCCGGTCAAGCCGGCGCTGCCCATCAGGCCCAGGCCCAGGGCCGCTTCGGCCAGCATGTTGTTGTCCTCACCCGAGCTGCCCAGGGGCCGGCCCAGGACCAGGTAGGACAACGCCTGCTCCTGGCTCATCGCCGGCTCCGAAAAGACCTTGGTGGTCGGCTGTTCGGCACTGCCGCTCAGGCGAATACCGGCAATCACATCGTCGACCTGGCGAATGGCCTCGATGTCCAGGTATGGCTGGTCGATGGGCCCGGCGAACAACAGACGCGCACGGCGAATGGTCAGGCGTTGCCCGTAGGCACGATAACGACCGTCGGCCAGGCTGAGTTCGCCACGGGTGTCGAGGTTGTCACCGATGTGCACGTGGCCCAGCAGGTTGGCGCTCAGGCCAAACCCGCTGAACGACAGTTTCTCGCTGCCGACATCGACATCGATGTCCATGGCAACCGCCATCGGTGGCTTGCCCGCCTCGGTCTGGCGGCCAACGATAACGGTGTCGTCGGACACCTTCACGGTTGACGGCGGCAACTCGCGCACGGTGATCTTGCCCTTGGGCACATGGACCTTGCCGGTAACCGCCAGCCTGTCGTCCAGTAGACGGATCATCAGGTCGGGGGCTACCTCCAGTGCGGCATAGGGCTCGACATTGACGGGCAGCTGCTGGCCCTGCAGGTGCAGGTCCATGCCCAGCGCCTGTCCCCAGGTCATTTGCCCGGCGAGTTGCCCGCGCCCGCTGTCGCCACTGCGCCAGTCCCCCTTGAGCTGCACATGCTCGCCAGTGATCAGGGCTTGCAGCGACAAACTCTCCAGGCTCACCGGCAACTCGGCACCGCCGACTTCACCGTCGCTCAAGGCCAGGCTGCCATTGACCTGCGGCGCCAACAGGCTGCCGGACAGATGCCCGCTGCCATTGAGCTGACCGGCCAGGCGCTCGACCATCGGCAGGAAGGGCCTGATGATCGACAGGTCCAGCCCGGCCAGGCGGAAATCGCCGGACAACGGCTTGTTGCGACCCAACGGGTCAAGGCGAGTGTTGACGCTCAGTTCACCCAGACGCTCGCCACGGAAATCCAGCCGTGTATCGATCCGGCGGGGCGCCAGGGTGCTGTCCAGGCGCAACGCCTGATAGGGGAAGTCGACCCAGCGTTCCTTGTCACGCACGCGCAAGGTACCGCCACTGGCATCGATGCGCACATTGCCCTTGGGACCGCTGGCCGGAATATCGAGGTTGATATCGGCGTTGAGCAGTCCCTGCCAGGCAAAGTCCTTGGGCAACCATTGCGCCAGGCTGTCCAGCGGGAACTGCTTGAGGTGGTAGCGTAAGCGTGGCTCAGGGGCCAGGCGTTGGTCCTCGCCGCACAAGCTGGCCTGGCCCGAGCGCCAGCAATGGGCGCCGAAATCCAGCTGACCGTTGGCCAGGCGCTGCAGTTTCGCCGGGGCCTGCAGTTGCCAGTCCTGGCCCCCGGCCTGAATACGCCCACTGGCCAGGCGGCCACGCCAGTCGCCTTTGCCCAGAGTGCCATCGAGCGCCAGGTCGAGCTTGAGCTGCGGTCCAACAAGGGCGAGTGTGGCGGCCTGTTGACGACTATCGCCCTTGCCCTGCACCTCGAGGTCGCCCAGGGCGGTATCGCCCACGCGGATGCCAGCAGCCTTGAGCGCCAGTTGGCCACGCTGGGCGCTGTCCAGGCGCGCGTCCAGGTCCAGGCGTTGGAGACGGTTATCCGCCTGTCCCAGCTGCTGTCCTTGCAGCGTGAACGTGCCCTGCGGGGCCGTCAGGCTGCCCGCCACGTCCAGGCGGCCCTTGGCCTGCCCTTGCAGTTGCGGCCACAGCTGGCCCAGGCGTGGCAGGTCAAGGTCGATACGCCCGGCCAGGCGCTGCTGCAGGCTGCCACTGCCATTGATGCGATTGTCACCCAGCTGCACTGCCAGGCTGGCCAGGGTCCAACGTTCACCAGCGCCCTCGGCATCGACCTTGACCAGGGCCGGCTGGCCGCGCAAGCGGCCTTTGAGGTCAAGCAGGGCCTTGAGCTTGAGCTGATCATTGTGCAATTCGCCCTGACTGCGTAGCGGCCCGGCCAGCGTACCCGGCAGCTCGGCCAGCCAATAGGACGGGTCCAGGGCCGACAGCTGCAGGTCGACATCCCAGGCCAAGGTGTCGGCGAAGCGCAGGACGATGTTGCCTGCCGCCTTGCCCTGCCCCGCGGTCAGCGCCAGTTGCGGCAGGCGTACC